>QKAK01000208.1 GCA_003247225.1 Spirochaetota bacterium | reverse complement strand
CTTCCTCTTCTTCTCATCGTTCGTATCGGAGCACGCGATCTGCCCGATCGGCGGCTTCGAGATGTACTTCACCGGCCTCTTTAGCACCGGCTTCACCGTCGCCGGTCTGTTCTCCGGCATGGTCGTCACCTTCCTGGTCATGTCGGTTCTGTCGATCGTCTTCAGGCGGGCCTACTGCGGCTATGTCTGCCCTATAGGCGCGATCCAGGAACTGTCCGAGCGGGTCGGGAAGCTCGTCCTCCCCAAGCGGCTCCGCGGGCTCAAGCTACCGTCCCGGCTCGACAAGGCGCTCCGCTGGGTCAAGTACGGCGTCCTAGCGGCGTTCGTCGTCGGGGCCGCGCTTGGCGGAGGGCACTGGATGATCAAGGGAGACCCGTTCATCGCGTTCATGAGCGTCGGCAAGTCGGGAGTCGCCGCGGCCTTCGAGCGGAACCCGTCCTCGGCTCTGTTCCTCGCCGGCGTCATCGTCTTCGCCTTCTTCCTCGGCAGGGGCTTCTGCAAGTACCTCTGCCCGGCGGGCGCCTGGTACGGTATGCTGTCGAAGCTGAGCCCGAACAAGGTCAGGCGCGACGAGAGCCTCTGCGTCGGCTGCGGCCGCTGCTCGAAGGCTTGCCCGATGGGCATCGATGTAGCAAACTTGGAGCGTGTCGACTCGGCCGAGTGCATCGGCTGCCGGGAGTGCGTGGCGGCCTGCCCGGTAGAGGGCGCCCTGAGCGCGCCGGTAGGGAAGCTCGACGTACCGGCGATCGCGGTGCCGGTGCTGGCCGCCGCGGTATTCGCCGGCGGCGCCGCGTGGGCGAAGGCGTCCATGCCCGCGAGGAACGGCGCTCGGGACGGCCAGGGGCCGCGCGGGAACGGCGATCCCTCCCGCGGCGGGCCGACGCTCGAGGACGACCAGCGGGGCGTCGACGCGGTCAGCTACGGAGGATGCCCCGGCTGCGTCGGCTGCGGCCTGTGCGGCCAGGAATCGAGGGCGTAGGAGGCCCGTGATGGAACGGATACTCGTGGTCGAGGACGAGCGGAAGCTGAACGATATCCTGCGCGACTACCTTTCGTCGCTCGGCTACGGGGTGGTACAGTGCCTGAGCGGCTCGGACGCCGCCAGGCTGGCCGAGGCCGAGCGCTTCGACCTGATCGTGCTCGACCTGCACCTGCCGGGGCTGGACGGCCTGGAGGTCGCCAAGCGCGTGCGCGCCCGCGGCGACACGCCGATCGTCATGCTGACGGCGCGCGACTCGGAGGCCGATACGCTGCTCGGCCTCGAGGTGGGCGCCGACGACTATATGACGAAGCCGTTCAGCGTGCGCGAGCTCGGCGCCCGCGTCCGGGCCGTGCTGCGGCGCTGCGCGCCGAAGGACGCCGGGGCGGCCGAGGGCGGCCGGATCGAGCACCGCGGCGTCGCCGTCGACCCGTCCAAGCGGACGGTGACGAAGGGCGGCTCCCCGGTGGCCCTGACCTCGGCCCAGTTCGAGCTCCTGCTGGCGCTGCTCTCCTCGCCCGGCCGCGTGTTCACCAGGGGCGAGCTGATCGACCGGATCAGCGGCTACCAGTACGACGGCTACGAGCGCACGATCGACGTCCACGTCAAGAACCTCCGGAAGGCCGTCGAGGCCTCGCCCGGCGAGCCCGAGCTGATACTGACGGTACGCGGCGTCGGCTACAAGGCGGCCGAATGAGCGGCCGGGCGGGGCGCCGCGCGAAGATCCGTGACGAGCTCGTCGTCGGCATCTCGGCGCTGATGATCCTGAGCGGCGTCGTCACCTTCGTCTCGGCCGTGGCGTCGTCGCGGGGGAATTTCGACGAGCTGGTGGAGCGGAACGACGTATCGATAGCGGGCGAGTTCGCGCTGACGCTCGCCGGCCTCTACGAGGCGCGCGGCGGCTGGGACGGCGTCGGCCCGGCGCTACTGGGCGCGAGGGACGGCCGGGGCGAGCCCGACGGCGCGGAGGGCCCGCGCGACCAGGCCGAGGGCGGACGGCGCCACGAGCGCGACGACCTGCCCCTGATACTGACCGACGAAGGAGGGCGCGTCGTATACGCGTGGATACGGCCCGACCCCGAGGCCGGCGCAGACGCGCTACCGACGAGGTTCGACGTCGCCGGCGGCGCTCCCGTCCGCGTCGGAGGGCGCGTCGTCGGTTACGCGTTCTTCAAGTCCATGATACGGCCGGCCTACAATCCCCAGGAGACGGCGTTCCTGGCGTCCATGGCCCGTTCCACGGCCGTCTCGATATCCGTCGCGCTCGCGATGGGCATAGGCCTCGGCGCGGCCTTCGCGTCGCGCTTCGCTCGCCGCGTCTCGGCGCTCGACGCGGCCGTAAGGTCGGTAGCCGAGGGAGACCTCGGGGCGAGGGTCGAGGTCGGTCGCGACGACGAGCTCGGGAGCCTCGGGGCTAATTTCAACGCCATGGCCGATCGGCTCGGAGCGAACGAGGAGGCGCGGCAGAACCTGCTCGCCGACCTGTCCCACGAGCTGCGCACGCCGGTCAGCGTCATCCAGGCCAATCTCGAGATGATGCTCTCAGGCGTATACGGGCCGGACGAGGCGAGGCTCCAGAGCCTGTACGACGAGACGCGGCTCCTGGCCGACCTCATCGGCGACCTGCGTACCCTGAGCGACGTCGAGGTCGGCGTCAGCCGCGGCGACGCCCGCGTCGTCGACGTGGCCGGTCTGTTGGAGGAGACCGGCGACAAGTACCGCGCGCTCTTCGAGAAGCGCGGCATGAGCCTATCCATCGACGCCCGGGACGGCTGCCTGGCGCTCGCCCGAGAGGATAGGATGCGCCAGGTCGTACGGAACGTGCTATTCAACGCGCTCCAGTACGCCTCGGACGGCTCCGTCGTCACGCTGTCGTGCGCCCGCGTCGAGCGCGGCGGGGCCCGCTTCGCGCGCGTATCGGTGGCCGACGAGGGCCCGGGCGTGCCCGAGCCGGAGCTCGGCCGCATCTTCGAGCGTTTCTATAGGGTCGACGCGTCCCGGAACCGCGACTCGGGCGGGCGCGGGCTCGGCCTGGCCATATGCAAGCAGTTCATAGAAGCGGACGGCGGGTCCATCGCCGCCCGCAATACCGAGCCGCGAGGCCTCGAAGTGAGCTTCGAGCTGCCCGCGGCCGGATCCCCTAGAACATCGTGATCGCGCCCGCCTCGACCTCCTCGTACTTCTCCTCGCCGGAGAGCACCAGGTCCTCGAAGAAGGTAGTCCTGTTCCGGCCGGCCTTCTTGCTGTGGTACATGGCCTTGTCCGCGTAGTCGAGCAGCGTCACCGAGTACGTCTCCCTCGTCATGCGGCAGGCCCCGATGCTGACCGTCACCCTGCCGACCTGCGGGAAGTCGCGCCGTTCGACGGTAGACCTGAAACGCTCGAGGGCGACGCGGCAGCCTTCCTGGTTCGGGCTGCGCAGCACGAACACGAATTCCTCTCCGCCGAAGCGGAAGAGCATGTCCTCGCCCCTGAAGCTCGACTGCATGGTCTGGGCCAGGAGCAGGAGCACCTCGTCGCCGTATAGGTGCCCGAAGCGGTCGTTGATGGCCTTGAAATGGTCGATGTCGACCATGACCAGCCAGTATCCGACGGACCCGCCGGCGCGCTTATCGTCGGGGAATTCCGTTCCTTCCTCCGGAAGCAGCGAGAAGACCCTGTTGATGCTCTCGTCGAAGGTGCGGCGATTATAGAGCCCGGTGAGCTGGTCGGTCTGGCCGTCCCTGAGCACCTCGCAGAAATTCCTGTAGATCTGGAGCATCCCGTCTACGAGGTACGCGTTCAGCTTGGATATCGGTTCCCGGAGCGTGATCATCAGGAAAACCTGCATCGACCGCGTCCGGTGGATACGGTAGATATCCGTATAGCCGTTCAGCGCCTTGATAGAGCGGGATCGATCGCCGGATAGGAGGAGCTCGGTCAGCGCGATGACGATCTCGCCCGGAACCGTGATGCCGTCGGTCGAGACCGTGCACTGGGCGTCGCTGAACGCTAGCTCGCGGCACGGCCGGCCCTTGTTGTCGAGCTTCAGTATCCTCAGCCGTTCGGGGTTCAGGAAATCCCTCAGGGTCCGCAGCAGGCTGAATTCCATCAGCTCGATGTCCCGCATCGCCGTCAGTTCCGCCAGCTGGTTGAAGAGGAGCGGCGCGTAGTCCACGTTAAGCCTCCATAGCGTCATCCCGCTACGATGAATCTAGGCCGGCGCGGCGGCTAGGGTCAAGCTTCTCGGCCGGAGTTTGCCGGCCGGCGGCTTTTACCCTATACTGGACCTAGGCGAACCGGGCGACAGCGGCCGACCAAGGCCTCGCGCTCTCGGCCGGTCGCCTCGGCCTAGGAGGTACAGACTGGATACAGCCGTCATGAGAGGCATCTTGGACAGGACGCGGGCGCTCGAATCGTCGCTCGCGTCGATGAAGGAGCTGTTGCTCGGGAACGTGGTACTGCTCGGGGAGGTGCCGTCGTACGCGGGCACCTGGCAGAGCGACGACGAGATGTCGAGCGTCGACTATAGCGTGCGGGCGCGCTTCTTCGCCGACCGCATGAGCGAGCTCGGGGTCGACGAGTGCACGACCGACCCGCTCGGCAACCCGATCGGCATCATCAAGGGCGACGAGCCGGGGCGTCCGCCGATACTCGTATGCGCCGAGCTCGACTCCCTGTTCAACCCTCCAGGCGATATCCATTACGCGATCGACGGCGACACCATCGTCGGCCCCGGTATGATGGACAACGCGATCGGCGCGGCCGCGGTCATGTCGCTGCCGGACGTACTCAAGCGCGAGGGCATATCGCTCAGGTCGACGGTCATGCTGGCCGGCATAGCCAATACGATGCGCGACAGCAAGAACCTGACGCTCGTCGACCGCTTCCTGGATAGCCTCGGCACGAGGCCGAGCGCCGCGATCATCGTCAAGGGCGGCGAGCTCGGCCGGCTGAACTACTTCTCGGAGGCCGTGGTCAGGGCCGACATCCTGTGCGAGCGCCGGCCCGGGGCGCGCCAGGTACCGCCCAACATGATCATCGTCGCGAACGAGATCATCGACCGGCTCCTCGAGCTGGAGCTGCCCCAGAAGCCCGAGACCGCCGTCACGGTCGGCATGATACGCGGCGGCTATAAGTACGGCACGCCGGCGACGACGGCCCGCGTCGGCATAGAGCTGCGGAGCACCTCGAACGAGGCGCTCTCCGCGCTGACGAACCGCATCGCCGGCATCCTCGACCAGGTGCGGCACGAGCGGCGCGTCGATATAGAGTACGACGTCGCGGCCGCGCTCGGGGCCGCGAGCCTCGGCTGGTCGCATCCGCTGACGAGCGCCGCGATAGCGGTGATCCAGGAGCTCGGCCTGGAGCTCAACGTCTACCCGAGCGTGTCGGAGCTGTACTACTTCCTGCAGCGCGGCATACCGGCGGTCACGATCGGCGTCGCGACCGGCAGCGACTACCACCAGGAGCTGGCGTCGGCCAGCCTCCGCTCCCTGTACTCCGGCATGGCCCAGCTGATCGGCGTGATGCTCGCGGCGGACGAGGAGGCGGCCGATGCGTAACGGCCAGGACTGGCTGTCGAGCCGGACCTTCCACCATAGCGAGTTCTCCGACGTACCGGCCCTCGTCGAGCGCAAGCGCGAGCGCGGCCTGTCCATATCGCTGTGCTTCCCGACGCTCAACGAGGAGGCGACGATCGCCAAGGAGATCGTCATCGTCAAGAGCGAGCTGCAGATGCGCTATCCCCTCGTCGACGAGATCGTCGTGATCGACTCCGGGTCCACGGATCGGACGCGGGAGGTGGCGGCCGAGTACGGGGCCAAGGTCTACCTGGCCACCGACATCCTGCCCGACATCGAGCCGTACAAGGGCAAGGGCGAGAACCTCTGGAAGGCGCTGTACGTGCTCGAGGGGGACGTCATCGTCTACGTGGACGCCGACATCAAGAACATCCACCCGCGCTTCGTGTACGGGCTCGTCGGCCCCCTGCTCAAGAACGACGATACGCGCTTCGTCAAGGCGTTCTACGACCGCCCGATAGCGCTCGACCAGAAGACCGTCAAGCCGTCGGGCGGCGGGCGCGTCACCGAGCTGGTAACGAGGCCGCTGTTCTCCAGCTTCTATCCCGAGCTGGCCCAGTTCATCCAGCCGCTATCGGGCGAGTACGCGGGCTTCCGCGAGTGCTTCGACACGATACCGTTCCCTATAGGATACGGCGTCGAGACGAGCATGCTGATGGACATCTACGACCGCTTCGGCCTCGAGGCGATGGCCCAGGTCGACCTGGACAAGCGGGTGCACCGGAACCAGTCGACGGTGGCGCTCGGCCGCATGTCCTTCGGCATCATCCAGACCTTCATAGCCAAGCTCAAGGCTTCGGGCAAGGCGACGATGGCCGGGGAGCTCTATAAGACGATGATCCAGTTCGAGCTCGAGGGCGGCGCCTACCGGCGCAAGGAGAGCATGATCGACATCGTCGAGCGGAGGCCCATCGTCGAGCTGCCCGAGTACCTGGCCAAGTTCCCCGCGAGGGCCGGCGAGGCATGAGGGTCCTCGTCGTCCATTACCACCTGAAGCCGGGGGGCGTGACCACGGTCATAAGGGGACAGCTCGCGGCCCTGGCGTCGCGCGGCGTCGAGGCCGCGCTCCTCGTGGGCGAGGCGCCGCCGGACGATAGCTGGGGCGGGACGCCGCCGGCCGTCGACCGGGCGCTGGCCTACGACGAGCCCGGCTCGGACGGTCGGCCCGACGCCGCCAAGTCGGCGGCGATAGCCTCCGCTATCCGGCGCGAGGCCGGGAGGCTGGCCCGCGGCGGAGATGACGTGGTGGTGCACGTCCATAATCCGACGATACGCAAGAACGCCTCGCTCCTCCCGGCGTTGTCGGCCCTGTCCGGCTCAGGCGTCGGGCTGGTCATGCACGTCCACGACCTGGCCGAGGATTGGAGGCCGGACGTCTATTCCGGCCAGCCCTATCCGGACGGAGCGGCCTGGGCCGCGATCAACCGACGAGACGCCGAGGCGCTATCGGCCTCCGGGGCGGGCTCGGCGCTTTTCCTGCCCAATCCGCTGCCTCGGGCGACCGGCGCGGAGCCGATAGCCGAGCCTTCGGCCGGCGCCGGGCTCGTCCTGTATCCGGTCCGGGGCATCCGGAGGAAGAACCTCGGGGAGGCCGTCCTCCTGTCGCTGTTCATGCGGCCGGGCGGCCGCGTCGGCGTGACCCTGCCTCCGAACGGCCCGCGCGACAGGCCGTACTACGACGGCTGGAAGGCCGCCGCGCTCGAGCTCGGGGCGCCCATCGCCTTCGAGCTGGGCCTGGGGCGCGGGCTCGACGAGCTGTACCGGGAGGCGAAGGCCGCGGTGACGACCTCGGTGAAGGAGGGCTTCGGCCTGTCCTACCTGGAACCGGCCATACGGGGCCGGGCGACGCTGGGCAGGCGCCTAGCGAAGGTCGTCGACGATTTCGAGGCCGAGGGCCTGTCGTTCCCGGCCTTGTACGGCTCCGTCGCGGCGCCGCGCGGCCTGTTCGACGGCGAGGCCTTCGCCCGGAGGGCCGCCGCGGTCGCGCGCGGGGCCGTACGGGCCTACGGCGTCGCGCCGGAGGCGTTGCCCGAGGCCGTCGCCGCCGACCTGGCCAAGGGAGACGCGATCGATTTCGGCCGGCTCGACGAAGCGGCCCAGCTCGAGGTACTGCGCGCCGTCCGGCTCTCGCCCGAGGCCCGCCGCGCCGTCGCCGCGGCCAATCCGTTCATCGAAGGCTGGGACGAGGCGGCCGAGCGCGGCTCGCCCCTCGCGGCCGGCGCGCTCGAGCCGTGGTCGGAGGCGCGCTACGCCGACCGGCTCGAGGAGCTGTACGCGGCCGCTATCGGAGGCGGCGGCGCCGCGCCGGACAAGGCCGCGCTGCTCGGGCTGTACCTGAGGCCGGAGGCCTTCCATGGCGTCGGCGTCTAGCCTGCCCGAGGCGCTGATCGCCGAGCTCAGGCGATCCATAGCCGACAACGGCATAGCGCGGCCCGAGGACCCCGACGGCTACGAACGCTTCCTATCCCCGGCTCGCCTGCCGCCCGGGCTCTCCCGCCTCGTCGGCAAGGAGCCGCGCGAGCGTCCGTTGGCGATAGCCGTCGACGTCTACGGCACGCTGCTCGCCAGCGCCATAGGCGAGATCGGGCCGAGCGCCGAATGGGACGACGAGGCGACGGAGGAAGAGGCCCGGGAGGCGTTCCCCCGCGACATGGCCGAGCGCCTGCGCTCCATCGTCGACGATGACCACGCGCGGGAACGGGCCCGCGGCGTGCCCTGGCCCGAGGTCGACGCGCCGTCGGTGTTCGCCCGGGCGCTCGGGCTGGACCCGGAGGACGGGGCGCGGACCTGCGTCGCCTGGGAATGCACGGTGAACCGCTGCGCGCCCATGCCCGGGGCCGCGGAATTCATCGCCGGCTGCGCCGCTCGCGGCCTGCCCCTCGGCATCGTCTCGAACGCCCAGTTCTACACGCGGCTCTTCATAGAGGAAGCCTTCGACGCCGACCTGTACCGCCGAGCCGCCGACGAGGCTCGGCCCGAAGGCGCGCCCGGCCGCCCGAGCCTAGGCTTCGATCCGGAGCTGGCGCTGTGGTCGTTCGAGACCGGCCGCGCGAAGCCCGATCGCTGGATGTTCGACGAGCTGGCGCGGCGCCTGGCCGCGCGCGGCGTTCCGGCGGACCGGATCCTCTATATAGGCAACGACGCGCTCAACGACTGCGCGGCCGCCGGCGAGGCCGGCATGATGACCGCGCTATTCGCCGGGGACGCGCGATCCTGCAGGCCGCGGTCCGGCGACGACCGAGTGGAGGCGAATCCCCCGTCTCTGGTCGCGTACTCCTGGGACGATATGAGGAGGCTGCTATGTACCTGACCAAGACGCGCGAGATAACCCGGGTCGGCTTCGTCTCGACCCGCTTCCAGGGCACGGACGGCGTGTCGCTCGAGACCTGGAAATGGAACGAGGTCCTGACCGAGCTCGGCTACGAGACGTTCTTCTTCTCGGGCATGAGCGACTGGTTCCCCGAGCGATCGATGGTCGTCGAGGACGCCTTCTTCGGGCAGCCTCGCGTCAAGGAGCTGCACGACGAGATCTTCGACCGCTCGACGCGCCGCCGCGGCCTGACCGCCGAGGTCGGCGAGATTAAGGGCCGGATAAAAGCCAAGCTGTACGATTTCGTAAAGGAATTCAACATCGACGTGCTGATCGTCGAGAACGCCTTCGCGATACCGATGCACATCCCGCTCGGCATCGCCCTCGCGGAGCTCGTGGCCGAGATGGAGATGCCGACGATAGCGCATAACCACGACTTCGCCTGGGAGCGGCAGCGCTTCATGACCGGCTGCGCCGAGGATTACATCGTCCGCGCCTTCCCGCCGCGCCTGCACAGCGTCTACCACGTCGTGATCAACTCGGAGGCGCGCAGGCAGCTCGCCTTCCGCTGCGGCATCTCGTCGGTGATGATACCGAACGTCTGGGACTTCGACGCGGAGCCGACCGAGGCCGACGCGTACAACGCGAGCCTCCGCTCCGAGCTCGGCATGGGCGACGAGGAGGTGCTGTTCCTGCAGCCGACCAGGATCGTCGCCCGCAAGGGCATCGAGAGCGCGATCGAGCTGGTAGCCAGGTACAACGACATGGTCGGCCCGTCCCAGAAAGGCCGCCTCCTAATTTCGCACCCGGTGCTCGACGAGGGTAACGAATACCAGCACCGCGTGCTCGACTACGCCAAGTACATGGACGTCGAGCTGATCGTGCGGCCCGACCTGATCGACGTGAACCGGGGAACGCGGACGGACGGCGGCAAGGTATACTCGCTGTGGGATACCTACGTGCAGGCCGATTTCGTCACGTACCCGTCGACCTACGAGGGCTTCGGCAACGCGTTCCTCGAGGCCATCTTCTATCGTAAGCCGATACTGGTGAACCGCTACGCGATCTACGCGCAGGACATCGAGCCCCTGGGCTTCAGGACGACGGTGATGGACGGCTACGTTACCGACGCCGTCGTCAAGGACGTGGCCCGCGTGCTCTCGGACCCGATGGAGGAGCGGAAGCGCGTCGCCGAGAACTTCGCCATCGGCAAGCGCTACCTGTCCTACGAGGTGCTCAGGCGGCGCCTGCCGACGCTATTCATGAATTTCGGCGCGGTCTCCTAAAGGCGGCTAGAACCCGCCGGAGACCGCGAGCCCGAGATTCCAGCCGGACGGGGCCGGCGACCAGTCGAGGCCTCCGGAAAGCCTGAAGGTCAGGGGCAGGCCCGCCGGCATGAACCTGAGTTCCAGCGTCGTGCCGACGGGCCAATCCGGCGCCAGGCCGTCGGAAAGCGGCCCGGACAGCGCCGAGGCCGATAGCGACGCCCCGAGCGAGTAGCCGGACAGGCTGAACGCCGCCCCGAGTCCCGCCCGCATCGAGAAGCCGTCCTCCCAGTACGCCGCGATGGCCGGCATGGCCACCGCGTTCAGGAAGGGCGTGCCGACGCCGATGGACGCGCCGATCCGGGCCCAGGCCGGGTCTCCGTCCGTCGCCTCGGCTATCCTGCCGTCGGCCAGTACCGCCGCGGCGAAGGCTCCGCCGATATCGGTCGACAGGCGCGCGCCGAGCCTGCCGGCCCCCGATTCGAAGCCCGCTATCTCCAGGCCGGCCCCGACGTCGAAATGCGGCGCTACGGCCGCCGAGACCGATAGCGCGGCGCCGCCGGTCGCCGCGGCGCTCCCGAAGGCGCCCGCGGCGTAGGCGCTCGCCTCGGCCCTGAAGGCCGAGGCCGCCGGAGGCAGGGCGTCGGGCGCCCGCGCCGAGCCGAACATCGCCCCGAAAGACCCGGACGGCACGATGACCAGGCTCGAGTCGACCCGCAGCGAGGCGGAGAAGACGTATTCGTCGAGTTCCGACTCGACCGCGTCGTCCGGGCGGACCGCGAGCTCGACCGTGTATTCCCCGTCCGGGGCGAACCCGCCCGAACCGTCTCGGCCGTCCCATGATAACGACTGTTCCCAGTCCTCGAACGGCCCGATGCGGTCGGAATGCGCGAGGCTCCCGTCCGGGGCCGTAACGCGCAGCTCGGCGTAGCCCGGCGCCGTGACCGAGAAGGAAACGCCGGCCTGTCCCCTGAGCCCGGCGTTGCGCGGGTTGAACCGGTCGCCGGACAGCCTGAAGCCGCTCGCCTCGAAGCTCGCCGGCTCGAGGGTCGCGCTGATCGACGCGACCAGCCGTTCCGGCACGTAGATCGAGTGCGTCTGCTCGGTATACCCGAAGGCCTTGATCGTCACCGTCTTCTGTCCGGCGGCCACCTCGATGACGCCGGGAGCGTACGACTCGCCGTCGACCGCGACCGTGGCCGAGCGTGGCGATACGCGTACGTCCAGGTAGCCGGTCCTGAGCTGCAGCGAGGCCGTGACGGTGGTCTTGGTGTCCGCGGCGAGGCTGAGCGTGATGACGGCCTCGTAGTAGCCGTCGGCGCGCAGCGCAAGCGCGTGCGGGCCCGGCGCGAGGCCGGTCAGGTCGAGCGGCGCGGTGCCGCGGTACTGGTAGTCGAGCCAGACCTCGGCGCCGCGCGTCTCGCAGCGCACCGATAGCGACGCGAGCCCGTTCAGGGCGGCCGACTCGACCTGGATGGTCGGCGTCGAGGTCCACGAGAAGGCCGCGGCCGCGGCGGCCGATAGGATCGCGCAGGCGGCGATGGCGAATCGTCTCATGGCCTATACTGTACAGCGTCGCGACGGCGTCCACAAGCGCCGCCGGAGGTATCCCGCCGGCGATAATCCGTCCGTTTCATTGACCCGGAGCCGCCGAGGCCTTACGCTTTACGGAAGGGCGATCCTTCGTCGCCGATGGCCGGCGGGTCGCCTCGAAGGGAGCGAGCATGGTCAGCGTCAGGAACCTATCGCACTCGTACGGGAACGACGGCCGGCTGGCCGTCGACGACGTCAGCTTCGACATAGGGAAGGGCGAGACCTTCGGCTTCCTAGGCCCGTCCGGTGCGGGCAAGTCGACTACCCAGGGCGTACTGACCGGCCTCCTGCGGCTCCAGAAGGGCGAGGTGACCGTCGCCGGCTACGACTTGCGCACGGTGCGGAAGGAGCGCTTCAACAAGATCGGCGTCTCGTTCGAGCAGGCGAACGTGTACAGCAAGCTCACCGCGCTCGAGAACCTGCGCTTCTACGCCGACCTGTTCGACGCGCCGACCCGCGACCCGCACGAGCTGCTCGAGCTGGTGGGCCTGGCCGGCCGCGAGAACGACAGGGCCGGGTCGTTCTCCAAGGGCATGAAGCACCGCCTCGCCTTCGCCCGGTCGATGCTCAATTATCCGGAGCTATGGTTCCTGGACGAGCCGACCACGGGGCTCGACCCGGCCATCGCGGCCGTCATCAAGGGCGTCATCAAGGCGGAGCAGGCCAAGGGCACGACGACCTTCCTGACGACCCACAACATGTACATCGCCGACGAGCTGTGCGACCGGGTGGCCTTCATCGTCGACGGCTCGATCAAGCTCGTCGACACCCCGAGGAACCTCAAGCAGCGCTACGGCAAGAAGCTCGTCGAGGTCGAGTACCTGAGGGACGACGGCTCGATAGCCAAGGAGACCCTGAGGACGGTCGACGAGGGCGACCGCGAGCGGCTCGCCGGCATCGTCCGCTCGCGCGACATCGTAACCATGCACTCGAAGGAGGCGACCCTCGAGGAGATCTTCATCCAGATAACCGGAAGGGGGCTCGACTAGCATGAAGCTGGCCAGCGCCTACCGCAAGGAGATGACGATAGCGTTCCGCGGGTTCTACTTCTACGTGGAGATCGTGATCGCCCTGATCCTGCTCGCCGTCCTGCTGCTCGCGGTCGACGAGTACCCAGAGGGCCGCGAGAAGGAGTACGCGTTCTATGACGCGAGCCCGGCCGTCGTCGACGCGGTCTTCGCCGAGCTGATCGAGGAAGGGACGCTCGTCCCGGGGGAACCCGAGGAGCTGACGATGAAGCCGGCGTCGTTCGAGGTCGCCGACGAGGCCGCCGGTACGTCCGCGCGCTACTCGTTCGACGAGCCGAGGGCCGTCTCGGCCAGGACGATGCTCGAGATGGACCGCTCCACCGGCAGGAAGAAGAAGACCATCTACCTGCTCGACTCGGAGGACGACCTCCTGCGGCTGTCGTTCTCGAGCGGCGACGTCGGCGCGGTCATCCGCCCCGGCGACGACGGCCGCCTGTACTATCGCTATATCCTCCAGGGCTACGAGACCGAGCGAGTGTCGAACCTATTGTACGCCCTGCACGCCGGGTCCCTGGACGAGCTCGGGGACGCGATGGACCGGCAGGCGGTGCGGAGCCTCGGCCCCGTCGATCGCCTCGACGCCCGCGAATCCGCGGTGCCGCTGTTCGTCACCTTCGCCGGCAGCCTGATGGGCTTCTTCATCGTCATGGCCTACCTGTACCTGGATAAGAACGAGGGCGCGATCAAGGCTATCGCGGTGACTCCCGCAACAGTACGGACCTATCTCCTGAGCAAGACCCTCGTAATCATGTCGACCGTGCTGGCGTCGTCGAGCGTCATCGTCATACCCGTGATGGGCGCCAAGCCCGACTACCTGCTGTTCTATCCGTTCCTGCTCGCGACGACCTTCGCGTTCGCCGCGCTGGGCCTCTTCGTCGCCAGCTTCTTCGACTCGATGGACGACGCCTTCGGCGCGCTGTACGCCATCATGATAGCCTTCATGCTGCCGGCCTTCTCGTATCTCATCGGCAGCTTCGACCCGGTCTGGCTGAGGTTCTTCCCGACCTATCCGGTCCTGCAGGTCTTCAAGGCCGTCATGCTCGGTAAGACGGACGTACCGTACGCGCTGGCCGTCCTGGCGGCGTTCCTGGTCGGCGGGGCGGCGATCCTGCTCGCGGCCGAGGCGCGCTTCAAGAAGACCCTGACGGTCTAGGGGGTAACGCATGGCGATGATAGCCAAGGTCATGAGGATACTGCGCCGGGACTCGCTGGTCGCCTCGAGGGACAGCATGCTGATCATAATCCTGGCCATGCCCGTCCTGATGGCCGTGGGCATCCAGCTGTTCGCGCCCGGCATCGCCGACAGCGTCGTCCGGATAGGCCTGCTCGACGACGATCCGGCCGACCACGCCGCCTTCGTCGCGGAGTACGCTCGCGTCGAGCGCTTCGGCTCCGTCGCCGAGCTGGAGCGGCGGATAGCCAAGCGCGACGAGATAGCGGGCATGGTCAGGAGCGGCGACGGCTACGAGATAGTCGTCCAGGGCGACGAGGGGCCGGACCTGTTGAACTACGCGAAGCTCCTGAACGCGCTGTACGAGCTCGGCGGCTCGCGCGACGACTCGACCGCGAGCGTCCTGTCGTTCGGCAAGGCCGTCTCGCCGATCAAGGCGAAGCTGGCCAACATGCTGATCCTGATGATGGTCATGCTGTCGGGCATGACCATATCGCTCGGCATCGTCGAGGAGAAGAGCGACGATACGATCAGCGCCGTCAACGTCTCTCCGGTATCCCAGAACGCGTTCATCGTCGGTAAGAGCCTCCTGGGCGGCCTGAGCACGCTCGCCAGCATCGTGATAGCGCTGCTGATACTCGGGTACAGCGGCGTCAACTGGCCGATGATCATCCTGGTCGGGCTGACCTCGATGGTGCTCACCTTCATCGTCGGCTTCCTCCAGGGCCTGAGCTCGACCGACGTGATCGAGGCGGCGACCGGCGTGAAGATGACGATGCTGCCGATCGCCGGCTCCATCGCCGGCTACGAGCTGCTGTCGGACAAGTGGCAATGGACGATGTACTGGAGCCCGTTCTACTGGGCCTACAAGGCCAACGACCTGATCCTGACCGAGCGGGCCGACTGGCCTACCGTGCTGCTCTGCGCGGCCATGGTATCGGGCATCTCGCTAGCGATCTACCTGGTCGCCATCCCGAGGATACGCGAGGGACTCTCGTGATCCGTAGCGATAGAGGAGGGGCGTCATGGGCATAGGGTACCTGCTCGGCGGCGTCGCGTGCCTGGCGTACGCGGCGGCGGTCGGCTATCTAGGCGGCGTCAAGAAGTCGCCCGGCCTGCTCAGGCTGGTCAAGATGAAGCTGGGCAAGAATATGAGCGACGCGACGGCCGCCAAGGTCTGCCTCGGCGCCGCCGCCGTCGCGCTGGCCGGCGCCGTCTTCCTGTTCGTCTTCGGGGCGATCGCCGGCTAACGCGGCCGGTAACGGGGCCGGATCGCGGCCTAGTACGCCGCCGCGATCCGATCCGCCGCGATCCGCGCTTGTGGCCCCGGCCGATCCGGCTTACAATCGAACCATACTCGATCGCGGAGGAGACCGGCGTGGGCGTACTGATTCCGATAGGCTCGGGCAAGGGCGGGGTAGGCAAGACGGTGTTCACGGCTAACCTGGGGGCCGTGCTCGCGTCGCACGGCAAGACCGTCATACTCGTCGACCTCGACCTGGGAGGGGCGAACCTGCACACCTGCCTGGGCGTACGGAACAACCACCCGGGCGTCGGCTCGATCGTCTGGAAGAAGGAGAAGCGGCTCGAGAACCTCGTCGTGCCGACGTCCGTCGACCGCTTGTTCCTCGTGCCCGGCGATAACCTGCTTCCCGGCACGGCCAACCTCGAGTTCTTCACCAAGCGCCGCATCATGAAGGAACTGCTGGAGCTGACCGCCGACTACGTGCTCGTCGACCTCGGAGCCGGCGCCTCCTATAACGTCGTGGACTTCTGGCTGATGTCCCCGGACGGCATCGTCGTCACCGCGCCGGAGATCCCCGCTATCCTGAACGCCTATTCCTTCCTGAAGACCGCCGCGTTCAGGCTGCTGTTCCGCTCGTTCAAGAAGGGCAGCGAGCAGCGGGAGCGCATCGTCGATTTCGTCGTCAACCGGGCCGAGGGCCAGGGCGACACCTTCCTCGCCTTCGCCGAGCGGCTCGCGGAGTCCGACGGCGAGGCGGGCGGGGCCGCCGGGCTCAAGGCGCTCGACGAGCTGCGCCGCCTGCGGCCCCGGGTCGTCGTGAACCAGGGCAACGGCGAGAGCGACGCCGCCATCGCGCAGCGCCTCCGCGAGATATCGTCGCGCAACCTCGGCCTGGGCATGGAGTACATCGCCTATATCATGCGCGACCAGTCGGTGCCGGCCTCGATCGCCGGCCGTTCGCCGCTCGCGGTCTCCGACCCCGACGCGATGTTCATCCGGGGCGTCAAGGCCGCGGCGGACAGGATACTGCGCGCGCCGGAGGCGCCCGCCCCGGGGCTCGAGCTCGACGACGAGGACCTGTTCTCGATGATAGAGCGCGCGTTCGACGAGCAGGGCAGCCCGACGCTCTGATCCGGCGCGGGGCCTTGCCGAGCGGGAGCCGGACGACTATCATCGCCCCATGCCCCGATCGGTACCGTCCTCCCGTTCGCCTATCGCCCGTTCCATAGCGCTGGCCGCGTTCGTCGCGGCCGCCTCCGTATCCCTGACGGCCGCCTCGCCGTCCGTCGCGCCGTCCGCCGCGCCGTCCGCGGCTCTCGTCGCCCGCGCCGGGACCATCGCCGACGGCCTCGACGACGAGGAGCTGGTCGGCCAGGTCATGATGATAGGCGTCGAGGGCGTCGGCCGGCCGTCGAACGCGAGCAGGCTCATCCTCGAGCGTATCAGGCCGGGCGCGGTCATACTCTTCGGGTTCAACGTCGACGACGACCCGCGGTCGGTCGCCTCGCTCGCCGCGGCGGCTCGCGACGCCTGCGCCGTCGAGACTGTAGGCGGCGTCTCGCTGCCGCCGTTCGTCGCGATCGACCACGAGGGCGGCGGCGTCTACCGCTTCAAGGGCGGCCTGACGCGGCTTCCCGCCGCCGCGACGATGGGACGGGCCGGGGCGGCCGCCGCTTCCGCCGCAGGGACCGCCGCGGGGACCGAGCTCAGGGCGCTCGGCGTCACGATGAACGCGGCGCCGGTCGTCGAGGCGCTCAACGAGGCTAACCGCGGCTTCCTGGCCGGCAGGGCCTGGTCGGACGATCCGGGCGAGGCCGCGAGGCTGTCGGCCGCCTTCATCGCCGCCTGCCAGCGGGGCGGCGCGGCCGCGGTGGCCAAGCACTTCCCCGGCAACGCCGAGGTCGACCCCCACCGCGGCCAGCCGGTGCTTACGGCGTCCCGCGCGGTGGTCGAGGGAGCCTACCTGGCGCCGTTCAGGGCGGCGGTGAGCGCCGGCGTGTCGGCTATCATGCTGTCGCACGCTATCGTGCCGGCCATCGATCCTGGACGCCCCGTCAGCGTGTCGCCGCGGGCCGTGGCTATGCTTAAGGACGAGCTGGGCTTCGCCGGTATCGTGCTGACCGACGACCTCCAGATGGCCGCGCTCGACGGCTACGGCGACCCGGGCCTGAGCGCGGTCGCGGCGCTCGCCGCCGGGGCCGACATGGTCATGCTGACCGGAGGCCGTACGGCCCTCGGCGCCAGGGACGCTATACTGGCCGCGCTGGCCGACGGCAGGCTGCCCCGGGCGCGCCTCCGGGACGCGGCGGCCAGGGTCCTGGCCCAGAAACTGCGCTTCGGCCTGGACGCCGAGACGGATCGCGATCGGGCGGCCCGTCTCGGGTCGCTCGAGCGGACGGTCCGGACGAACACGGCAGCGCTGAAGGCGGCCATGAGCGGATCGGCGCGATAGCGTCAGGGAGGCGGACGGAATCGATCCGCCCTTACTTAGGGCGGCCTACGCGCCGATCAATTAAGGGTGAGAACGAACGCCCTAGCCCGTATCTCGATCGTGCTTCTCCTGCCGCTCGCCGCGGCGTCGGCGCAGCCGGCTTCGTCCCCGTTGGCGGTATCGTCGTCCGACCTGCGCATCGAGCAGCGGGACGACGCCGGCTACCACCTGTTCGTGCGGGCCAAGCCGGGCATCGGTAGCGTGCTGCTCGTCGAGACGACCAAGGACCCGAGCGGCGTAGCCGATAACTACGCGTACCGCGCCGAGGCCTGGAACCCCGTCAACGGCGACGAGCGGCGGATGCTCGACGGCGCGTTCATCGACCCCGCCCGAGGGCTATGGTCGCTGATCGACTCGACGCCTGAGCCGGACGCGTCGTTCGGCTCCGCCTACCATATTTTCATCCCGTGGGTGGTCGCGTACGGCTATCCCTGGTCGCGTAACGGCCGCGAGTTCATCGCCGACGGCACCTTCGTCAATATCAGGGCCTTCGCCAAGCCCTACGCCGACTATTCGGGCGGCTTCGTCGATAATCCGTACAGGATCTCGGTCACCCAGAAGCCGTTCCCGCGGCCGGAACCCCGGGCGCTGCCGGCCATCGAGCCGCCCGCGCCCATCGTCGAGGCGCCGAAGCCCGAGCCGAAGCCGGAACCGAAGCCCGTCGATACCTCCATCTACATGCCCGAGACGCTGCGCTCGTTCGAGTCGATCGCCGAGTCGGGGAAGGGTACGGTATCGTACTCGCTCGGCGCGGCGGATATCGTCCCGACCCTCGAGCGCATACTCGACGCGGTCGAGGGCGAGTCGCTCGACCTGGTCATCTGCCTGGATACCACCGAGTCGATGGCCGACGATATCGAGGCGGTCAAGACGAGCCTGCCCGCGATGGTCGCCGAGAAGACGAAGCGCTTCTCGGCGTTCAGGCTCGGGCTCGTGCTCTACAAGGACTATTTCGAGGACTACGTCGTCAAGCGCATGGAGTTCACGCGGGACGTCGGCGCGTTCACCGACGCGGTTACCCGAGTGCGCGTAGCCGGCGGGCGCGACATCCCCGAGGCCGTGTACGAGGCGCTCTACGAGGCCCTGATCGGGTATCCATGGTCGGCCGACGCGATGCTCGTGGTGCTGATCGGCGACGCGCCCGCCCATCCCCTGCCTCGCGGCAGGGTAAGCAAGGCGATGGTCGACGCCAAGTCCGCCGAGCTAGGCGTGGCGATCAGCGTCATAGTCCTGCCGCACTGATGCGATGGGCCGAACGGCGTTTTTTTGTTTACACGAAGGCCGGCGACGTATTAGAATCGCGTGCCGACCATTAAGCGCCATCGAACGGAGCCGAGCGGGGATGAGAGACGAGCGAGCGAGAAGGAAAGAGAAAGAACCGCTCGAGCGGGTAGCGAGCCTCCGGGTGCTCTCGCTCTCGGTGGCCGTGTTCGCCTTCGGCTTCGCCTTCGTATCGTCGGGCTTTCCCGTCGCCTACGTCGAGCCGGCGGAGTCGGTCGGAGCCGCCGACCTGGCCGACGCCACGGGCGCCGGTATCGCCGGCGACCAGTCGCCCGATAGCGTCGACGCCATCATCGACGAGGCCCCGCCCCCCGACGACGGGCTGTTCTACGTGGCGTACAGGGTGGTCAAGGGCGATACCGTCTCCGAGATAGCCGCCCGATACGGCGTCAGCACCGATTCCGTCGTCACCTTCAACGATATCACCAACGCCAGGACGCTCTCGATCGGGCGCTACCTCCGGATACCGACGCTCAACGGCATCATCTACGACGCCAAGGCCGGGGATACGGCGGACGCGCTCGCCGCCAGCTACGGCATATCGTCGGAACGGATCAAGGACCTGAACGGCGTCGGCGACGATCCCCTCGAGGCGGGGAAGCCCCTGTTCCTGCCCGACGCCCGCCTGTCGAGCTGGACCCTGCGCGAGATATCGGGCGACCTGTTCACCTGGCCGCTGCGGGGATGGATCACCAGCTGGTACGGCTGGCGCGACGACCCGTTCTCGGGCGCCAGGAGCTTCCATACCGGCGTGGATATAGGCGCCAATCGCGGAGCCTCGGTCCGCGCCGCCATGGAAGGGACCGTCTCGGCGACCGGCTACTCGACGGTCTCGGGTAATTACGTCGTCATACGCCACCATTCCGGCTATACCTCGCTGTACGCCCACCTGGACCGCATCGACGTGAAGCCGGGCAAGTACGTGACGACCTCGACGGTCATCGGCGCCGTCGGCAGCACCGGCTACAGCACCGGGCCGCACCTGCACTTCACCGTCAGCAAGAACGGCAGGACGCTCAACCCGATGTCCGTGCTCCGCTGACGACGGCCACGGTTTGACAGTCCATTCCTTTTGGACTACCATGCCCGTACTATGAGAACGCTCCAGGGCCTACCGGCCTCGCCAGGCATAGCCATAGGACCGGCCTTCATGTTCCTCGACGACGAGGAGCCGACCATCCCCAGGTACGCGATAGCCGAGTCGGAGCTGGACGCGGAGTGGGATCGGTTCGTCGTGGCCGTCGGCAAGGCGAAGGACGACGTCGGGGCGCTGCGCGACCGGGCGGTCCGCGAGATGGGGCAGGAGCACGGCGCCATCTTCGACTCGCACCTGGTCATGCTCGAGGATCCGGACCTGCTCGAGTCCATCGAGGAATCGCTGCGGTCGAGCCTCCTCAACATGGAGTGGATAGTCCACCAATACGCCCAGGCCATCGTCAAGCGCCTGGAGGGCCTGGACGACCCCGTCCTGCAGGAGCGCACGGTAGACGTGCACGATATAACGAGGCGGATACTCAACCACCTGATGTTCCGCGAGCGCTTCTCGCTAGCCGACCTCAGCTCCGACGTCGTGCTGGTCGCCAGGAACCTGCTGCCCTCGGACATGATAGCGATGAACCGCTCGATGGTCAGGGCCATCGTGATGGACGCGGGCGGCAAGACCAGCCATACGGCCATCCTCGCCAGGGCCTTCGAGATACCGGCGGTGCTCGGCCTCGGCGGCTCGGCGCGCGCCATCAAGAACGGCGAGGTCGTCATCGTCGACGGCAACACCGGCGACGTCCGGGTGCAGCCGGACCCGCAGACGCTCGAGCGATACGAGCGGATCCGCGCCAGGATGGCCGAGCGCGACGAGACGCTGAGCGGCCTGGCGTCGCTGCCGGCCAGGACGCTCGACGGCAAGGACGTGCTGATCAAGGCGAACATCGAGGTGCCGGAGGAGACCGGCTCGGTGCTGCGCCACGGCGCCCAGGGCATCGGCCTGTTCCGATCGGAATTCCTGTTCCTGCAGCCCGGCAGGGCTCCGAGCGAGGAGTCGCAGTTCGCGGCCTACGGCCGGGTCATAGAGGCGATGGGCGACCGGCCGGTCACTATCCGTACCCTCGACGTCGGCGGGGACAAGGTGGTCCCCGACCTGGCTATAGAGGAGGAGAAGAACCCGCTGCTCGGTTGGCGGGCCATCCGCTACTGCCTGTCGGATAAGGAATTATTCCAGAGCCAGCTCAGGGCTATCCTGCGCGCCAGCGTCTCGGGCGACGCGCGCATCATGTTCCCGATGATATCGGGCCCGGTCGAGCTCGACTCGGCGCTCGCCCAGCTCGAGGAAGCCAAGGCCGAGTGCAGGCGACGGGGCCAGGGCTTCCGCGAGGATATACCGGTCGGCATCATGATCGAGGTGCCGAGCGCGGCGATGATAGCCGACATAC
The DNA here is from genome assembly GCA_003247225.1 of Spirochaetota bacterium. Taxonomy (GTDB): domain Bacteria; phylum Spirochaetota; class Spirochaetia; order Treponematales; family UBA12059; genus SZUA-370. The sequence continues at coordinate 2,959 of QKAK01000208.1, read as the reverse complement.
TGGCCCCGAAGGTGGATTTCTTCTCGATCGGGACGAACGACCTGATCCAGTACACGATAGCGGTCGACCGCGGCAACGAGCGCGTAGCCTACCTGCACGAGCCGTTCCATCCGGCGGTGGTCAGGCTGGTCAAGAAGGTGATCGACGACGGCCACGCCGCCGGCATCCCGGTATCGATGTGCGGAGAGATGGCCAGCGACCCGTTCGCGGCCGTCGTGCTGCTCGGCCTCGGCCTCGACGAGTTCTCGATGTCGGCCGTCTCGGTCCCGGACGTCAAGCGCACGATCCGCTCGATCGGCTTCGCCGAGGCGGAGGCCGTCGCCAACGAGGTGCTCAAGCTGAGCTCCCACCGCGAGACCGAGGAGTTCCTCGCGAAGAGGCTGGCCGACCGGGTATCGCGCGACGGCTAGGCGGGGAGCCGCGATCGAACCCTAGTCCAATCGGACCGTTCCGGTGTATCCTTTACCGCACATGAACGAAGAAACGACCATCAGGCCCTCCCGCCCTCGCTGGAGCGGCCTACCCGTGGTAGCCATAGCCGGGCGCCCGAACGTCGGCAAGTCGACGCTGTTCAACAGGCTCCTCCGCTCGAGGCGCGCCATCGTCGACCCGACGCCCGGCGTCACGCGCGACCCCATCGAGGGCGAGTGGCTGCCCGACGGCGCCGATATGCCGGTGACCCTCGTCGATACCGGCGGCCTCAAGCTGGAACGCGACGACATGGACGACCGCGTCGCCAAGAAGAGCTGGGAGCGCGTCGCCTCGGCCGACCTCGTGCTATTCCTGCTCGACGCCGTCGATATCACCCCCGAGGACGAGGAATTCGCGTCGATGCTCAGGCGCTACGCGTCCAAGACCGTGCTCGTCGTCAATAAGGCCGATAGCCCCGAGCGCGACGCGGCCGCCTGGGCGCACGCGTCGTGGGGCTACAAGGACATGGTCTTCATCTCCGCCGAGCACGGCCGCAACATCGACGAGCTCGCGGCGCTGATCGTCTCGAGGCTCGACTGGTCCGGCGCCGTAGCCGAGGACGAGGAGCACGACGACGTGCGCCTCGCTATAATGGGCAAGCCGAACGTCGGTAAGTCGACGCTGCTCAACCGCCTGCTCGGCGAGGAGCGCTCCATCGTCAGCGATATGCCCGGCACCACCCGGGACGTTGTCGAGGGCCGCTTCGAGTGGCGCGGCAGGGCCTTTACCGTGCTCGACACCGCCGGCATGCGCCGCAAGGCCAAGGTGACGGAGGCCGTCGAGTACTACTCGGTCAACCGCGCCGTGAAGACCCTGGACCGGGCCGACGTCGTCGTGCTGATGATAGACGCCTCCGAGGGCCTGTCGGACCAGGACAAGAAGATAGTCAAGCTGGCCACCGACAAGGGCAGGGCGGTCATGTTCGCCCTCAATAAATGGGACGAGATGCCCAAGATCAAGAACGCGTTCGAGGCCGCCCGCGACAAGCTGCAGTACTTCTTCGCGCAGATGGCCTACGCGCCGGTGCTGCCCCTGTCGGCCAAGAACGGCGAGGGCGTCGACAAGCTGCTCAAGACCGCCGTCGAGCTGTTCGACCAGCTCAACACGCGCGTCGAGACGTCGAGGCTCAATAAGGCCGTGCGCGAGTGGGTGGAGTCCACGCCGCCGCCCGCGCACCCGCGCGCCCGCTTCAAGCTTCGCTACGCGGTACAGACCGGAGTCAACCCGGTATCCTTCGCGATCTTCGCCACGAAGCCCGAGATAGTCGGCGAGTCGTACCGCTCGTACCTGAAGAACCGGATACGCTCCGACCTCGGCTTCAAGAACGTGCCGATAGAGCTCGAGCTCCGGGCGTCGCGCAAGCGCTTCGAGGACCTGGAGAAGGACTAGGGCGTGGGCGGGCCGTACCGTACCGGCGACGTCGAACGGCTCCTCGGGCTCGGGGAGCACGTGCTCCGCTATTGGGAGCGCGAGCTGCCCATCCTGTCGCCGTCGCGCTCGCCGTTCGGCCGGCGCGAATGGTCCGAGGCCGACATCGCGCTGCTCCTGCGGGTCAGGCACCTGGTCAAGGGCCGGGGCCTGGGGCTGTCGGCGACGATGGACGCGCTGATAGCCGAGCGCTCCGGCGCGGGCGCGGGTGCGGCGGCCGCGCTATCCGAGGCCCGGGCCGCCCTCGTCTCCGCGTATTTCGAGTCGCGGTCGCTCGCCGAGCGCCTGGCGGCCGTACGGCATAACGCGATCAACGAATAATCTGGAGGTAATCCGTGCCGGCACTGAACACCAAAGCCCTATGCGACTTCATCGACGCGTCGCCGACGCCCTATCACGCCGTTGACTCGGCCGCGGCCATGCTCAACGCCGCCGGGGCCCTCCGGCTCGACGAGCGCGACGCGTGGAGCCTCGAACCGGGGCGCGCCTACTACGTCTCGCGGGACGGCGCCTCGCTGATAGCCTTCAGGGTAGGGCGTTCCGCCCCGTCCGAGGCGGGCTTCGCGCTGGCCGGCGCCCATGCCGACGCCCCGGGCCTGCGCGCCCGCGTCGAGAAGTCGGTGAGCGGCAGGGGCATGGACCGCGTCGCCGTCGAGGCCTACGGCGGGCCGATACACTCCACCTGGCTCGATAGGCCGCTGTCGCTGGCCGGCAGGCTGGCCGGCAGGGTAGCGGTCAGGACGGCGGGAGGGCTCCAGCGCCGCCTCGTCAACTTCGCGAGGCCGGTCGCCGTGATCCCGAACCTGGCCATCCACTTCAACCGCGACATGAACAAGGGCGTCGAATACCCGATGAACCAAGCGCTGCTGCCGCTCGTATCGGCCGCCGGCCTGCCGCCCGCCGGGGCGACAGCGGCGTCGGCCGGTTCGTGGGTCCTGCGCGCCGTGGCTGCGGAGCTGGGCGTCGAGCCCGAGGCCGTCGTCGCGGCCGAGCTGACCTTCGTCGACGCGGCCGCCTCCGTCGCGATAGGGGCCGACTCCGAGATCGTGTCGGCGCCGCG
>QKAK01000211.1 GCA_003247225.1 Spirochaetota bacterium | reverse complement strand
ACCGTGCCCGCGAAGTCGATATCGGGGTTCGCTCCGTCGTTAACGAGGTCCCCGACCGTGATCGACGCGCCGAGCGTCACGTTCGGGCTCACCGTGATCAGCTCCGCGTACACGCTCCCGTTCAGCGTCAGCGCGCCCGCGTCGTTCACCGTAAGGCTCGCGAGCGGCGTGGCCGCGGCGCCGATCGCCGCGACCGCCGTCGCGCCGGTACTCGTCAGGGTCAGGGCCTGCGCCCCCGTGACCGCGCCGGTGATCGTGATCGTGCCGGCTCCCGCGATTACCGTCAGGTCGCTCCCGAGCCCGAGCGTGCTATTGAACAGTACGTTCGCCCCGCCGCTCTGCACCGCGACCGCCGCCGTATCGGTACTCGCCGCGCCGTCGAAGGTGATGTCGCCGCCGACCGTCGTCACGCTCGCGCCGCTTACGATAGCCCGGTCGAGCTGCACCGTGCCCGCGCCGGTCAGCGCTATCGCCCCGTCGACGTCAGTGCGCGTCGCCGCCGCGATGTCCACGTTGCCCGTGCTGCCGGAGATGCCCGCCGTGAGGATCGTGACGCCCGACGACGCGACGGTCAGGTTCCTCGTCGCTATGGTCACCGAGCCGGTGAACGTGACGGTCCCGGCTCCGGCGGTGACCGTCAGGTTCCTCCCGAGCCCGAGCGTGTTGTTGAAGAGCACGTCTCCGCCGCCGCTCTGCACCGCGACCGCCGCGGTGTCGATACTCGCGGCGCCGTCGAAGGTGATGTTACCGCCGACCGTCGTCACGCTCGCGCCGCTTACGATAGCCCGGTCGAGCTGCACCGCGCCGGCCCCGGTCAGCGCGATCGTCCCGTCGACGTCCGTGCGCGTCGTCGCCGCGACGTCCACGTTGCCCGTGCCGCCGGAGATACCGGCGGTCAGGATCGTGACGTCCGACGACGCGACGGTCAGGTCATAGCTTGTTATCGTCACCAAGCCGGTGAAGGTCGCGTTGCCGGTTCCGGCCGTGACCGTAAGGTTCCCTCCGAGCGTAAGAGCGTCGTCGAATTGGACGCCGACTCCCTCGATAGCGCTTACCGCGTAGAGCGTTACGGCGCCTCCGAAGGTCAGGGAACCGGAGGCCGACCGTATCTGCGGAGTCGCCGCGTGATACAGATCGGTGGCGCCGGAGACGTAGAAATCGCCGCCGGCTAGGGCGATTGCGCCCGACGCGCCCAGCGCCTGAGTCAGGTCGCCGTTGATCGTTACGTCGCCCGCGCCGCTACAGGTAATGGCCGAACCGGCCGTTCCGATCCAGGACAGTCCGCCCGCGTTTACGATGATCGAGCCCGCCCCGGACGACTGGACCGCGCCTGAGCCGCCGAGCGACAGGCCGCCGGAGGCGACGGTCAGGTCGCCGTCGGCGACGCTGATCGCGCCGTCGCCTGTCAGCGCCGCGCCGGTACCGGCGGTGATCGATCCCGTGCCCGAGGCGACGATGGAGCCTCCCGATACGACGGCCAGGTTACCGGCGACGCCGATCGATATGCCCGCGCCTATCGTCGCGCCGGCGGCGATCTCGAGATTCATGTAATCGATCCCGCCGTATTCCTGGATAGCCCCGGCCCCGGTATACGCCACGGTGCCGCTATCGGTATCGGTAACCGAGACGTCCGTACCGCCCGATCGCTCGAGCCTGGCCGTGCCTTGGAGGTCGATCGAGGCGATGGTCAGGTCGAAGGCGCCCGTATGAAGCTCTGCCCCGTCCGCGACTGCGACGTCCTCGCCGAGGCCCGGATTCGATAAGACGGGATAGCCAGTGCCTATGACGACGTCGTCCGCGGTCTCCGGAACGTAGCCTTCGAGCCAGTTACCGGCGGTATGCCAATCGCCGCCCGCCGACCCGCCCCAGTTCAGTTCGCGGTAGAACGTGACTATCGACGCGTTCGTGGTAGCCGTCACCTGCGCCCCGGCGTTTCCGGCGGCGTCGGTATAGTCGATCGTAAAGACTATGGCCGCCTCGGCTATGGTCCGATCGCCGGGCAGGAGCTGGTACGCGGCTTGGTAGGCATTCCCGCCGAGGCTGGCCTCCGTGGCGTCCCGCGCGAGGCTCGTAATGGTTACGGTCGGTAATCCGATCAAGGACTCTGACGAGGTGAACGTCAGGGTTACCGTATCCTGTATCTTGGCCCGGGAGGTGTCGGCGTTGTCGGAGACGATGGCTACAGGATTCATCGTAGGAGCGCTCTGGTCGACGAGGAGCGTCGTGCCGCTCGCGCTGCCCGTCGTCGCGTTCCCGGCGAGGTCGGTGATGATCGCCCGGAACGACAGCGCGTCGCCCTCGGCGAAACCGCTTAGCGACTCGACGCCGAGGAGGCTGTCGACCAGGTCGATCGTCGTGTTCACCACTGCTATAGCGGTCGCCGCGGACAGGTTCTCCCAGGTCGAGCCGTCGCGCGAGCCCTGCAGCTGCACCGTACCGCCCAGGAGGCTCGCGTCGTTCGCTATCGGGATCGTCACGCTGACGCCCGCGTTCGTCGAGTTCCAGTAGCCGGCCACGACCGTTCCGCCTGTCGTCGTCACGGCGCCGGCCGTGAAACCCGCGGGCGCCGTCGTGTCCACCACGATGGCCGCGTTATCCGCGAGGTTGTTCCCGGCGGGCAGGCTCAGGTCGGCGTCGTTGCCGGCGGCGTCGCGCAGCGTCGCGGCGTTCAGGGCAAGCAGCGTCACCGTCAAGTCGGCGCTCGTGTCGCCCGCGCCTATCGTATACGTCCCCGAGGCGGTCGCCGCCGGCCCGAACGCCGCGATCGCGACGACGTCCGTCGTGTCGAGCGTCGCGTCGAGCGTGCCGCTCGCGAGCGTCACGTTCTCGCTGAAGTTCACGCGGACGACTATCGGATCGGGTTCGTTGTACGAGCCGTCCGCGGTCGTCGTATCGATCGAACTCACCGTCGGCGCCGTCTGGTCCACCGCGAGCGTCGTAGCGCTCGCCGCGCCGGTCGTCGCGTTGCCGGCCAGGTCGGTGATGACCGCCCGGAACGACAGCGCGTCGCCCTCGGCGAAGCCCGCTAGTCCCTCGACGCCGAGGAGGCTGTCGGCCAGGTCGATCGTCGTGTTCACCGCCCCTATAGCGGTCGCCGAGGACAGGGCCTCCCAGGTCGAACCGTCGCGCGAGCCCTGCAACTGCACGGAGCCGCCCAGCAGGCTCGAGTCATTGTCTATAGGGATAGTCACGCTGACGCCCGCGTTCGTCGAATTCCAGTAGCCGGCCACGACCGTCCCGCCGGTCGTCGTCACGGCGCCGGCCGTGAAGGCCGCGGGCGCCAGCAGGTCATGCAAGCCCAAAGCGCCGGTCGTCGCGGTGGCCAGCATCGCCTGGTCGGTCGCGTTATAGATCGAAGCGCCGTCGAACGGCGTCAGCTCGACGGTTTCCGTACCGCTCGCGGTACCCGTCACCGCGATGACGACGGTGGCGGAAGCGTCGCCGGCGATATGCGTCACCGAGGATATGCTGGCGCCTGTGGCGTTGCCGCCGTTCTGAACGAAGGCCAAGGAGAAATCCGCGGCCGTCAGCGCCCCGGACATACCGGTATCGGTGTACACGGCTTCGCTGAAGCTGACGGTAACGGACAGGTTATCGGCGGCGACGGATCCCCCGGATATGACGGGCTGCGACCAGGCCGCGACCGTCGACGCGACGAGGAGACAGGCCGCGAGGAGCGGACGGAGGCCGAGCGTCGGTCGCTTGAAGCTGTGTCGTAGGTTCCTGCCCGCTCGGCTCATGCTTTACTCCGGCTGATATAATTTCTCTATCATAGTATACACCAGAAAACCGCTGGCTCCATCGCCGAAAGCGGGCTACTATGAATATCGGCTCGTAGGACGGAGGCGCGCGTCGTAATTCGTGTTAGTGACATTATTTTGTCGTTTGTCTCGCAACCGGATCCTCAGTATCTTGTCTAACAGTATCATCGAATTCTGTCGATAAAGGCCGAAGCCCGTCTTTCGGCCGCTATATAGCGCCATCGAGGCGCCCAAGGAAGGTACCGTGTACAAACTCGCCAATCTGACGCTGAGGGACGTTCTCCTGCAGAGTTCCTCGTCCTATGCCGATCGCCCGGCCCTGGGCATGGTCGATAGGTCGACTATAGTGCTCTACAGGGAGCTCGCTCCGCTCGCCGCGGCCTTCGCGTCCCGCGCGGCCGCGACGGGCGCCTCCCGCGGCGACCGCGTGGTCCTCCTGTCGGAGAACCGCCCCGAGTGGGGCGTCGCCTACCTAGGCGCGGCGGCCGCCGGATTCGTCATCGTCCCGATATTAACCGATTTCAATCCCGACCAGATCGCCAACATCATCGCCCACGCGGAGGCCAAGGTCGTCGTCGCGTCCTCGAAGCTCAAGGCCAAGCTCGGCTCGTACGCCGGCGCGGTCATTCCGGTCGAGAGCCTCGCCGACGCCGACGCCAGGCGCATGGCCGCCTCGGCGGACGTGGCTAGGGCGTTCCCGCCGGTCGGCGAAGACGATCTCGCGGCCATACTCTATACGTCCGGCACGACGGGCAACTCCAAGGGCGTGATGCTGACGCACAAGAACCTGATGTCGAACGTGGTGGCCACCCGCTCGATCATCAGGCTGCACCGCGTCGACCGGCTCCTGTCGATCCTGCCGATGGCCCACACCTACGAGTGCACGCTCGGCTTCCTGAACGGGATCACGCACGGCTCGTCGAACTGGTACCTGGACAGGCCCCCGGTCGCCTCGGCGCTGCTCCCGGCCCTCAAGCGGGTCAGGCCGACCATCATGCTGACGGTGCCGCTGATCATCGAGAAGGTCTACCGCTCGAGCGTGCTGCCTACCCTGCAGAAGATGAAGGCCTATAGGCACGAGCGGCTGCGGCCCGTCCTGCACCTGCTCGCCGGGATAAAGCTCAAGAAGACCTTCGGCGGGCGCCTGAGATTCTTCGGCATCGGCGGCTCGGCCGTCGCCCCGGACGTGGAGGCCTTCCTGGCGGACGCCCGCTTCCCCTACGCCATCGGCTACGGGCTCACCGAGACGGCCCCGCTGATAGCCGGCTCGGCGCCGTTCCATACCACGCTTCGCTCGACCGGCCCGGCCCTGCGCGGCGTCGAGCTGCGCCTCGCCGACCCCAAGCCCGATACCGGCGAGGGCGAGATCCAGGCCCGCGGCCCCAACGTGATGCGGGGCTACTACAAGGACCCGGGGCGCACCGCCGAGGTGATGACCGACGACGGCTGGTTCCGCACCGGCGACCTCGGCGCCTTCGACGCTAAGGGACGCCTGTTCATCAAGGGCCGACTCAAGACGATGATACTCGGCGCCTCCGGGGAGAACATCTATCCCGAGGAGATCGAGGCCATGATCAACAAGTCGGCGTACGTCGCGGAGTCGCTGGTCGTGCCCGACGGGCACGGGCTGACCGCCCTCGTCCAGCTCAAGGACGAGGTCATAGCCGAGCTCAAGGCCAAGGCCCAGGACAAGCTCGAGGACTTCGAGGCCGCGGCCGAGGAGCTGCTCGAGTTCGTCCGCAAGGAGGTCAACCAGGGGCTGGCGGCCTTCAGCAAGGTATCCAAGGTCAAGCTCCACCACGAGCCGTTCGAGAAGACGCCGACGCAGAAGATCAAGCGCTTCATGTACTCGCTCAAGGGCCCGGCGACGGAGGCGGCGGATAGGAAGTAGCTCCGATGGCCGGCGCGGGCCTCCGCGCCGGTATTTTTATGCGCGCCATACGAATACGGGCCGTCCCTTGACCACGCTCGCGGGCGATGCTATACCGCACGTACGGTCGGGCGCGCGTCGCCCGCTCGCCCATGCATAGCCGTAGGAGGAACCCATGCCCGTCAATCTCAAAGGAAGAAGCTTCCTGACCCTCAAGGACTATAGCCCCGCGGAGATCCGCTATCTCCTCGACCTGTCCCACGAGCTCAAGTCGAAGAAGCGCGCCGGAATCCGCGGCGACCTCTTGGACCGCAAGAACATCGTGCTGATCTTCGATAAGGCGTCCACCCGCACGCGCTGCGCCTTCGAGACGGCCTGCTGGGACGAGGGCGGCAACGCCACCTTCCTGACGAACAGCCAGATGGGCAAGAAGGAGTCGGTCGAGGACACCGCCAAGGTGCTCGGCCGCATGTACGACGGCATCCAGTACCGCGGCTTCTCCCAGAAGCTCGTCGCCGACCTGGCCAAGCACTCCGGCGTGCCGGTCTGGAACGGCCTGACCGACGACTTCCACCCGACCCAGATCCTGGCCGACCTCCTGACCATCGAGGAGCATGTCGCCAAGCCCCTCAACAAGGTCAAGCTGGTCTACTGCGGCGACGCTCGCAACAACATGGGCAACTCCCTGATGATAGGCTCGGCCAAGATGGGCATGCACTTCGTCGCCCTGGCCCCCAAGGAGCTGTGGCCGAACGAGAAACTGACCGCCGAGATGAAGGAAGTGGCCAAGGCGACCGGCGCGGTAATCGAGTTCTTCGATATCTCGAAGGCCGACGAGGCCCTCAAGGGCGCCGACGCGCTGTATACCGACGTCTGGGTGTCGATGGGCGAGGAGGCCAAGTTCGCCGAGCGCATCAAGCAGCTCCAGGCCTACCGCGTGACGATGGACTTCGTCAGGAAGACCGGCAATCCCGACTGCATCTTCCTCCACTGCCTGCCCGCCTTCCACGACCAGGAGACCGAGGTCGGCCGCCAGGTCGGCAAGGAGCACGGCGTGATGGAGCAGGAAGTGACCGACGAGGTCTTCCGCAGCCGCCACTCGGTGGTGTTCGACGAGGCCGAGAACAGGCTCCACACCATTAAGGCCGTAATGGTCGCGACGATAGGCAAGCTGTAGGCTGACGCCCGCCCCGATTGAACGCCCGGCCCGCGCCGGGCGTTTTTCGTGATCCTGCCCAACGGCGCTCGTCCGTCCGACGGCGCCGGCGCAAGCCGTCTCTCCCGCTCGAGCGCCTATCGTCCCGCTTCCCGCTCGACGTCGTTTGCGCGGCCGACGCCGTGACGCTAAGCTCTTGTAGTATGACGAGTACGCAATCTCCCCGCATCCGCGGGCCTCTAGCCGCGGCGGCCCTCGCGGTCCTGGCGGCCCTCGCTACGGCGGGCTTCGCGGAGCCGCCCCGAATCGTCCGCATATCAACGGAAAACGCGGCATCCCATTTCCAGTCCATCGCCCTCGAACGGTTCGCTGACGCGCTATCCGAGCGCCTCGGCCCGGAATACAGGGTCGAATTCCATGCGGACGGGACGCTATACCGCGACGTCGACGCGATAGGGGCGCTGGCCCGCGGCGAGCTCGAGTTCGCCGCGCCGGGCATCTGGCAGCTCGATCGCTACGTTCCGGACGTCGCCGTGCTCATGCTCCCCTCGACGTACGCCCGCGGCCGCGACGTCGCGAGGGGACTGGTCGACGGCGTGCTTGGCGATGCCCTGTCCGCAGAGATAGAGGGGACGCTCGGTGCCGCCGTTGTAGGCGACTGGCTCGACCTCGGATACGCGAACCTGTTCGGCGTGGCCGCCCCGATCCGTTCGGTCGAGGACATACGGGGCAAGCTCATACGGGTAGCGGCGGGACGCGCCAACGAGGAGCGGATACGGTCGCTGGGAGGCGTTCCGGTGATCATACCCTACAACGACCTTCCCGCGTATCTCGAGCGGGGCCTCGTGGACGGCGTCCTGACCACGTACGAGAGCGTCGACGCGGCCTCGCTCGACGCGTACGGCATACGGAGCGTGCTCGAGGACGAGGAGTATTATCCCTTCTACGTCCCGCTCGTATCGGGGGCGCTCTGGACGGAGCTAGACGACGAGCGGCGCTCGATCTTCGCCTCGTGCTGGGCCGATACCGTCGTCCTTGCCCGGCGCCTATCAGAGCGGTCCCAGGACGCCGCGAAGTCGAGGCTGGTCGGCCGCGGCCTCGCCGTCTATCGTCCCTCCGACGAGGAGGCCGCGCTCACCCGCGGCCGGCTCGTCGAGCGCGAGGACAATATGGCCCGGCTGCTCAACGTGTCCGCGGACGCTCTAGACCTGCTTCGCGCCGGGCTAGCGGCCTCGGGGGAACGGTGAGCCGATCGGCGAGCAAGGCGCTCCTGAGGCTATGGGGCGCCTCACTAGCGATCATAGTAGTCGGCGTCGCCGCCGGCCTGGGGGCCTACCTCGCGACCGACAGGGAAGCCGTCATCGCGGGGGTCTCCGACCAGGCGCTATACGACGCCACCCTAGCGGCGATGAGCCTCGAATCAGTCCTTCAGAAAGCCGCCGCCGAGGTAGGGCGTGCGGCGAGAGGGGGAGGCGTCGACGCCGAGGCGCTCAGGTACGCCGCGTTCGGCATAGGCGAGGCCGAGAACGTCTACGTGCTCGACGGAACCGGCGCCATCATGGCTACGGCGTACCGGCGCCTCGAGCCGCGTATCTACGGCCTCGAAGGCGCGTTGGATCGGCTCGGCTCGGGCTCCGGCGCCGAAGCCAGGATACTCGACGCGCCATCAGAAGGAGGAAAGGCCCTGGCCCTCGTCGCCTGCCTCGGGAGAGGCGACGGGGGAGCGCAATACGCCGCCGTAATATTCAGGGAGGCTTCGGTCCTCGGGAGCATCCCGACGATCGGTAGCGCTAAGTACGCCTCCTTGGGCATCCGCGACCGCCAGGGAGGCGAGATCACGGTCATCGGATCCGATACGGGCCGGTCGGCGCCCCGTCCTACGGCTATCGGCGTCGAGGTCCCGCTCGCGAGGATGCCGCTCTCCGTGGTCGTCAAGGGTGACGTCGACGTCGCGCTGCGGGACTGGTACGCTAGGCTGGTCATCCTATCGGCCCTCGTCTCGCTTTTCGCCGCCGTGCTCGTCGTCGTGTTCGTCGTCGGCACGCGGCTGTCCGATCAAGCGGAATCTGCCGAGGCCCTACGATCCGAGCTCGACAAGCGGGAGGTGCTGTTCAAGGAGATCAACCACCGCGTCAAGAACAACCTCATCATAGTGATGAGCGTACTCAGGTTCGGCGCCGACGCAGCGGCCGCGTATCCCGAGAAGGCCGTGCTGACCCTCGAGTCCGCCATCGACAGGGTACGCGCGATCGCCCTGCTTCACGAGACCCTGTACAAGAAGGCCCCGGAGGCCCGGGACGACTTCGGAGCCTACCTGACCGCGCTCGCCGAGTCGCTCTCCGAGGCGTACGGCCGGGACGACCGCGTACGCGTCGACGAATCCCATTCTGACGGTATTCGGTTGGGGCTGGATAAGACCGTCCCCCTCGCCCTCATGATCAACGAGATCGTGACGAACGCCTACAAGCACGCCTTCCCCGACGGTCGGCGGGGCACGATACGGATCCGGGCCGCGACCGAGGATAAAGGGGGGATCTACCTTCGCGTCGACGACGACGGTATCGGGACGCGCGGCGACGGAGGCGACGGACCGGGCATAGGGACTATGCTCCTGTCGTCCCTCGGCGAGCAGCTCGAGGCTACGATAGAGAGATCTGAAGCGCGCCCGAGCGGGACGTCATGGAGCATCAGGGTACCGAAGGAAGGGCGCGGAAGCCCGTTAGGCTAGCCTCGGCCCCGGAGGGCCTCCGTCGCCAGGATCAGAGCACCCGCAGGTCGAGCTCGTCCGATAGCGCCCTGAGCGCGGCGAGGCCGCCCGCCGAGTTGCCGCGCTCGTCGAGCGCGGGCCCGTAGACGCCGAGCCCTAGGCGGTCGCGCACGGCGGCCATGATGCCGCCCCCGACGCCGCTCTTGGCCGGCACGCCGACGTCGACCGCGAACTCGCCCGAGCCGTCGTACATGCCGCAGGTTACCATCAGGCTCTTGCAGACGCGGGCCGTCCGAGCGGCCATCGCCCGCGAGCCGCGCACCGGGTCGATGCCGTCCATCGCCAGGATCGCGCCGACGCGGGCCAGGTCGACCGCGTCCATCGACACCGCGCATTGCCTGAAGTACACGTCGAGCGCGTCCTCGACACCGCCCTCGAGCAGCCCTAGCTCCTTGAGGAACCAGGCTATCGAGCGATTACGCGCGGCGGTCTCCTTCTCGGACAGGTAGACCTCCTCGTCCCGCTCGACGACCGGCCTGCCGACGAGGCCCCCGACGTATGAGCGGAAGCGCTCGCCCTTGTCGGCCGGGCAATCCCCCGGCATCAGCGACGAGACGACGATGGCGCCGGCGTTGATCAGCGGGTTGAACGGCTTACGGCCGGCGCTCGTCTCGAGCCTGATGATCGAGTTGAACGGGTCGCCGGTCGGCTCCTTGCCTACCCGGCTGAAGACGGCCTCCTCGCCGAGCTCCGTCATCACGTACGCGAGCGAGAGCACCTTGGAGATGCTCTGGATGGTGAAGCGCCGCCTGGCGTCGCCGACCTCGTAGACGCGGCCTTCCGCGTCCACGGCGGCGACGCCGAGAGCCGACGGATCGGCGCCGGCGAGCGCCGGGATATACGAGGCTACCGTACCGCCGGAGCATGCCGGCCGCGAGGCCCGCCAGGCCCGCGTAAGCGCGTCGTTCATGGCGCCATTGTACGCGGCCGCCCCGCGCGCGGCAAGGCGCCGTAGTATTGCCTGGACCGGCCGTTTCGGGCTACAACGTAGCCTTCCGGAGGATCATCAATGAGCGAACCCTGTCCCTGCGGCTCAGGCCGCGACTACGGCGAATGCTGCGGGCCTATCATCGCCGGCAAGGCGAAGGCCCAGACCGCCGAGGCGCTGATGCGCTCGCGATACACGGCCTACGCCAAGGGCGCCGTCGACCACATCCTCGCGTCGTGCGTGCAGGACGACGGCATAGACGCCGAGGCGACGAGGGCCTGGAGCGAGGGGGCCGACTGGAAGGGCCTGACGATAGTCAGGACCGAGAAGGGCGGTCCCGGCGACGACGAGGGCGTCGTCGAATTCGTCGCCAGGTACGTTATGGACGGCCTCAAGGAGGAGCACCGCGAGACCGCGCGCTTCGTCCGAGAGGACGGCGCCTGGCTCTACGACTCCGGCGAGGTCAAGACCGCGACCGTGGTCAGGGCCGCCCCGAAGGTCGGCCGCAACGAGCCCTGCCCCTGCGGCTCGGGCAAGAAATACAAGCAGTGCTGCGGTAAGTAGCCTAGCGCGACGCCGGCCGGCCCCCGTCCGCCGATACGTAGTCGACCGCCGCGTAGGGGTCGGCGTCGCAGAGGAACAGCATCGCGCCGTAGAGCGCGTCGAACTCCAGGATGGAGCCGTAGCGCAGGTCGTCGCACGGCTCGTCGGCCTCGCATATCAGGTAGTCGCTCGACGAGCCGACGACGCGGACGCGGCCGTCCCGGGGCGTCAGGAGCTCGTGGTTGCCGACGTCGCGCTTGCCGACGCCGAGGAGCAGCCTGGTCCGCGTACCCCGGTCCTCGTATTCCGGACAGGCCCCGAACGCGTCCCGCAGGCGCGCCCCTATCGGATAGCTCGGCTTTACGTGCTTCTCGAGCAGCTCGGCGCGCAGGGTGATCGCGTCTCCGCGTACGCCGGGCAGCTCGACGCGGTGGAACAGGGGCAGGTCCTTGCCGCAGAGTATCGCCTCGCCTATCCGCAGCTCGTTGACGCCGGCGGGCATACGGCCGCGGGCGACGAGGGGCAGGCTCGTCGTTGCCCCGCCCGAGACGACGTCCAACGAGCGGCCGATCGCGTCCTCGACCTCGCGGGCCGCGTCGACCAGGACGCCGAGGTTCTCCGGCGTCGGTAGGACCGCGCCGTAGCAGCCGAGGTTGGTACCGATGCCGCGCAGGCGCAGCGACGGCAGCTCCCGCTCTACCCGCCGCGCGGCCGCGACGAGCTCCCGCCTATCGAACCAGCCCTCGCGCAGGTCGCCGAGGTCGAGCATCAGGGTGACGCCGTGCCTGACGCCCCGGGCCTCGGCCGCGTCCGCCGTCGCCTCGAGCGCCGCGGCCTCGGACTGGAGGCTCCAGTCGGCGAGCGCTACGGCTAATGCCGCCTCCGATCTGCCCGGGGCGCGGAGGAGGCCCATCGTCGCGTCGGCCGGCACGCCGGAGGCGGGATCGACGGCGGCCTCGCGCAGGAGGGCCAGCTGCTCGAGCCGCGAGCTGGCGAAGGAGCGGCAGCCGCCCCTGGCGATCGCCGCGGCGATCGGCGCCCGCGCGCCGACGCCCTTGACGACGGCGACCGTCCCTATCCCCGCGCGGGCGCAGGCCTCGCGTACGAGGCGCGCGTTGTTCTCGATGATGCCGAGGTCGATGGATATCCGCGGGAAACGGCCATCGCCGGGAGAATCGCGTGCTTCCATCCGGCGATGGTCGCACGAACCGGCCCGCTTGGCAAGCGCGGAGAGCTCGGTTCGCGAGCGCGCCGCGCGAGCCTTGCCCCGACGGCTCCTTACGGACTAGTATTAGGTTATAGGAATATACGCGCCTTCTATCGCGCGATCACGATCCTCGGAGTAGCGTTTGGATATCCGTATACGGCCGAAGCCGGCTTCGGCCCTCGAGACTACCGCCCTCGTGCAGCAGACGACCCTCTGGGCCCGCGTCAAGCGGCTGCTCGGCTGGTCGGCGATGGCCTTCGACCTCGACGCCTCCGGGAAGCCGGTAGGCGATATGCTCGTCGTCGTCAGGGACGTCGGCGGAGGCTCCTCGGTCGCGTACGTACCCTACGGTCCCGAGGGCCTTCCGGACGACGGCGGCCGCGGCGAATACCTGGCGGCCCTATCCGGCGAGCTGCGCGCCCACCTGCCGCAGGAGTGCATCATGACGCGGTGGGACCTGCCCTGGGAATCGCCGTACGCGCTCGACGAGGACCGCTACGACGACGACGGCCACTGGCTCGGCGCGCCGGAGACGCGCGTCAGGGAGGCGCGCATGAACTTCGGCGTGCGCGGCGGCTCGCTGCGCAAGGCGCCGAGCGATATACTGCCCCCTGACACGCTGATCGTCGACCTCAGGCGCGAGCCCGACGAGATCCTCGCCTCGATGCGGCCGAAGACCAGGTACAACATCGGGCTCGCCGCGAGGAGGGGCGTAGCGGTCAGGCTCGGCGGGGCCGACGACCTGCCGCTCTGGCGCGCTCTCTACGAGGATACGGCGCGCAGGAACCGTATGTCGCCGCAGCCGGACGACTATTTCTCGGCCGTGCTACGTGCCGCTCGCTCCTCGGGCGGCGTCGACCCGAAGGCCGGCGACGAGTCGATCACGATGCTCGTCGCGGAGAAAGACGGTAAGCCCCTCGCCGCGATGTTCATGTCGGTATCGGCCGACCGCGCCGCCTACCTCTACGGCGCCTCCTCGAGCGAGGACCGCAACCTGATGGCCCCGTACGCGCTTCAGTGGGCCGCGATGAACCGCGCCAGGGCGGCGGGATGCGCCAGCTACGACCTGTTCGGCGTAGCCCCGAGGCCCGATCCCGACCATCCCATGTACGGCCTGTACGTCTTCAAGTCGGGTTTCGGCGGCTCGATGCTGCACAGGCAGGGGGCCTGGGACTACGCCTACGACGACGCCGGCTACGCGTCCTACGTAGCCTACGAGTCCGCCGGCCCGGGGTTCATCGCATGAGGAAGATCTTGCCGTGGGCGCTCCTCTTCGTCGCGGCCGCGGCCCTGCTCGCCGTCGGGATGACGGCGCTGCTCAGGACGAGCATGGAGGCGAAGGCGCTCGCCCATGAGGCGAGCCGAGCCGCCGCGGGCGTCGCGGAGTACTCCTCGAGCGTGGCCAGCCTAGACGACCCTCGCGTCGTCAGCGTGATCATCCTGTTCGCGATCCTTTCGGCGAGCGCGGCCTTCAGCTCGTCCGTGGCTACCATCCTGCTGCGGCGACGCATATCGTCGCAGCACCTCGAGCTGCTGCAGAAGGTCAGCGAGCTCGAGGCCCTCGACGCCAGGCACAACGCGATGCTGAGCGCCCTGCCCGACCTGGTCTTCGTATTCGACGCCGAGGGCCGTTTCGTCGACTACCTCCAGAGCGCCGTCAGCACCCTTGCGGTGCCTCCCGAGCGCTTCATCGGCAAGACCATAGCCGAGGTCTTCGGCGACCCCGAGCTCGACGCCAGGATGAGAGAGGCCATCCATCGGGCGCTGGCCGGGCGGGGGCCCCAGGTGTTCGAGTACTCGCTCGACGGGATAGAGCCGAACGAGCGCTGGGAGGCCCGGCTGGTCAAGGCGACCGACGGCACCGTGCTCAACATCAACCGCGACGTGACCCAGCGTCGCCGCGCGGAGAAGGAACTCGAGTCGTCGCTCCTCGAGAAGGAGGCCCTGCTCAAGGAGATCCATCACCGGGTCAAGAACAACCTGCAGATCGTCTCGAGCCTCCTGTCGATGCAGTCCGCCAAGGCGCGCGACGAGTACGACAAGCGGCTGTTCATCGACAGCCAGAGCCAGATCAGGGCGATGGCCGCGGTCCACGACCAGCTCTACCGATCGAGCGATTTCTCGTCGATATCCGGCGGCGCCTACCTGGCCGACCTGGTATCGGGGCTCGAGGCGAGCTGGGCGAGGCCGGGTATCTGGGTGCGAGCCTCGTTCGAGTCGGGCGAAGAGGGGCTCGAGCTCGACCTGGAGCGGGCGGTGCCTATTGGGCTGATCGTCAACGAGCTGGTGACGAACGCGTACAAGTACGCCTTCGAGGGACGGCATTCCGGGTCTATACGGGCGAGCCTGGTGAAGCACGACGACGGGAGCTTGGTAGTATCGGTCAGCGACGACGGCAAGGGCCTGCCCGAGGGCTTCGACGCGACGATCGGCGACGGCGGCATGGGCTATACGATCATCAACGCGCTCGTCATGCAGCTCGGCGGCCGGCTCGAGGTCGGCTCGCTGCAAGGCGGCTCGTCGCATGGTAGCGCGCCGGAAGGCGGAGGCACCGTCGTATCGGTGTTCGTGCCGCCGCCCCGCGGCGATCCGCCCCGCGGCGATCCGCCCCGCGGCGAGTCGCCGAGGAAGCGGGATCAGCCGTAGCTGTGCAGGCCGGGCAGCAGGTAGTTGACGCCGAAGAACGTGAAGGCCGTGCAGATGAAGCCGACGACGGCCAGCAGCGACGGCACGGCGTCCTTGCGCCTCATCACGAGGCGCAGGTGCAGGTACGCGGTATAGACGAGCCAGGTGACGAGGGCCCAGGTCTCCTTGGGGTCCCAGCTCCACCAGCGCCCCCAGGCCTGCTCGGCCCAGATAGCCCCGAAGACCAGTGCGCCGGCGGTGAAGAACGGATAGCCGACGGCTATCGCGGTATAGGTCAGGCGATCGAGCTCGAGCCGGCGATCGCCGTCCTTGACCGAGAGGAAGATCAGCGCCGTCACGAAGCTGACGACGAAGAAGGCCTCGCCGACGAAGGTGAAGCTGACGTGCAGGATCAGCCAGCCTGAGCGCAGCGCCGGGATCGGCGGTAGCGCCTCCTTGGGGATCAGCGGCGAGCTGGCTACGGCGAGCAGGACGACGGACAGCATCGTGGCGCCGAAGACGACGCCCGGCCGGTACGGCAGGCGCCGCTGGCGGCTGTAGATGAACGAGACGACGCATACGACGGCCGCCCAGAACGCCAGCGACTCGTAGGTGCTCGTCAGCGCGATGAAGCCGATACGGACGCTGCGCATCGCGATCACGGCAAGCAGCGCCGCGGCGGACGCGAGCATCAGCGCCGGCGCGACCGCGTCCGGCTTGGCCGGCCGCTTGAACAGGAAGAACACCTGCAGCGCCGCCGAGGCGAGCAGCGCCGCGAACGCGCCGTTCGCCAACCAGGTATCGACTATCATACGCCCTCCTTGAGCTTCTGAGCGAAGGTCCAGGTCGTGCCGACGGCTATCAGGGCCATGGCGACGAGGACCAAGGGGAAACCGGGGTCCGATACCGCCTCGATGCCGGCGGCGTAGCGGCCGCGCAGGCCCAGCGCGGTCAGTTCGCCGACCGCGTCGCCCGGCGATGCCTTGACGGTGCGCCCGTCGGCTCCCGACGAGACCCGCAGGACGGCGCGCGAGCCGTCCTGGTCGGGCGCCATGAAGAAATACGTATAGTCGCCGACGACGAGATCCTCTCCCTGAGACAGCAGGTACTCCTCGCCGCCGGGGCCGCCGAGGGCCAGCGCCGCCACCTCCTGGTAGCTGGCCTGGTAGAAGGTTAGGCCGCCGTAGCGCAGCGGGTCGTTCACCCGGAGCTCGACGCCCTCCTTAACCGACCTGCCGTCCTTCTCTATCGACAAGACCGAGACCCAGTCCTTGGGCCGGCCGTCCTCGTATCGGTCGAAGCGGAAATCGTCCAGGTGCATCACCGCGCCGTCCGGCAGGTTGACGCCGTCGCCCGGGGCGAGCGTGACGGAGCCCTGCTGATGCCCGGAGAACGACCAGACGCTGCCGATGACCAGGGCCATCAGCCCGAGGTGCAGCACGTCCGGTCCGTGGCGACGCCCCTTCTTCTTGCGCAGCTCGCGGACCAGGCGCTTGACCGTGCAGGCGGACAGGTTGGCGAAGAACAGGAAGGCCGGGATGATGAACAGTATCGACCCGAAGAACGAGCCGAACCCGGTCTGCACGACCAGCTGCGCTACGATCCTCGAGTACATCTCCCGGTACGCGTCGTCGGACAGCCCCTGCGGCACTATCGTGGCCAGCACGCAGGTCGCGGCCAAGTACGCGATCAGGCCTATGGCCAGCCGCATCGAGGTGATCCAATCCAAGAATTTCTTCACGTCTGCCCGCCTCCGAACGTAGATGATGGCGGCTGGGCCGCGGATACTATCCCGGCGGGCCGCCTCGAACCCGGCATGCGAGACTACGGTCTGGAGGAGCTTTTGTCAACTTTACTAGAATAATAATATATTGCTATTCTTTTATATATTTACAAGCGAATCGCGCTCTTGTATGCTTATGGAGCGGTCGATCGAACCGCCGAGGCCGTCGGCCCGCACTATAACTCGCAAGGAGGTTCCACAGTGAATAAGGCGACCTCGAGGCGAGCCATGCTGATGATCGCGTTCTTCGGCGCGGGAGCGCTCACCGTACACGCTACGGGCTCGAGCTGCCTCTCCTGCCATACGGACCCGGCCACCATGCAGAAGCTCGTCGTACCGCCCTCGGGCGGATCCGCCGAAGGCGAAGGGTGAGCGGGAACTCCTCCCCCGGTTCGGGCGGATTATTACATGGGGTACGTGGTATCCCAGGACGTTCTCGATAGCGACCCCCATTTCTACCTCGGATGTACCGACTGCCATAGCGGCGACTCGACCAAGGCGACCCAGGCGGAGGCCCATAAGGGACTCGTGGCCAGGCCGTCCGACGACCCGGTGGCGAGCTGCGGCCAGTGCCACGAGGAGACGGCCAAGACCTATACGCTGTCTCTCCACTACACGGCGGCGGGCATGAAGCACGGCGTCTCTCCCCGCTTCGACGACAAGGGCAAGCAGCTGTTCGATACCAAGGTATTCGAGCAGTCGTGCCGCAGCTGCCACGCCTCGTGCGGCGACTGCCACGTGCAGAGCCCCGTCATCTCCGGCGTCAACTCCGGCCTGCTCGACGGGCACCGCTTCGTCAAGAAGGCGGAGGACAAGACCTGCGCGCTCTGCCACGGCGGGCGCGTCTGGCCCGAGTTCACCGGCGACTACGGCGGCACCCCCGACGTGCACTACCGCAAGGGCATGACCTGCTCGGACTGCCACGGGCCGGTCCAGTTCCACGGCGACGGGAGCGGGTATACGAGCCGCAAGGACGTGCCGGTCAAGCCGCAGTGCTCCGACTGCCACGACGCGGCGACGATGGGCAAGGCCTCGACGCAGGAGACCCACGCGACCCACGCCGAGGCCGTCTCGTGCTCGGCCTGCCACACCGCGAGCGCGTACCGCCAGTGCTCCGACTGCCACGTCGGGAGCGGCGCGACCGCCAGCCCGGCCATCGTCCTCGGGCATAGCCCGCGCGAGGAAGGCAGGCTGACGACGCTCAGGCTGATCCCGACCGTCCGCGACACGTTCAAGCCGGCGGGCATCGCCATGCCGAACTACGACGCGCTGCCGAACTACTGGGACACGGTACCCCACAACGTGGCCAAGCGTACCGACCGTACGCGCGACTGCAACACCTGCCACGAGGAAGGCCTGTACTACCTCGAGGCCGAGCGGCTCCCGAAGGGCGGCTCGACGAAGAACCTGGAACTCGTGCCCTGACGGGCATGCAGCACATGTAAGGAGTATTCGATGAAGAAGGCTATCCTGATCCTGCTGGCCGCGGCGCTCGTAGCCCCGGCCTTCGCCCGCGACGTCGACGCCGTCGTCGACGCCGCCTGGCTCGAGGCCAACCTGGCCAAGCCCGGCCTCGTCGTGGTCGACGTGCGCAAGATCGACGAGTACAAGGCCGGCCACGTGCCCGGCGCCGTCAACCTGCTCGGCCTCTACGTGGCCAAGGACGGCAAGTCGAACGAGGTGCCCGAGGCCGACGACCTGTCGGAGATCATCGCCGAGGCCGGCATCGACGCGAAGTCGACCGTCGTCGTCGTCGAGTCGAGCGGCGCCCGCTTCGCCTGGGCGACCAGGGTCGCCTGGACCCTCGTCTACGCCGGCGTGCCGAACGTGACGATCCTCGACGGCGGCTACGAGGAATGGGTCAAGGCCGGCAAGGCCGTGACCGCCGGCTTCGAGTCCAAGGACGAGACCGACTTCCAGGTCAAGTTCATTGACTCCTACCTCGCCACCGAGGACTACCTCGTCAAGAACGTCAAGAAGGCGCAGATCGTCGATACGCGCGCCTACGACACGTACTTCGGCGTCTCGAAGCAGGCCTTCGTCGAGCAGTACGGCCACATACCCGGCGCCTACTCGCTGCCCGCCGCCTGGATCACCGTGAACGGGCTCGTCCGCCCGAAGGCGGAGCTCGAGGCCCTCGTCGCGGGGCTTAAGCTGTCGCCCAAGAAGGATACCATCGTCCACTGCGACTCGGGCGTGCTCGCCACGGCCTGGTGGTGGATCCTGACCCAGCAGCTCGGCTGGACCAAGGTCGGCATGCACGACGGCTCGGCCCAGGAGATCTCGAGGGATCCGTCCGTCACGTTCGTCAAGGGCGTCTGGCGCTAAGGAGTTCCCTACGCAGGGCTCGGCCGCCCCCGAACGGGGGCGGCTTTTTTATCGGTCCATCGTCGACCTTACGAAATCGACCACGGCGGCCTCGATCTCGTCGCGGACCTTCCTGACGCGCGCCATGACCTCCTCGTCGCTCCCGGCGAACGACGACGGGTCGTCGAAGGGCCAGTGGCGGCGCTCGGCGAGGCCGGGGAAGACTGGGCAGCGCTCGGCCGCCTCCTTCGAGCAGACCGTGACGACGACGTCGTAGGAGCGCCCCGAGTCGCGCAGGTCGAAGACGCTCTTCGTCGGGTTGCCGGAGATATCGACGCCGGCCTCGGCCATCGCGCGGACGACGAAGGGATTGAGCGATCCCGGCTCGAGCCCGGCGCTCTCGGCTACGAAACGGCCGGCGCCGTGCTTCTCGAGGAAGGCCTCGGCCATCTGGCTGCGGGCCGAGTTATGGACGCACAGGAACAGGACGCGGGTCACCGGAGGTTCCCCGCCGAGGACGCGAAGCGGCCCCTGGTAGCCCTGGCGACGCGCACGAGGCTGAGCATCACCGGCACCTCCACGAGGACGCCGACCACCGTGGCGAGCGCGGCCCCGGACGACAGCCCGAACAGGCTGACGGCGACCGCGACGGCCAGCTCGAAGAAATTCGACGCGCCTATCATGCCGGCCGGGGCGGCGACCTCGTACGGCACCCGTAGCGCGCGGGCGGTCCCGTAGCCGATGAAGAAGATCAGGTAGGTCTGCAGCACGAGCGGCACGGCGATCAATACGATGGCCAGCGGGTTGGCCAGGATCACGCGGCCCTGGAACGCGAACAGTATCACGAGGGTCAGGAGCAGGCCCGCCTCGGTAACGCCGTCGAAGCGCTTGCAGAAGACGTTCTCGAACCAGTCCTTGCCGCGCCGCGCGACGAGGCGGCTCCGGGTCAGGGCGCCGGCCCCGAGCGGGATGACGACGAACAGGCCGACCGACAGGAAGAGCGTGTCCCAGGGCACGCGCACGTCGCTGACGCCGAGCAGGAAGGCGACGATCGGCGCGAAGGCGAACAGGATGACGAGGTCGTTGACGGCTACCTGGACCACGGTGTAGCCGGGGTCGCCGTCGGACAGGTACGACCAGACGAACACCATGGCGGTGCAGGGCGCGGCGCCGAGCAGCACGGCGCCGGACAGGTACTCGGTGGCGAGCCCGGCCGGTATCAGCGGCCTGAAGACGACCTTCAGGAAGAAGGCCGCGATCAGGTACATCGTGAACGGCTTTACGAGCCAATTGACGACGAGGGTGATGACGAGGCCCTTGGGCCGCTTGCCGGCGTTCCTGACGCTAGCGAAGTCGACCTTGAGCATCATCGGGTAGATCATCAGCCAGATCAGCAGCGCCACCGGTATCGAGACCCTCGCGTACTCGAACCGGCCGAGGAAGGCCGGCACGCCCGGCAGGAAATGCCCGACGGCCACGCCGAGCGCTATGCACAGGGCCACCCAGAGCGACAGGTACTTGGCGAAGACGCCGATACCGGGTTTCCGTACGTCGTTCATGCTCTCTCCTTGCTATACCCTTATTACGCCCAAGCCCCGAACGCCATGCCCGCTACGGTCGACAGGGCGACGACGAGCGCCACGTAGGTAGCGGTCTTCTTCCAGCCCAGTTCGCCGCCTATCACCAGGATCGACGGGAGGGAAAGGCTCGGCCCGGCGAGCAATAGCGCGAGCGCCGGCCCCTTGCCCATGCCTGCGCCGAGCAGCCCTTGGATGATCGGGATCTCCGTCAGCGTCGCGAAGTACATGAGGGCGCCGGACAGCGCGGCGAAGAAGTTAGCGAACAGCGAGTTGCCGCCGAGGAGGCCGGCGATCCAGGCGCTCGGTATCAGCGCGTCGTGTCCCGGCCGCCCCAGGAGGAAGCCGGCGACGAGCACGCCGCCGAACAGCAGGGGCAGGATCTGCAGCGAGAAGTCCCGCGTCGCGACGACCCACTCGATCCGCTCTTCCTTATTGAACCACCGGACGACGGTATACGCGAGGACCAGGGCGAAGGCGCCCGTTATCCAGTACTTCGCGCGGTAGATCGCGTCCCAGCCGGCGCTGCCGCCCTTGGAGTCGGCCCAGTTCACGAACACGAGTACGCCTATCATGCTCGCCATGTATACGATCATCTGCCCGAGGCCGCGCGCGGGCTTCTCGTCGGGAGCGGCGAACAGGCGGGCGTCCGCGGCTCGCTTGGCGTCGTCCCTGCGGAAGATGAGGGCCATGACGAGGCCGATGATAATGGAGAACACGACGGCGCCGACGGCGCGGGCCAGTCCCAGCTCCCAGCCGAAGACCTTAGCCGATAACACGATAGCGAGTACGTTTATGGCCGGCCCGGAATACAGGAAGGCGACCGCCGGGCCCAGGCCGGCGCCTTTCTTATAGACGCCCTTGAAGATCGGCAAGACCGTGCAGGAACAGACCGCGAGAATGGCCCCCGATACCGAGGCGACGCCGTACGCGGTAAGCCGCTTGGCGTCGGGGCCAAGGTAGCGCATAACGGCCCGCTGGTTCAGGAACACGGTGATGGCGCCGGCTATGAACATCGCGGGCACCAGGCACAGGAGCACGTGCTGCCTGGCGTATTCGCCCAGCATCAGGAACGCCTCGTTCGTCGCTCCGAGCACGCGAGAGGCGCCCCAGGGCACGAAGTACGCGGCCAGGAAGACGCCGAGGACGACGAGGAGCTTCCCGTTAGGCGTTAGTTCCTTGGAACTCATGCCCTGACCTCGGCGGCGACTCGCTCCGACACCGCCGCGATCAGTTCGCCCGTAATCGCGGTCTTGCCCTTCTCCACGCCGTAGTCGGTCATGACGAAGTGCCTGAACGGCAGGCCGTTCTTCTCGAATATCCTCTTGCCGCAGGCGACCTTGCAGCCGTCGATGACGACGTTGGCCGTCGCGCAGCGGGCCGACTCGATGAAACCGGATAGGCCGGCGCCCATCGCGGCGAGGCAGGTGCCCGAGCCGACGCCGCTCCGGCTCAGGGCGCGCATCACCTGGTCGGCTAGCAGGCCGGTATTGGCGGCGCCGGAACAGGCGTAGATCAGGTTCGTCTCGCGCTCGCCGTCGCACGAGCAGCCGCAATCACAGGGCATGGAACTTAACTCCGTTGAGGTACGCGGCGACCTGGTCCTTCGTCAGCACCTTGCCGACGCTCTTGACCTCGCCGTCTATCGCGAGGGCCGGCGTCATCATCACGCCCATCTCCATGATATCGTCGGCGTCGGTCACCTTGACGATTTCCGCGTCGACGCCGAGCTCCTCCACGGCCTCGCGGGCGTGCTGCTCGAGCAGCTTGCACTTCGGGCAACCTGAGCCGAGTATCTGTACCTTCATCGTATCCTCCCGTTTGTTGCAAATTATGGAAACCTTGCATAGAAAAGTCAAGCGGCAACTTGACAAATGTTTCTAAACATTGCAACATCAGATCATGGACGAATTCGACGCCTATAGGTACGAGCTGCGTACCGAGATGTTCAAGGCCCTGGCCAATCCGATGAGGCTGCGTATGCTCGAGAGGCTCAGGGATCGTCCGTGGTGCGTCTGCGAGCTGGCCGCGAGCGTCGGCGTCGACAAGTCGGTGGCGTCCAAGCACCTGTCGCAGCTCAAGGCCGCCGGCCTCGTCGACGACGAGCGGCGCGGCACCCTCGTCGAGTACCGGCTCGTGGCGCCCTGCGTGCTCGACATGGCGGAGTGCGCCGAGCGCGCGATACTCGCCGAGAGGCGCCGACGGCTCGAGGTCCTGGAAGCGGGGCGCGAAGGCGGCGAGGCTCCCTGATAGCCCCTCAGGGCCCGATGACGACGCCGGAGCCTATGATCAACGCGGGTATCGCGAGCCCGACGACCGCGTGAGCGACGCCGATCGACTCCAGGAGCTCGTGGTCCCCCCGCGCCAGAGCGTCGGTCGAGAGGAACCCGAGGACGACTTCCGCCGCCATGAGGCTCGCGTGCGCGAAGAACCCGTATCGATGCAGGTCGGATCGCGATAGCTCGCCGGGGACGGCGTCGGTCCGCATCGACAGCCCGGTCGCGGCGTTCCCGAGGTAAATCGTCTCCCCGACGACGAGCAAGCCTATGTGCGTCCATCGGAGCCCCTGCCCGGCGGCCCAGAGCCCGGCGATCTCGTCGCCGCAGGCAGGGCCGAGATCCTCCTCGCCTATCCCGTTCGCGTCCCGGTACTCGTGGCCGGCGCTCACCAGCCCGTACGCGCGTACGGCGCCGACGACGCCGGCGGCGAGGAGCGTCCCCGCGGACGCCCATCCGGCCGCGCGGTGGTACGCGGCCTTGCTCGGGAACCCCAGGAACGAGCCCGGGAGCGGCTCCCGCGCGGTCGCGGCGCTCGTGGCGTCGACGACCTCGGCGGACGCCCCTCCCGACGGCTCCGCGGACTGGGCGCCTACGGGCGCGACGGCGAGGATGACGCACAAGGATACCGCGGCCGATACGAACGTCGTTCTGATCATGCGCATAGTATCGATCGCCCCGATTGCATTTTCAAGGTTGGACGTTATCCTTTATATGATCACGCCCGCGGCGACGCGGGGAGGAGCGCATCGATGAAGATGAAGACCGTAGCCGTAGCCGTCCTATGCCTATCGCTTCCGGCGATCGTTCGAGCCCAGACGCTCTATAAGACGGACGTCCAGCCCGTCGCCGACGCCGTCATAGCCCCGTCGGAGTACGCCTACCTGGTATCGTACTCGGGCATGCGCTTCGGCGCGGCGCTGTCCGCGGACGGGACGACCCTGTACTGCGCGATCGACGCGCCTACCGGCGGGTGGGTCGCCGTAGGGCTCGGCTCTCTCAGGATGGACGGCGCGTACCTGGTCCTCGCCAGCGACGCCGCCGGTACCGTCGCGATCAGCGAGGAGACCGGGAGGGGACATTCCCATAAGGCGAGCGGGACGAGGAAACTGATCGCCGCGGCGGCGCGGGAGTCGGGAGGCAGGACGACGCTCGAATTCTCGGTCCCGGCGGCAGGGTTCATAGAGGGTCCCGCCCTCGAGGCGATGATCGCCTACGGTAGGAAGGACGCCTTCGCGTCGATGCACGCCGCCTTCGGCGCTGTCTCGATCCCCGTGGACCGATAGCCTCGCCCGGGCGGGGGGCGGCTCGGGAGGCT
>QKAK01000152.1 GCA_003247225.1 Spirochaetota bacterium | reverse complement strand
CGGCGTAGCCATCCCGCCGGCCCCGGCGTACGGCGAGTTCAAGAACGCGTCCTGGAAGCTGCTCAGGCTCTTCCTCGACGGATCGATAGACCAGAAGGAGACGATAGACTCCCTGGCGACGATACTGGGCGAGTAGCCGGGCGCTCGCGCACGATAGGTTCGCATCATGAAGCAAGAGGAGATAGGTATGAAAAAGAAGGCTATAGGCCCGTTCACGGCGATCGGCGCGCTGGCGCTGGCCGCGTCGCTAGCGCTGGCCGCCTGCGTCAGCCAGGAACCGACAGTCACCGTCACGGCAGCGCCGGCGGAGCCCGCCGACGCCACGAGCGCCGCGACCGACGCCACCTCGGCGGCCACCGGCGAGTCCGGGTCGGCGAAGTCGGACCAGTCCTACCAGGACGGCTCCGGCTGGTCTATAGCGCTCAAGGGCGTACGCGAGGCGAAGCTGTGGCAGAGCTACTACGACCAGGCCAAGAAGCACGCGAGCCACTACGTCGAGAAGACCGTGGACAAGAAGGGCGTGGCGACGGCCTACCGCGGCATGCCCCTGCGCCTGGCCCTGGCGATGGTCGACGGCCCGGAGGCCGACCACGCCTGGCTGTTCGACGAGGAGCTGTGGGCCGCCGGCTACGACGTCACGCTCGTCGCTAAGGACGGCTACTCGGCCACGTTCAACACGAAGGACCTGGCGCCCGACGCGCTGATCATCGCCGACTCCGAGGACGGGCGGCCGATAGCGCCGATGGTCGTCGGAGACTCGATCAAGACCCTGTGGGTCAGGGACCTCGCCGCCGTCGAGACCTCGCTCGCCCCGAACGCGCTCGTCGCCGCGGCGGCGTCGTTCGCGCTCGACGTCGACATCAACGGGTCGACCGCCAGCTTCACGCTGGCCGAGCTCGAGAAGCTGCCCTTCTACCAGGAAGGCCGCGGCGCCTACACGACCAGCGCCGGCACCCGCTACGAGGGCGTCTACGGCGGCGTCAGGCTCGTCGACCTGCTCGAGAGCTACGCCGAGATAGCCCCGGACGACTCGGTGACCTTCGTCGCGATGGACGGCTACGAGATGAGCTACCCGGGCAAGACCGTGCTCGACTCGAGCGACGGCGACTGGCTGCTGGCGTTCAGGCTCGACGGCGACTGGCTGCCCAAGGACCCGGGCTACGTGAGGACCATCAAGGTCGGCCCCGGCACGCCGAACATCGACGGCCACCTGTCGGTCCGGATGATCAAGAAGATCGTCGTCAAGCAGAAGGACTTCGTCGACTTCACGCTCAAGCTGTCGGGTAAGATGGCGTTCGACCTCGACCGCGGCACCGTGCAGAGCTGCGTCAGCTGCCACAAGAAGACCGTCACCTTCGAGCGCAAGGGCGAGGTCGCCGAGTACACCGGATTCCCGCTGTGGCTGCTCATGGGCTACGTCGACGACCCGAAGTACGCACCCCACAAGCAGGACACGTCGATCAAGACCTACATGGACGACGCGGCCGACGCCGGCTACGCGATCAGGCTGACCGCCGCCGACGGCTACTCCATCAGCCTGAGCTCCAAGGACGTCACGCGCGACGACGACGTCATCGTCGCCATGTACAAGAACGGCGAGAAGCTGCCCGACGCCGAGGCGCCCCTCGTGCTCGTCTGGGACCGCTCGCTCGCGACCCCGCCCGAGGGCATCAAGAACGTCAAGATGCTCGCGAGCGTCGAGGCTAGCTTCTGAGCGCGCGGCGGACCGGCGCGCCTAGCGGCCGACGGTCCGCCCGGAGCCTCCGGGACGCGGCCGCCGACTACGGGCGGCTCGTCCCCCTCGCGGCCGTCGCGCTGCTCGCCGGGCTCGCGCCGTTCGCGTCGGCGCTGACGGAGAGCTTCCGCTCCGGCGGCTCGTTCGCCGGCCTGGCGAACTACCGCGAGCTGTTCGCCGACCGCGGCTTCCCGATGGCCGCGGGCATCACCGTGGCGTGGAGCCTCCTGTCGGCAGGCGTCACGCTGCTCGTCGCCTACCCTCTGGCCAACCTGCTCCTCGGCTCGAGGACGGCCTACGCCGTCGCCTTCCCGCTGCTCGTCGCGATGTGGGCGGTGCCGGTCTATATCGGCGCGCCGCTCTGGCGCTTCGCGCTGCACGGCGCCGCGGGGGACTCCGTATGGAGGGCGCTGACCGGGATCGAGGTCAACCTGATGCGTTCCCCGACCGCGGCGTTCCTGTCGAGCGCCCTCGTCGCGGCGTGGTTCAGGCTGCCCCAGGCGGTATTCATCCTGCTCGCGGCCCTCGGCCGGTCGCGCAAGGGGATCGACGACGCGGCCAGGCTGGACGGCGCCGGCCCCGCGGCCCTCGCCTTCTCGATACGGCTGCCGGCCATGACCGGCGCCGTCGGCGCGGTGGCCGCGCTCGAGCTCGTGTCGGCCTTCAAGGAATTCACGGTGCCGTTCCTGATGACGGCCGGCGGCCCGCCGCTCCGCGCCGGCATCACCGACCGTACCGTCGTCGGCGCCACGACGACGCTCGAGCTCTACCTGTACGACATGTTCTCGGGCTACGCCGACTCGGGCAAGGTCTCTGCCTACGCGGTCGTCCTGTCGATCACGGTCGCGGCCGTCACCGCTGCCGGCTTCGGGGTCAGGGCCGCGCTCAAGCGGCGCAGCCCGCTCCCCAGGCGCGACGACGCTCCCGGCCCGCTCAAGGAACGGCCGCCCCGCCGAGCCGTCCGGACGCCGAGACGCGCGACGGGCCGCGTGCCCGGCCGCGTCGCCGACGCGGCCTTCAGGGGCTCGACCTGGCTCGTCCTCGGCTTCCTCGTCGCGGCCGGGGCCGTGCTCGGCTTCTGCCTGCTCTGGATGGCCTTCTCCGACCTATCGATAGCCTTCGTCGACTCGATCGTGCCGCGCTTCTTCACCGCGGACAACTTCCGCCGGGCCTTCGTCGACGACGGCCTGTGGCGGGCCCTCCTCAACACGCTGTACGTCTCGGCGCTGACCGCCGCCCTCGTCGGGCTCGGCGCCTTCCCGGCGGCCGCGTGGCTGGCCGACCGGTCGCGGGCGGAGGCGGCCGCCTTCTTCGTCGTCCTGCAGGCGCTATCGAGCGCGGGCGGGGTCCACTCGCTCATACCGCTGTACGACCTCTGGCGCCGGCTCGGGCTGCTCGGCGGCTACGCGCCGGTCGTCCTCGTCTACCTGTACCACAGCATGCCGGTGGCGCTGTTCGCCCTCGCCGAATTCATGCGCGACCAGCCGCCGTCGTTCCGCGACGAGGCGCGGCTCGAGGGGCTCGGCCCGATCGGCTACATGCTGCGCGTGCAGCTGCCGCTCGCGCTGCCGGCCGTCGGCGCCGCGGCGATGGTGGCCTTCCTGTCCGCCTGGAACGGCTTCATGGCGCCGCTCGTGTTCCTCGACGACGACGCCAAGTACACGATAGCGGTCCGCCTGCACGCCTACGTCGGCTCCATCGCCTCCGGCTCGCCCAAGTGGAACCGCTTCGCGGCGGCGTCCATCGTCAATATCATGATCGTCGGGGCGCTGTTCAGGCGCTTCAAGAAACCGCTCGCCACGTCGGCCCTGTCGGACCAGGCCGACGACTGAGCGCCGCCGGTCAGCAGCGGGTCAGCCGCCGGCCGCCCGTAGCGGCTCGACGCCGCGCCCGGCGAGCGACGCCCGCCACGCGTTCGCGAGCACCCCGAAGGCGACGCCGGCGTTCAGGCTGCCCTTGGCGCCGAGCATCGGGACGCTGACGGTCCGCGAGCAGAGGGCCATCGCCTCGGGGGACACGCCGAGCTCCTCCGAGCCGACGACGACGACCCCGCGCTCGGGGAACTCGAAGCCGTCTATCGGCTCGCCGCGCAGCTCGAGCGCCAGCACCGCGCCGCCCGCCGCCCGTTCAGCCTCGAGATCCTCGAGCCCAGCCCGCCTCCAGCTCACCGCGTCCACCGCGCCCATCGCGGATCGGGCGGCCCTCGGATGGGCCGGGTCGGCGGTGAAGCCCGACAGCAGCAGCTCGGCGAAGCCGAACGCGTCGGCGCTCCTGAAGATCGACCCTACGTTGAACGGCGAGCGCAGGTCCTCGAGGTAGGCGCGTACGCCGGGATAGACGCGGCGCTCCGACGCGGCCAGCGCCAGGCCGAGGGGCTCGCGAAGGTCCCAGTCCGCGGGGGAGAGCCCGGCGTGGGCCTCGAGTCCCCGCGATAGCTTGTTTATGAGGCGAACGCCCGCCTCCGGCGACGACAGGGCCCTGGCGCCGGCCTCGGACGAGGCCTCGGCCGCGAGCGCGCGCAGCTCCGCGGGCAGGGATGCGTCGGCCGATAGCGCGGCGCCGAGCTCGGCTATCCACGCGCCCGCGCCGGTCCGGCCCTGCCTGTAATCGGCCTCCAGGTGCCCGAGTACCTGGGCCGCCTTGCGCGCCCGGTGCAGCGGCGTCAGGCTCATCAGCTTCCGTACGGCTATCATTTAATATGCCGGATAACAAAAATCGGAACCACGGAGGCGCGGAGACACGGAGCAAGAAGGAAAGGACATAGCCAAGAAAATGTTCATGACCGTATCCCAGGCTTGTTATTTTCTCCCGCATCCTTCTTTTCCATCTCTCTTCCTCTCCGTGCCTCCGTGTCTCCGTGGCAGATTTCCTATACTGGATTACTTAATAAACCGTTTTGATGAAATCGAAGACGTCGTCGACGGTCATGGTGCGCGGCAGGAAGTTCATGAAGTCGAACTTGCGCGCGGCCTCGGCGGTCTCGACGAGGCGCTCGAGGGGCAGCTCGAAGTCCTTCAGGCGGCTCGGTATCTTGAGCTGGCCGAGCCTCGTGCGTATCGACTCGACCGCGCGGGCGGCGGCTCCGGCCGCGCCTTCCTCGGCGTCTATCTCGCAGAACAGCGGCGCCAGCGAGGCGATCTTCTCCGGCCGCGACCGGGACAGCGACTCGAGCAGGTACGGCAGTATGACCGCCGCCAGGTTGGCCTTCGGCACGCCCCAGCGGGCGTTCACGGCGAAGGATATGGCCGTGCCGAGGCCAGGCGACGACGCGGCCAGGCCGAGTCCCGACAGGAAGCAGGCCCTGGCGGCGTCCATCCTGGCCTGGGGATCCTCGGGGCGCAGCAGCGTCGCGTCGAGGGCCCGTATATAGAGGCCGGCGGCCTCCTTCAGGGTCATGTCGGACAGGAAGCCCTCGCGCGCGGAGGCGTAACCCTCTATCGCTATCATCGCGCCGTCGAGCAGGGCCTCGGCGGTAGCCTTGGCGGACATGCCGCCGAATGCGTTCGGGTCGAGCACGACGGCGCTCTCGATGCCTCGCCTGGCCTGGAGGAACACGGCGCCGCCGGTCCTGGCGTCGGTCAGCACGAGGCCGCCGGACAGCAGGAAGGGGTCGCGGTAGCTCGTCGGCACGAGCGCGAGCGGCAGCGGGGGGCGTACCGGCGGCTCGCCGTCTATCCAGGCGTCGACGCCGCGCTCCCCCGAGGATCCGGCCGGGGCGAGGGCCGCGACGGCCTTGGCCACGTGCATCGCCCTGACGCCGCCGAGCCCTATGACCAGCGGGACGCGCGCCCCCCTGGCGAGCGAGGCGGCCTCCTCGACCGCGGCCGACGACGGGCGCTCGGCCATATCGTCGAAGGTGATCAGCTGCATGCCGCGGCCCTCGAGTATGGCGGCGACGCGCTCGGCGGTCTTGGCCTCGGCCAGGCCCGGGTCGGCCACGAGCAGGGCCCGCTCGGGGCCGCCGTCGAGCACCAGGGGCAGTTTATAGAGGGCGTCCTGCCCGATATAGCAGTCAGCCGGAACGTGGAACCTGAAATCCGCCATCGCCGATTCTCCTGCGCTATCGCCCGGACCGTCGCCCTAGCCGAGGCCGGGGGCCGGGCAATAAAAAGGACGGAAGCGCAAGCCTCCGCCCTCGTTTGGACACCATGAAGACGATCAGAGCAGCTGGTCGAGTATGCGATCCGCCGTGGCGTTCAGGATCGCGTCGTTCAGGTAGTCGGGGTCGTCGATCTTGGCCTTGAGCTCGGCGACGCGGTCCATCCGGATCTCCGGCGCCGCCTTGGCCAGCTCGAGCGCCTTGAAGAGCTCGGCCTTCTCGACGGCCTCCGAGGACAGGCTAACGGAATCGCTGCCAGAATTCCTTTCGGCGCGAACGGCGCCTGAGGGTTTCTTTGGCTGGATCGGATCCAGCGGGTTCAGCCTATCAATAGTCATCGGTGGCCCCTGCCTTTCACATACTCAATATCGGCACCGCTAGGCGTTTAGTTTACCCCTTTTTCGCCCCGGACACAAGTAGCGCGATCTCGCCCTTGACCTCGGGCCGAGCCGCGAGCAGGTCCCGGACCTCGGCGGCCGATCCGACCAGGAATTCCTCGTGGATCTTGGTCATCTCGCGGCCGACGCACAATCGCCTCTCGGCGTCAATATCGGCTATATCCGACAGGAGCTTCACTATGCGATGCGGCGATTCGTACATGACGAAGGCCTCGTCGCGCGACATGAGCTCGGCGACCCTGGAGCGGCGCCTGCCGGGCTTCGGCGACGGGAAGCCGTCGAAGGCGACCGTCTTGTAGAAGATGCCCGAGGCCGATACGAGGGCGGCGAAGGCGCTCGGGCCGGGTATCGGCACGACGTCGTGGCCGGCCTCGCGGGCGCGGGCCGCCGCGAGGATGCCGGGGTCAGAAAGGCAGGGCGTGCCGGCGTCGGAGCAGTAGGCGACGTCCTTGCCCTGGTCGAGCAGGGCGAGGATGCGCGCGGAGCCCTTCTCTTCCTCGTACGCGTAGCACGCGACGAGCTGCTTCTTGACGCCCAGGTGGTTGAGCAGCCTGAGCGTATGCCTGGTATCCTCGCAGGCTATCGCGTCGACCTCGCCGAGCGTCCTGACGGCGCGCAGGGTAATGTCCTCGAGGTTGCCGATCGGCGTCGCGACCATGTACAGGGTTGCCATCGCTCCAGTATCGCCGCAATCGGCTCGGGCAGTCAACGTCGCGCCGTGCTATACTGCCCCGCATGAACGACCTCGTGTTCGCCGCCCTGCTCGCGTCGATAGGCGCCTTCCTCCTCTGGCTGTTCTGGGCCCTC
Source organism: Spirochaetota bacterium (assembly GCA_003247225.1). Classification (GTDB taxonomy): domain Bacteria; phylum Spirochaetota; class Spirochaetia; order Treponematales; family UBA12059; genus SZUA-370. The sequence goes on along the minus strand of QKAK01000152.1, from coordinate 19,699 downwards.
GTCTACGCCCCCTACGCCGCCCGCAGGGAACGCGCCTCGCCGCGCTTCGTGCCGGACGCCCGCGGCGAGCTGCGCGAGAAGGGCGTAGGCGCGCGAAGCTGCCCGGTCTGCGGCGAGCGGCTCGGCCCCGGCGCCCTGGTCAAGTCTAAGGTCTACAAGAGCGCGGGAAGCGACAAGGTCATGTACATCTACGGCTGCCCGTACTGCTGGCCGGAGAACACCCGGTTCCGCAGGATATGCCCGGTATGCGAGAAGGTCGTACCGCGAGACGGCTACCTGATAGCCCGCTACTTCGAGCGCCCCGAGCGTCGCCACGTCCACGTGCTCGGCTGCTCCGGCTGCCGAAGAGGGTGATCCGACGGGAACCAGCGAAGAGCATACGCGTGAAGGCTTGAACCACGGAGACACGGAGACACAGAGGAATAAGACAAGTTCTTATCGCCCTCTCCGTGCCTCTGTGGCAAAGCCCAAAGAGTTCCTTCCAATCCGACTATGAACTCGCGGGCTGGCGCAGGGGCGGCGCGAGCGGTAGAATTCGGGCGGGGGCATACGATGCGCGCCATATCCGTTCCTATCGTCATAGCCGTCGTCGTCGTCATAGCGCTCGGCTCGGGAGGCGCCGCCTTCGCCCAGGGCCGGCCGGGCGGCTCGGGGCTCGAGACGCTGCCGCTGTCGTCCCCGGCCTACGCCGCGATGGACGCGCTATACCTCGCCGCCGGCGCCGGGACCGCGTCGAACGCCAGGCCCTGGTCCAGGTCGGAGGCCCTGATGATCCTGGGGCGGATCGACCGGTCGTCGCTCGACGCCCCGCTCGCCCGGCTGTACGACGCGGCCGAGGCGGCTATCGGCGCGGGGCGGCGCCTCGTCGAGGCCGACGGCTTCGGCCTGGGACTGGGGCTCGACCTGGCTGCCGAGGCCTATTATCACGCGAATACCGACGGGTTCTACCTCGAGTCCGACTGGGCCCACGGCTTCGAGTCGCGGGAACCGCTGGCCAGGCTCAGGCTCGACCTCGCGCTCGACGAGCTCATGTACGTCTACTGCGACCTGCAGTACGGCCGCAACCTGGTCAGCTACCTGGACGAGGTGTCGAGCATGCCGGACTCGGGCGTCGGCGCCGTGGTAGGCGAGAGGACGGCCGCGGACGACTCGGCCGACCGCGCGGAGCGCGGCGTCTACGTCGAGCGCTCGTATATTTACGGCAGCGGCCTGATGTCGAACGTCGTCATCCATAGCTACGACTTCGACTTCGAGTGGCCCAAGCGGGCCGTCGCGACGATAGGCGGCGAGCGTTGGGCCGCGTCGCTCGCGAGGGACTCCGTATCGTGGGGCAACGGCCGCTCCGGGAACTTCGTGCTCGACGGGCACGCCGACTTCAACGACTACGCGCGCGCCACGGCCTGGTCCGACCGCTTCAAGTACGACTGGGTCAACGTGTTCCTGCCCACGCGGACTGGAACGAGCGAGGCCCCGGACGACGGCTTCCGGGTATTCATGGGACATCGCCTCGAATTCAGGGCGCGGGGCGGCCTGACCCTCGCGCTGTCCGAGGACGTGATGTACCGGAACGACGTCTTCGACCCGCGCTACCTGAACCCCGCCTTCATCTACCACAACCTGAACAACCGCTCGATGTTCAACGCGATCGCGCACCTTGAGCTGGACTGGTCCCCCGCGCCGGGATGGAAGCTCTACGGCCAGTACGCCCTCGACCAGGGCCGCGCGCCGAACGAATCGTCGGCCCAGGCCAATGCGATGGCCTACCTCGGCGGCGTCGAGCGGGGCGTCGCTGCCGGCCCCGGCGCGCTGACCGCGTCGGTCGAGCTGGCCTGGACCGATCCCCTGCTCTATCGCCGCGACGGCGTCGACTTCATCGTCGTCCGCCAGTACTTCTGCCACGGAGACCCGGGAGGCTACGGCTACGTGACCCGTTTCGACTACCTGGGCTATCCCTACGGCGGCGACGTCCAGCTAGCCCGGGCGGATATAGAGTACCTGGCGCCCGGCGTCGGGACCTTCGCGGCCTACGCGACGGCCGTGAGGCGCGGCGAGATGAGCTTCTTCACCTCGCACAACCTGGACGGCGACAACGACGGGCTGGCGAACTACGAGGGCTCGACGCCGTCCGGCGACGAGGTCGACGAGAGCCTCGTCGTCGGGCTGTACGCGAAGGTAGCGCTGCCGAGGCCGGCTTTCGCCGCCGGGGCGGACGCCTGGCTGCGGGTGGACTGGATAGGCCGGCGCGCGCGCGCCGCGTCCGACGGGTCGTATCGCGACGCGGAGGCCGACCTGCAGGTATCGGCCGGGGTGTCGGCGTCGCTATGATCGCGCCGAGGCGGCGACGGGCCGCCTAGCGCTCGAGGCAGGCCAGGTACTCGTCGCCTATCGTCCGCTTGCCGGCGGTATAGCCGAGCCGGCGATCCGGCCGTACCGCGCCGTGAAAATCGCTGCCCGCGCTGACGCGGAAGCCGAACTCCCTGGCCATCGCGTCGAGTCGCTGGCAGTCGACGAGGCGGGCGGTCGGGTGCCAGGCCTCGATGCCGTCGACCCCGAGCGCCTTCCACTCCTCGAACAGGGCGCGTAGGCGCTTCCAGCTGGCGAACAGCGACATCGGATGGGCGACGAAGGCCAGGCCGCCCGAGTCCTTGACGACGCGCAGCGCGTCGGCCAGGTCGAGGCAGGCCTTGCGCACGTAGTACGGACGGCCCTTGGCCAGGTACTTGTCGAAGGCGGCCTGCTTGTTCCGCACGACGCGCTTCTCCACCAGCATGGCGGCTATATGGGGCCGGCCGATCATGCCGGCGCCGGCCTTGGCGCGCAGCTCGTCGTAGTCGAGCTCGACGCCGTCGTCGCGGAACAGCTCGAGGACCGCCCGGTTACGCCGCTCGCGGGAATCCGCCAGCGACGCGGCCGCGTCGCGCAGGGGCCGGCGTATATCGTGCAGGTCCAGCCCGAGCATGTGGAACTCGCCGGGCTCGAAGGCTATCTCTATCTCGATGCCCTGGATGAAGCGTATGCCGAGGGACGATGCGGCGGCCTTGGCCTCGTCCAGGCCGTCAAGGCAGTCGTGGTCGGTCAGCGCGACGGCGCCGAGGCCCTCGTCGGCCGCCTTAGCGACGAGCGCCGCCGGCGATAGGGAGCCGTCGCTGGCGGTCGAATGCGTATGCAGGTCTATCATCGGGACCTATTCTGCCCGTTCCGGCGCTTTTTGCATAGCGCCCGCCCCCGGCATGTGCAAAGCCCCGCGATATCAGTATTATTATCGGCGTGAAACACGAAGGCGACGCGGAAGCGCCGCGGCCGAGGCAGGATACCAGTCGTCCCAAGGTCCTTCGGAGGTACTCCGACGACCGCCAGTACCCTGGCGAACATCCCTGGTTCGCTCTCGACCACGCGGCGATCATTTACCCGTCGATCCTGTCCGACCGCGTCAGCGCCTACTACCGCATCCAGGCCATACTCGACGAGAAGGTCGATATCCCCCTCCTGCAGCGGGCGCTGGACGCGCTCAGGCCGCGCTTCCCGTACTTCCAGATCGAGCTGAGGCGCGGCTTCTTCTGGTTCTTCTTCGAGCGCAACGACGAGCCGAACCTCGTCGTAGAGGATTCTAAATTCCCGATGCAGCGCCTGTCGTCCGGCCGGAAGGGCGTCTACCTCTACCGCGTACGCGCCCACGCCGACCGCGTCTCGCTCGAGATGTGCCACATCCTGACCGACGGCTACGGCGCGATGATCTATTTCAGATCGCTCCTGGCGGAGTATTACAGGCTCAAGGGCGTACGTACCGAATACGGGCCGATGGTATTCGACCCTAACGATACGCCCGGGCCGGGCGAATGGGAGGACGCGTTCTCCCGCTACGCGACGCCGGGGGCGCCGGGCCCGGCCAGGATCGGCCCGGCCTGGCACCTGCCGGGCATCGGCCTGCCCGTCCACACGATGCGCGTCGTCACCGGCGAGCTGTCGCTGTCGGCCGCCCTGGCGAAGGCCAAGGAACACGGCGCGACCCTGACCGTCTACCTGTCGTCGGTATTCCTCGCGGCGTTGCAGGACGTCCAGGAGGCCGAGGGCGGAGACGCCCCGCGGTCGCGCAGGCTGCCGCTGCGGCTGCAGGTGCCGGCCAACCTGCGCAACTTCTTCCCCTCGTCGACCCTGCGCAACTTCAGCCTCTTCGCCCTGCCGGAGCTGGATACGAGGCTCGGCCGTTACGAATTCGCCGAGATAGTCGCGAGGGTCAAGGCGACGATGGCGCTCGCCTTCACGCCCAAGGAGATCATGCGGACCATCACGCGGAACGTAGCGACGGCCAAGCACCCCGTCGTCCGGGCCGTGCCGCTGACGATGAAGAACCTGATCATGCGCGGCCTGTACCGCAGCCACGGCGAGGCCCTGTACTCGAGCCTGTCGACCAACGTCGGCCAGGCCAGGCTGCCCGACTCGTTCGCGGCCAGGGTCAGGCGGATAGACGTGGTGCTGCCGTCGACGCCCGGCCTCAAGACGGTCGCCGGCATGCTCAGCCACGGCGACTCGCTGTCGATCAGCTTCGGCAGCGTGATCGAGCGCCGCGACCTGGAGCGGGCCTTCTTCACGAGGCTCGTCAGGGACGGTCTCAAGGTGCGGGTCGAGTCGAACCTCGGCTCGGCCGACGGAAAGGATGCGTAGATGCCGTATTGCAGTAGGTGCGGGGTCGAGGTCGACGACGGCGCGGCGGAATGCCCGCTCTGCGAGGCGCCGATACAGCGCCTGGACGCGCCGGCCGCTCCGCCCGGCGACGGGCCCTACCCCCAGCACATCATCGACCCGCAGGATACGTACCGGCTGTCCAGGGCCGAGAGGCGGCGCATCGCGGTCGAGATACTCAGCCTGATAGCCATACTCGGCAGCGGCGCGCTGCTGCTAATGGACCTACTATCGAGCGCAGACCTCGGCTGGTCGCGCTACGCGGTGGCCTCGATCATTTTCGGCTGGACCGCGGCCTGCCTGCCGATAGCCCTGCACGGCAGGCCGAAGGCGGCGGTCGCCGCGGTCGGCGCCGCGTCGGTGGCGTTCCTGGTCGTGCTGGACGCGATGGACGGCGCGATAGGCTGGTCGTTGTCGCTCGGGGCGCCGATAGCCCTGACGAGCTTCGCGGCGGTGCTGGCCACGGCGACGTGCATAGCCACCCGCCGGGTCAAGGGGCTCAACCTGCTCGGGATAGGGGCGATCGGGCTGGCCGCCTACCTCGTCGCGCTCGAGTCGCTGCTCAGGATAGGCATCCTGGGCCTCGAGCGCTTCGGCGAGGCGCGGCCGTACTGGTCGCTCGTCGCGGCGCTGGCGCTCGTGCCGGTAGCGGTATTCCTGTTCTACCTGCACGGGCGCGTGGCGCGCGGCGCCGACCTCAGGAAGATATTCAGGCTCTGACTTACTCGGCCGCCGGCTCGATGCCGAGCAGCTCGACCTCGAAGACCAGCGTCTTGTTCGGCTCGATGCCGCCCTGCGAGCCCTGCTCGCCGTAGGCGAGGGCCGAGGGGATGTAGAACTTGTACTTGGAGCCGACCGGCATCAGCTGGAGTCCCTCGACCCAGCCGGGTATGACCATAGCCACCGGGAACACGACCGGCTCGCCGGCGTTGATCGAGCTGTCGAACTCCTTGCCGTCGAGGAAGGTGCCGACGTAGTCGACGCGCACGGTGTCGGACTCGATCGGCTTGGGCCCCGTCCCAAGCTTGATCACCTCGTATTGGAGCCCGCTGGCGGTCGTCGTGACGCCGGCCTTCTTGCCGTTCTCGGCGAGGAAGGCGGCCTCGGCCTCGGAATTCCTGGCCGCGATGGCCTGCATCGCCTGCATGATGGCCGACTGGATGGTCATCTGCGCGTCTTCCATCGACATGCGCTGTTCGCGGTCCTCGATGTAGTCCTTCATGCCCTTCAGGAATTCGTCGTAGTCGAGCTCGACGCCGGTATCCTTGAGGCTGGTGCCGATCGCGAGACCGAACGCGTAGCTGGCGTCGGCGGCCGAGGTCGCCTCGCCGCCCTGGGCCTTGGCGCCTTCGGCCTTATCGGCGCACGAGACGAACGAGAAGGATAAGGCCGCGATCGCGGCGAACGCTGCGAGAGTCTTCTTCATGGTACTTCCGGAAACCTGCTGGATAGGGGCGCCATGCGCCCGGCCCCCGACGGGGTTCGGATTAAGATAGCCGCAAGTCGCGATTAGGACAAGGCGGCGCGGGCCAAGGCCGGGGCCTACAGCTTGCGCAGCTGGTTGACGAGGGCGCCGAAGTCCTTGGGGTACGGCGCTTCCGCGGTCATCGCCTCGCCGGTCAACGGGTGCGCGAAGGCTATCGAGAACGCGTGCAGCGCCGTCCTCGATATCAGCGGGCGCTCCCGGTCCTCGTCGCCCTTCCAGCGGCGCTTGATCTTGGATAGGAAGACGGGCTTGCCGTCGCCGTAGAGCGGGTCGCAGGCGACCGGATAGCCGAGCGCGGCAAGGTGGACGCGCACCTGATGGGCCCGGCCGGTCAGCGGCCGCGCCTCGACGATGGCCATCTTGGCGTGGCAGCCGAGCACGGAGAAATCCGTGACGGCGGGCTTGCCCGAGCCGTCTATCACGGTGCGGTGCATCCTGTCGCCGTCGGCGGTCAGCGACAGGTCGCAGGACGCCTCGCTCCAGGTCGGCCGCCCGGCCACGACGGCGTGCCAGGTCGTCGTCACCTCGCGATCCTCGAGCCTGGCGCATAGGAGGCGCCAGCCGGCCTCGTCGCGGGCCAGGAGCTGGACGCCGCTCGCGTCGCGGTCGAGCGGGTTGACCGGCCAGAGGCGGCCGTATTCCATCTCGAGCTCGCGGGCGGCCACCCGGGCGTCAGGCTCGTAGCGGTCGGGGAAAGACAGGAAACCGGCCGGCTTGTTTATGACGAGGATGGACTCGTCCTCGAATACGATGGGTATTTCTTCGTTCATACGCCTCGATTATAGCGATACGGAGGGATTCTTCATAGCGCCGCCCCCGCGATTCGGCGTTTCGGGCGCTCTACGCCCCTTGCCGCCTGGGTATCGTTTTTAGTATCTTCGCTATCGCGAATCGTACCGGTTCGCTTCATTCTACGTACGCCAACCCGTTCAGGAAACGGCGCTCGCGAGCGCGCTATCGAGCGCGGGGCCCGGAGCGGGCTGGACCACCCACGAGAGAAAGGGAGATACAAGAACATGGCGAAGCAATTGATGTTCAGCGAGGATGCCCGAAAGAAGCTCCTGTCCGGAGTCGAGCAGATTTCGCGCGCGGTCAAGGTTACCCTCGGACCCAAGGGACGCAACGTCCTCCTCGACAAGAAGTTCGGCGCCCCCACCGTCACCAAGGACGGCGTATCGGTAGCCAAGGAAGTCGAGCTCGAGGATCCCTACGAGAACATGGGAGCCCAGCTGCTCAAGGAAGTGGCGACCAAGACCAACGACATCGCCGGCGACGGCACCACCACCGCCACCGTCCTCGCCTACTCGATGGTCAAGGAAGGCCTCAAGTCCGTAGCCGCCGGCATGGACCCGATGAGCCTCAAGCGCGGCATGGACGCCGCCGTCGTGACCGCCATCGAGGAGATCAAGCGCAACTCCAAGGATATCAAGGAGAAGGACGAGATCGCCCACGTCGCCAGCGTGTCCGCCAACAACGACATGGAGATCGGCGCCCAGATCGCCGACGCGATGGAGAAGGTCGGCAAGGACGGCGTCATCACCGTCGAAGAGTCCAAGACCATGGACACGACCATCGACTTCGTCGAGGGCATGCAGTTCGACCGCGGCTACCTGTCGCCCTACTTCGTGACCAACCGCGACACGATGACCAGCGTGTTCGAGAACCCCTTCATCCTGATCCACGACAAGAAGATCTCGTCGATGAAGGACCTCCTCCCGATACTCGAGAAGATCGCCCAGCAGGGCAAGCCGCTCGTGATCATCGCCGAGGACGTCGACGGCGAGGCGCTCGCCACGCTCGTCGTCAACCACCTGCGCGGCACCCTGAACGTCTGCGCCGTCAAGGCCCCCGGCTTCGGCGACCGCCGCAAGGCCATGCTCGAGGACATCGCCATCCTGACCGGCGGCGAGGTCGTCTCCGAGGAGCTCGGCATGAAGCTCGAGAACACCGAGATCGGCCAGCTCGGCACCGCCAAGACCGTCAAGATCGACAAGGACAACACCACGATCATCAACGGCGCCGGCAAGCAGAAGGACATCGACGAGCGCAAGGCCCAGATCAAGGCCCAGATCGACGAGACCTCCAGCGACTACGACCGCGAGAAGCTCCAGGAGCGCCTCGCCAAGCTCGCCGGCGGCGTGGCCGTCATCAACGTCGGCGCCGCTACCGAGGTCGAGATGAAGGAGAAGAAGCACCGCGTCGAGGACGCCCTCTCCGCCACCCGCGCCGCCATCGAGGAAGGCATCGTCCCCGGCGGCGGCCTCGCGCTGATCCAGGCCGCTATCGCCCTCGACAAGAACGGCGCCGACAAGCTCTCCGACGACGCCAAGGTCGGCTATAAGATCGTCAAGCGCGCCCTCGAGGAGCCGATCCGCCAGATCGCCGAGAACGCCGGCATCGACGGCGCCGTCGTCGCCGACCGCGCCAAGGGCGAGAAGAAGGGCATCGGCTTCGACGCCGCGAAGATGGAATGGGTGGACATGGTCAAGGCCGGCATCATCGACCCGGCCAAGGTCACCCGCTCCGCGCTGCAGAACGCCGCCAGCGTCGCCAGCCTCATGCTGACGACCGAGTGCGCCATCACCGACCTCCCCGAGCCCAAGGCGGCCCCCGCCGGCGGCATGGGCGGCGGCATGGGCGGCATGGGCGGCATGGGCATGGATTACTAATCCGGTAGCCCGACTAAGCCTTACCGGCCGCGCCCGAAAGGGCGCGGCTTTTTATTAGCGCTCGCCCATGACGCCCAGGCCGCCCATGACGGGTACCGGCCGCGCCGTAGGCGCGGGCGCGCAGCGCTCCAGAAGGGCGGCGGTCGCCGCGCGCTTTCAGCGCGCACGTCGATACGATTCATCACGACCCGCGGCGCCGCCAGGCGACGCCACGGCGGCATGGGCATGGATTACTAATCCAGGCTCCGACATAGCCTATGAGGCCGCGCCCGAAAGGGCGCGGCTTTTTATGGACTTGCGCGCGCGCCCCTACCGGCCGACAATATGATATCGATAGGACCAAGCGCGATCGTACAATAATAAAACGTGAAGGAGAGTAGTCTCCGATGCAGAATCAGCAATCGGCGATGCATTCGTTGCTCGAGTCCATAGAGGCGGAGGGCCATAGCTCCCTGCCCGACGGCCTAGCCATGCTCGAGGCCCACGCCGGCGCGGCCTCGGCGCAGGCCGCGGGGCAGGTCCCGGACTCGGAGGCTTCGATCTTCTCCCAGCTGCTCGAGCGCATCCTTCAGGGCTACGCGCTCAAGCTCGAGGACGACGGCGACGAGTCGGGCGCCAGCCTGGAGATCCTGCTCGACGGCGTCTCGGACTCGGTGCTGATCATGTCGCCGCCCGGCCACATCCTGGAGGCGAACCAGTCCTTCTACCAGACCTTCGGCTACGCGAGGGGCGAGCTGATCGGCAGGCCGGTCTTCGAGCTGCTGCCCGACGAGTACCGCGGCTCCTTCCATACGAGGCTGGCCGAGTTCTCGATACGCGACGGCGAGCCGAGGGCGGCGACGTCCGAGGACATCCTGGCGTTCCGCGGCAAGCGGCGCGACGGCTCGGTCGTGTCGATGGACTGCCTGCTGTCGGGCATCCAGCTGCGAGGCGAGCCGGCCGTCATCGCGCTGATCCGCGACCTGTCGTTCGACCACTCGCTGTTCCAGCAGCTCAAGGAGACCCGCGAGCACTACGTGGCGCTGTCGGAGACCATCACCGAGGCCATCTTCAGGCTCGACGACAACTTCGACATCATCTTCGTCAACTCGGGGGTCAAGAACACCTTCGGCTGGGATCGGGACGAGGTGATAGGCAAGCCGTTCAGCGTGCTATTCCCGCCCGCCGTGTTCGCCCAGCACGAGATCGAATTCCGCAAGTACTTCTACGTCGACGACCAGGACCGTACCGCCCTTGGGCTCAAGCGCACCTTCGAGTTCCTCGGCACGACCAAGCACCGGGGCGTCGCGCCGATGGAGATGTCGTTCGGCAATTCCAAGGACTGCCGCGGCCGGACGCTGACCTGCGTGATCCGCGACATCACGCAGCGCAAGACGATAGAGCGGAAGCTGCGCCACCTGGCCTACCACGACAAGCTGACCGGCCTCGGGAACCGCGACCTATTCAACGAGGACATGGCCGCGCTGCTGCGCAACCAGGACAAGGACGAGTCGTGGCGGGGCGCGGTGCTGTTCCTCGACCTGGACGGCTTCAAGCACGTGAACGACACGCTCGGCCACGACGCCGGCGACGAGCTGCTGATCGAGACGGCCAGGCGGCTGCGCGTGTGCCTGCGCGACGACGACGCCGCGTACCGCTTCGGCGGCGACGAATTCGTCGTCGTGCTGACCGCCATCAAGGACGCCTCGGACGGCGTGCTGGTATCCGAGCGCATCCTCGCGAGCGTCTCGAGCCCGTATATACTGCGCTCCAAGAACGGCGCCTCGGGCGGATCCGTCTCCGTCGGCGTCTCCATCGGCATCGCCGTCATCCCCGACCACGGCGGCACGATCGAGGAGGCGACCAAGAGCGCCGATATCGCGATGTACTGCTCGAAGGAGGGCGGCAAGAACCGCTACACGCTGTTCGAGCCGAGCGTCAGCGCCAAGGCCACGGACCGGTGGCGCCTCGAGCAGGAGATGAAGACGACGCTGCAGCGCGGCGGCTTCAACCTGCTGTACCAGCCCATCGTCGGGCGGGACGGCAGGATACTCGGCATGGAGGCGCTGACCCGCTGGAAGCGCGACGACGAGCGGACGGTGATGCCCGGGGAATTCATCCCGATAGCCGAGGAGACCGGCATGATCGTCGCGCTCGGCGACTGGGCCCTCAGGCGCGCCTGCTACGACACGCGCCGCCTGCACGAGCGCGGCTGCCGCGACGTGTACGTGTCGGTCAACGTGTCGAGCAAGCAGTTCGAGCGGCCCGGCTACGCCGAGGAGCTCGAGGCCACCGTCAAGGGCTCGGGCCTATCCCCGTCGAGGCTCAAGCTGGAGCTTACCGAGTCGGCGATCATGCAGAACACCGCCGACGCGATCGAGCGCATAAAGGACATCAAGCAGAGGCTGCCGGGCATCTCGTTCATGATAGACGACTTCGGTACCGGCTACTCGTCGCTCGCCTACCTCTCGCGGCTGCCCGTCGACGCGCTCAAGATAGACATCTCGTTCGTGATGAACCTGGCCGAGCGGCAGAACGAGAAGGTGGTCAACGCCATCATCAACCTCGGGCACAGCCTGGACATCGACATCGTCGCCGAGGGCATAGAGACCGAGGAGCAGTGGCGCTACTTCGCCGAGCGCGAGGTGGGCATGCTGCAGGGCTACTATTTCCTCCGCCCGTCGACCCTCAAGGACGTGTACCAGCGCCTCGGCCGGGAAGCCAAGCGGGGCCGCCCGGCTTGAGCGCCGGCGCCCGGTAGCGGCGGCGCCCGGCGCCGGAGCTAGCGGTAAGCCACCGCTATATCGTCGATCCAGAGCCTGCCCGACTCGTTCAGGAAGCAGATGAACTCGATCGACCGCACGCGCGAAGGGACGACGTCGTACTCGACCTCGAAGCTCGACCAGGGGAAGCCGCCGGCGTGGGTCCGCCTCGGGAAGGCTACCGAGCCGTCCATGAGCGTGACGACGAAGCCGACGTAGCTGTTGCCGTACTGTCCCGCCTCCTTGACTATGCCGTCGCCGCGGGCGCTGTAGCTCAGGGTCAGGGTGCCGGGCCTGACGGCCACGGGCTTGCCGAGGTAGAGCCAGACGCGGGTATCCGAATCGGCGCTCAGCGAGAACGACGCGTTTCCCGAGGCGGCGGTCGAGCCGTCGCGGCCCAGCTCGCTCGTCGGGCCGCTCCCTATCGACGAGCCGACCGAGACGCTGAAGCCCGCTGGCAAGCCACCGGGCCCCGTGCCGACTTCGAAGCCCTCGGCGAATCCTTCAGACGGCAGGAGCGACGCGTCGTAGACCGCCCGATAGCCGCCCGCGGCGCCCTCCTCGACGATAGCCGACGCGTCGGCCGCGAGGCGCTCGAGCAGCGCGGGCGCGAAGTCGCCGAAGCGAGGGTAGCGTTCTCGGCTCGCCTGGTATTCGGCTATCAGGTCGACGACGCGGCCTATCGGATAGAAGCCCTTACCCGCCTCGGCGGCCAGCTCCGCCCGCGCCTCGTAGTCGGACAGGAGCCCCAGCTCTCGCCCCGCGACGACGCAGACGGCCCGGATCACGAGCTCGTTATAGAAAATCGAGGCCTGGGGATAGGCCTGCCGCTCCATGACCGACTTGACCGGCTTGAAGATGGCTTCGAGGCCATCGGCGCCGCCTGGCGACGGCCAGGCCGCCTCGAGGGCCGGATTGACGAACGAGTGGCCGAACTCGTGGAGGCCGAGCAGCGCGAGGCTCCGGCCCGACGGGAAGCCGGGCTCGTCAGCGCCGCCGGACGACGACGGGCCGTCGCTATAGCCGCCGGCGCGGACGACCTGGTAGATGTGCAGGGTCTCGGCCCCGGACGTCCCGGTCCGGCGGCTGAAACCGTAGCCGCCGCCGGGGAACATAGCCGGCGCGAACGCGAAATGGTAGACCGTCGGAACGTCCGGCTCGCCGTAGAACGCCTCGAGCCACGCCGAGATCCGATCCGCGTCGAAGCCGGTCCTAGCCTCGCCGAGCCAGCGGGCGTAGTCGTCGGCGTGTGCGGCGAGGAAGCCGCCGAAGCCGCTGTCGTCGTATAGCTCGCCGAGCGCCGCCGCGAAGCGGTCGAGCGCCCGGGCGCCGCCGGCGCGTTTGCGCAGGTAGCCCGACCAGCCGTCGGCCGGCGGCGCCATCGCGGAGCCGCCCTCGAGCGATAGCGCGAAGGCCGGCGGCGCGTCGTAGGTGAAGCCGCGATTCGTCATGGCCTGGCTCAGGCGTACCGCCCGGCTACCGGCGTACGGCTCGATGAAGGCCTTCAGGTCCCTGAAATAGCGGCTCGGACTATCGCCGGGGCCGCGCGGGCCCTCGGCCCAGCTGGTCATCGCCTGGGCGGCCGACAGGAGCTCGAGCCTCGGGTCTATCTCGAAGACGATGTCGTCCGCGGCGCGTATCGAGTACTCGGGCAGCGGTTCGGCCGGCCGCGAGGCGGCGGGCCCGGCGGCGCAGGGGGCGATACCGACGCCGATGACGGATAGCAGGGCGACTGCCCTATAGACGCGTTTCCATTCTCGCATGGGCCTAGGATAGCGCGGGCGCGACGCTCGCGTCCATCCAGGCGAGCACGGCGCGGAGCTGCCCCTCGCTGAACGACAGCGCCAGCGCCGACGGGTCGAAGCGGGCGGCGACGACGGCCCGGGGGACCGCCATACCGTCGTTCAGCCGGCCTATCGACTCGACGACGGCGGCGCGCTGGGCCGCGAACAGCGCGGCGCCGGCCGACGGGTCGGAGCGCGAGGCGAAGAACAGCCGGGTGACGAACTCGAGGCGCAGCACCCGGGGGCTCGTCGGCGTCGGCTCGGCGAGCCACGCGTCGAAGGCCGCCCGACCGGCCTCGCTCGGCGCCAACAGGCGCTTCTCGGCGCCGGGGCCGCGCCTCGGCCTGCGTTCGCCGACCGGATCCGGCTCGTCGGCGATATCGCGTTCGGCTAGGTGGACGACGAGGCCGCGATCCTCGAGCCGCTTGATAGTCGCGTACATCTGGCTCTCGCTGATGCTCCAGAGCCCCGCTAGGCTTTCCGAGAACCGCCTATACACCTCGTAGCCGTACGAGGGACGCTCGACGAGGAAGCCTAAGGGCACGAACTCGGGGCGTAGGGCGGGCGCGTGGCGCTTGGCCGCCGCGGTCGTTGGCTTTTTCATCATGGAACACTAGGGGCGTCCCGGTCGATCTGTCAAGCGACGACGGGGAATCGCGGCGGGCGCGTCGCCCCTCCGCGATCCCCCGGTCGCCGCCGGGCGCTCATTCCTTGACGACGTTCGGGATCGCGCGTATACTCGCGCCATTACTCATCGAGTGAGTATTAAGAAAGGACCATCATGCGACCGCTATCGAAACGCGTAGCGCTCATCGCCGTCGCCGCCGCCGCGGCGATGAGCGTCTCCGCCCAGAAGAAGGAACTGACCCTGTCGGCCGCCTCGAGCCTGACCGACGCGCTCACGGCGCTCAAGCCCGCCGCGGAGCGCTACATCGGCGCGGAGCTCGTGATCAACTTCGCCTCGTCGGGCACCCTGCGGGCCCAGATCGAGCAGGGCGCCCCGGTGGACGTCTTCTTCTCGGCTGCGACCAGCCACATGGATACGCTCGAGCGGGCCGGCCTCGTCGTCGCGTCCACGCGAAAGGACCTCCTGTCGAACGGCATGGTCCTGATCGGCGACGGCTCGATGAAGGGGCCGATCCCCGAAGGGTCCCTGGCCGCCGTCCTCGGAAAGGCGAGACTGCTGGCCGTCGGCAATCCCGACTCGGTCCCGGCCGGGGCCTACGCCGTCGAGGCGCTCCGCGCCCTCGGCCTTTACGATAGCGTCGCCGGCAAGCTGGTGCTCGGCAACAACGTCCGCCAGGTGCTCCAGTTCGTCGAGTCCGGCTCGTCGCCCCTCGGCATCGTCTTCCTCACCGACGCGGCCTCGGTCTCGAAGGACAGCCCGGTGACGAGGCTGTACGTATTCCCCGACTCGCTGCTCGCGAAGCCCGTCCGCTACCCTATCGCGGTCGTATCCGCCTCCAGGAACCAGGATCTCGCGGCCAAGCTGATAGCCTTCCTCGGTAGCGACGAGGCCAGGGCCGAATTCGGGAAGGCCGGGTTCGCGTTCCCGTGACGCCGGGCTCGGTCAGGCCGATAACGTTCTCGCTCGGCGTCGCCTCGGCCGCGACCGTCGTCACGCTCGCGCTCGGGCTCGGCCTGGCGCGGGCGATGACGCGCCGCCGCGTCAGGCTCGCGGGGCTCTGGGAGACGCTGATCCTGCTGCCGATGGTCTTCCCCCCGACGATCACCGGGTACCTCCTCCTGCTGCTCCTAGGCAGGCGCGGCCCGGTGGGCTCCGCGCTGGCTCGGGTAGGCCTGCAGGTCGTCTTCACGCCGACGGCCGCCGTCGTCGCGGCGGTGACCGTGTCGCTGCCCCTCATGTACCAGAGCTGTAAGGCGGCGCTGGCGAGCGTCGACCGGCGCCTGATCGACGCCGCGCGGACGCTCGGGCTCGACGAGGGGCGCGTGTTCAGGCGGGTGACCGCGCCGTTGGCCGCGCCCGGCATACTCGGCGGCGTCGCGCTGTCGTTCGCGCGGGCGCTCGGCGAATTCGGCGCCACCCTGATGATAGCGGGGAACATCCCCGGCAGGACCCAGACCATCCCGCTCGCGCTGTACAGCGCGGTCGAGGGCAACAGGAGCGCGGAGGCGAACGCCTACCTCGCGGTCACCGTCGGCGTCTCGTTCTCCGTCATCGCGCTCGTGGGCCTGGCCGACCGCGCCGCCGCGTCGGTCCGGGGCAAGGGCTCCGAACCGACGGGGAGGCGCCGATGATCGAGGCCGACTTCGAGAAGGCGCTCCCGCTGTTCACGCTGCGGGCGCGCTTCGTCGTGGACTCGGTCACCGCGATACTCTGGGGCGAGTCCGGCTCGGGGAAGACGACCGTCCTCGACTGCATCGCCGGGCTCGCGTCACCCGACAGGGGGCGCATCGCGCTCGACGGCGCGACCGTCTTCTCCTCGGACGAGGGCGTCGACCTCCCGCCGCGAGAGCGCCGCGTCGGGTACGTGTTCCAGGACTACGCGCTGTTCCCCCACCTGAGCGCCGAGGAGAACGTCGCGCTCGCGTTGCCGCCGGGGGATCGCGGGCTGGCGCGGGAGTACCTGAGCCGATTCGGCATCGACAGCCTCCGCAAGCGCAGGCCGCCGGTCATGTCCGGCGGCGAGCGGCAGCGCCTAGCCCTGGCTCGGGCATTGGCGACGAGACCCCGGGCGCTCCTGCTCGACGAACCGTTCAGCGCGCTGGACAGGGCGACCAAGGAGACCACATACCGCGAGTTCCTGGCGCTGCGCGACGAGCTCGGGATGAGCGTCGTGCTCGTCACGCACTCGAGGCGCGAGGCCGAGACGCTCGGGCACGGCGTCGTCGAGCTGCGCGACGGCGAGACGGGGCCGATGCTGGTCTCGGATACGGCCCCGACGGGCGCCTGATGGAGGATGCTCACCATGAGTTCGAATGATGCGATACTTGTAGCCGCCGACGGACGGGATCCCGCGGCGCTGGCCGTCGTCGTCGCTACCGCCGGCTCGGTCCCGAGGCGGCCCGGCTCGATGATGCTCGTCTACGCCGACGGGCGCTCGATCGGGACGGTCGGAGGGGGCCCCGTCGAGGCCGCCGCCGTCGCCGCCTGCGCTGAACGCGCGTCGTCCGGCGGGTTCGCGAGGATAACCGTGGAGCTGCGGGGCGAGAAGGCGGTCGGCGACCGGCCGATCTGCGGCGGGACCGCGACGCTGGCCGTCTTCGCCGTCTCGGGCCGCGAAGCGTACGCCGGAGCGGCCGCCCGGCTCGGGCGCGGCGAGCGGGCGGCCCTCGTCGTCTCCGAGGACGACGGCCGATGCGTCGCCGCGATCGGTCCCGACGGCGCGCCCTCGCCGCGCGGGTACGTCCCGGACGCCGACGCGCTCGTGCGAGCCTTCGGATCTGGTGAGCCGGCCGCCTCGGAGCGGACCGGGACGCTCTACGTCCCCCTCGACCCGCCGGACCGCCTGCTCGTCCTCGGCGGGGGCCACGTAGGCCGGGCGCTGGCCAGGCTCGCGGCCGATCTCGACTTCGCCGTATGCGTCGCCGACGAGCGGCCCGAGTACGCCGACCATACGCTGACATCGTCGCCGAGTATCCGTTCGGGCCCGCGACCTACGCCGTCGTCGTCAGCCCGAGCCACTCGTCCGACCTCGAGTGCGTGCGGGCGATCCTCGCTCGCGAGTACCGCTACGCCGGCTTCATAGGCTCGCGCCGAAAGACCAGGATGATCCTGGAACAGGCGGTAACCGACGGCTTTCCGCCTGATATGGTGGCGGCGCTCAGGGCCCCGATCGGCGCGGACATCGGGGCGGAGACTCCGGCGGAGATCGCCGTAGCGATACTCGCAGAGATCGTAGCCGTCCGACGCGGCTCCCCGGCGGTCGCCAGGATGGACGGGGAGCGAGAGCGCCGGCGGCGTTAGGTCCGCACGGCGCCGATTCAGCGTCGCGAGCGGCCGCCCTCTCCAACTGTTTCTATTGACAGATACGCGTCCGGCGCATATCATAGCCCCATAGTTACTACTAGGAGATACACATGGGAGACTATTTCAAGTCCTTTCCGGACGCGAGCGGCAACTACGGCGACTTCGGCGGCAGCTTCATCCCGCCCGACCTGCAGAGGGAGATGGACAAGATAACCGACGCGTACTACTCGATCAGCAAGTCGCACGAGTTCATATCGGAGCTTCGCGGCATCCGCAAGCATTTCCAGGGCAGGCCGACGCCGGTGTACTTCGCCAAGACGCTGTCCGACGAATGCGGCGGCCGCATCTACCTGAAGCGCGAGGACCTGAACCACACCGGCGCGCACAAGCTCAACCACTGCATGGGCGAGGCCCTGCTCGCCAAGTACCTGGGTAAGAAGAAGCTGATAGCCGAGACCGGGGCCGGGCAGCACGGCGTCGCGCTCGCCACCGCGGCAGCCTATTTCGGTCTCGAGTGCGAGATCCACATGGGCGAGGTCGACATCGCCAAGGAGGCTCCGAACGTCACGAGGATGAGGATACTCGGCGCCAAGGTGGTACCGGTCTCCTTCGGGCTGAAGACCCTCAAGGAGGCCGTCGACTCGGCCTTCGCCGCCTATCTCGAGGACCCGGTCACCAGCATCTACTGCATCGGCTCGGTCGTCGGGCCCCACCCCTTCCCGATGATGGTGCGCGACTTCCAGCGGGTCGTCGGCGTCGAGGCTCGGGAGCAGTTCTTCGAGATGACGGGCGAGCACCCCGACGACGTAGTGGCCTGCGTCGGGGGCGGCTCCAACGCGATGGGCATATTCTCGGCCTATCTCGACGACGAGGCCGTCCGGCTATACGGCGTCGAGCCGATGGGCCGCGGCCCCAAGACCGGCGACAACGCGGCGACCATCACCTACGGTAAGCCCGGCATGATCCACGGCTTCAAGTGCTACCTGCTGCAGGACGAGAAAGGAGAGCCGTCGCCCGTCTATTCCATAGCGAGCGGCCTGGACTACCCCGGGGTCGGCCCCGAGCACTCGATGCTGCACGACCTGGGCAAGGTGCGCTACGTATCCGTCGGCGACGACGAGTGCGTCGACGCGTTCTACGAGCTCAGCCGCAAGGAGGGCATCATCCCCGCGCTCGAGAGCGCCCACGCGGTGGCCTACGCCAAGCGGCTGGCCAAGGAGGATCCGCGCCGCTCGATACTCGTCAACCTGTCGGGACGGGGCGACAAGGACATCGACTTCGTCATAGCGAAGTACGGATACCGCTGAAGAGCGGTATCCCTGACGGCGCTAGCCGCCGCGGCGCCGAGCCGACCCCGATACGCGGGGCCGGTTTTTTTTTACCCGCGCCGCCGGGCCGTGGTCAAAAAAAACGTTGACGGCAGGGGAAGATCATGGTACACCCAGTATCGGCCATGGCTGAAATATGGCCGTAATTTGCCCCATACGGCAAGGAGGCACTCTGTGACGCAAGAAAAAAGCGCGAAGAAGCCGGTATTCTACCGCTTCCTCGACTGGGTCGAGCGGACCGGCAACAAGCTCCCCCACCCCTTCATGATGTTCGTGTTCCTGATGGTCGCGGTCATCGTCCTATCGGCGATACTCGCCGCGGTCCACATCGAGGTGAAGCACCCGACCAAGGACGCGATGGTCGCCATCAAGAGCCTCCTGTCGGCGGACGGCATCAAGTACATGTTCATCGACCTGACGAAGAACTTCGTCGGATTCGCCCCGCTCGGCCTCGTGCTGACGATGATGCTCGGCATCGGCCTCGCCGAGCAGGTCGGCCTGATGAACGCGATGATGAAGCGATTCATCCTCGGCGCCCCGAAGCAGCTCCTTATACCGATCATCATGCTCGTCGGCATCTGCGGCAACATCGCGTCCGACGCCGCGGTGATCATCATACCGCCCCTGGCCGGCATGATCTTCTACGCGGCCAAGCGCAACCCGCTAGTCGGCATAGCCGCCGGCTACTCGGCCGCCTGCGCCGGCTTCACCGCCAACCTGATCATCGTCGGCACCGACGCGCTGCTGGCCGGCATCACCCAGGAAGCGGCCAAGATCGTCGATCCGTCCATAGTCGTGAACCCGGCGGTCAACTACTTCTTCATGATCGCCTCCACCATCGTCCTCACCGTGGTAGGCACCTGGGTGACGATGGCCGTCGAGAAGAAGATAGGCCCCTATACCCCCAAGGCCGGCTTCGCCGTCGAGGAAACCAGCATGGACGTCAGCGCCGCCGAGAAGAAGGGCCTCAAGGCCGCCGGCATCGCGTCGCTCATCTATATCGCCGCCGTCGTCGCCGTGCTGATCCCGAAGAACTCGTTCTTCAGGAACCCGCAGGGCGGCCTCGTGCCGTCGCCGTTC
>QKAK01000126.1 GCA_003247225.1 Spirochaetota bacterium | reverse complement strand
TCGCTGAGCCTGAGCGGCCCGGCCTACCAGGCCTTCGAGGGCTCGGTCAGGCTATAGGCGCCAGCCGAACGCCGCGTGCGGCAGTAGAGCGAACGAGACGGCCCCGCCTTCGGACGAGGCGAGCGGCGCGAACGCGCCGGCCTCCGCGAAGTGGCGCCCGAACAGGAAGCGGGCGCCGAGCGCGGCGCAGTGCGTCAGCTCGACGTCCTCGCCGACGCCGAGCATCAGGCAGTATCCGGCCTGCGCCGTGAACGAGGATCGGTCGCCGATCGGGAACCTGGCGGTCAGGTAAGCCGGGATCTCGGCCATCACGAGCGGTCGTTCGCCGAGCGGCAGCGCGAAGGCCCAGGCGCCGATCTCCAGCCCGAGCGCGGCGTTCCCGACGGTGAAAGGCGAGTAGCCGACGTAGCCGCCCGCCCTGAGGTCCATGACGAGGCCGAGTAGCCCGTAGTCTCCCGTGACGGGCAGTATCCCGTCGACGCCGAGCCCGAGGCCGGCCTCCAGCCCCGATCCCTCGGCTACGGCGGCGAGCGGCGCCAGGAAGATCGCTGAAGCGATCAGCGCGATCGAAAGTCGTTTCATTCTATCCTCCGACGGGAGGATAGTCCGCCGCGCGCCCGCCTGGCCAGCCCCCCGGGGGATCGGGCGACCGGTTCCGCGACGCGTAGCGGCCGGGGCGCCGCGGGCGCTACGGGCGGCGACGACGTACTCGTCCGTTACGGCGCTATATCCAGCCCGCGAAGCAGTTCCATCGTCCTCGTCCATAGCGCGTCCGCGGCGGCGGGATCCCTGGCCGGAGGCGCTAGCTCCTCCTCGGTCGTCAGGTGGAAGAACGCGTCGCTCGTCCGGGCTAGGTCGCTCGAGGCGCCGAGGTAATAGAGCGCCTCCGCCGATATCTCCGGCGACATCGATCTGCGGTCGATCAGGTTCCTCTTATACCAGCGATAGAGCCTGCCGTTGTCCTTGCCGGTCTCCGTCCGTACCATGCCCGGGTGCATGGCGTTGACGGTCACGCCGCAAGGCGCGAGTTCCGCGGCGAAGCGGTGCATCGACAGTAGCTGCGCCAGCTTGCCCGCTCCGTACGCTTTTATCCCGGCGTAGCGCCGTTTCTCCCACTGCAGGTCGTCCAGGTCGAGCCCCCAGGCCGCGAAGCGGTACGCCTCGGAGCCGACGAAGAGGATGCGGCCCCTACCGTCCTTCCGGTACTTATCCAGCAGCATCGACGTGATGATGAACGTGGAGAGGTAATGCAGAGCGAAATTGACTTCGAGGCCGTCGCTCGTCTCCGACCTCGTGGTCAGGTGCAGCCCGGCGTTGTGGATGAGCGCGTCTATCGGCTCCTCGAGCGACGCCAGGTAACGGCCGGCCCGCTGAATGTCCGCGAGTACGGCGAGGTCGGCGGTGACGTATTCCGCCGAAACGCCGAATTCGTCGACCAGTTCCTTGCGCACGCGCTCGGACTTTTCCTCGTTCCGGTTGATCATCAGTATGCGCGCGCCCATCGAGGCGTACTTACGGGCCGTATGGTACCCGACGCCCGAGGTGGCGCCAGTGATGACCGCCAGCTTGCCGGTAAACGGTTCCTCGCATCGCTTCGGCCGGTTCTTCATGTTCTTGACCATCGCTAGCACGTTCGACCACGTGTACTGCGGCCAATATCGCCGTATTGCAGGATTCATGACGATGAACTCCTTGCGCTAAGTGATATCAATATATCCGGTAAGCCCGATACGGACAAATAAAACCGACCCTTGCGGCGCGCCTCCCTGGAGCCGTTGCATTCTCCTCGCGAATACGTTCCAATTAGGTGCCATGAAGACCAAGCGCGTCCTGATCGGATCCCTGACCGTCATGGGCGGGATGATAGCCTTCGCCGTTTTCTTCCGGGCGGAGTTCGTCGCCCTCTTAAACCGGCCCGCGTTGTACCTCCATGCCCGTTTCGTCCATATCGCGGCGGTTACCCTGTTCTTCGCCAACGCGGCGACGGGCATGCTATGGGAAGCCAGGAGCCTGGCGTCCGGCCGTAAGGACGTGATACTCCATACCTACGGCACCGTGGCCTGGCTCGACGCCCGCTTCTCGTCGCCCCTCGTCATCCTGTCGGTCGTCGCGGGGCTGACGCTCGGCTATACCATAGGCGATCCGTGGCGGATCGGGTGGCTATCGGCGGGCTTCGCGCTCTTCATGCTCTCGGGCGTTATCTGGGTGGCGGGCGACATACCTACCCAGTATAAGGTCAAGCGGCTGATGGACGCCCTCGACCCGGCCGACCGGGCGCTGCCGGACGAGCTCCTGCGGCTTCTCCGGCTGCGATCGCTGATCGGGCTGGCGGGCGTCGTTCCCCTGGCCGTCGCGTTCGCCCTGATGGTGTATAAGCCCGACATCCCCGCGGCGGCGGCATGGTTCCGCTGAGCCGGCGGATCAGCGCTTCCTGAACAGCGAGCCTAGGAAGGCCCTCGCGTCCTTCAGGAACCCGCGGCCGTAGCGCTCGCGGAAGTCGCGGGCCGCCGCCGAGACGGTGTAGTGCAGGCCGTAGCGCCGCTTTAGCTCGTCCCAGTGCTTGACGAGGTACAGGTAGAGGTCGCTGACGGTTCGTCCGCGGAAACCCGACAGCAGGCGCTCCGCCTCGATGGCCTCGACGATAGGCCGGTAGACGGTTCGGTACCAGGAGTCGAGCGCGTCGACGAAGCTGATCTCCTCGGTCGAGCGCTCGTTCAGGTAGTATTTGTGGACGAGCACGTGCTCGACGATCTGGTCGTAGGCGCCAGGCGCGGTGAAGTCGAGGGCCGGGTCGTCTGTCACCTGGCCGAACAGGGTCTGAGCGTAGAATTCGCGCTTCTCGTAGCCGACGATGGCCCGCCTGAGCTCGTCCATGTCCATGCCCTTGTCGATGCGCACCGCGGAGCCGAGCGAGGTGACCTCGGCGTCTATCTCGAGGGCGCCCTGCAGCTTGGCGACCGACACGCGGTGGTTGCCGTCCCGCACGAAGTACGCGCCGCCGAGCTCGTAGAGCCTGACCGGCGGCAGGATCACGTCGTGGTAGTGGGCGGAGTCGACGCGGATCCAGCGGTCGCGCAGGTAGTCGTGCCTGGGCAGGAAGCCGCGGGCGAAGTCGCGGTAGCGGCCCTCCGAGCCTATGATCAGCTCGAGCGGCACCGGCATCACGCCGCGGTACTCCTCGCCGCGTATCTTGAGTATCGAGCGCACCTCGTCGAGCGACAGCAGACGCTGGCTGTCCGGCCTCAGGAAGCCGCCGACTCGCGTCAGCGCCTCGCGCAGTCGGGCCCGGGAGAAGTCGCTGGCGGCCAGCTCGTCGAGCGGGTCAGTCATAGCTCGCCTCCGTGTGCCGTACGCGTTGACCACGACCGTGTCGCGGTAGCGCGTGACTCGCGGTTCCCTGGCGTCGTAGAGGTGCACGTGGCCGTGCACGAGGAAGCGCGGCCTGAAGGCGCGCATCAGCCATAGGAACGCGTCGAAGCCGCGGTGGCAGCGGTCGGCCCGGTCGTGGACGCCCCGCGGCGGGGCGTGCGTCAGCACCACGTCGACGGCGCGGCCTCGGACCAGGCGGTTCCATAGCAGCGCCGGGACCTTGGCTATCACGCGGGCCCACATCTGGGCCTGGGTGAACTGGTTCTGGCCGTCGTTGTAGCGCAGCGACCCGCCGAGGCCCAGGACGATCAGGCCTCCCTCGCGGCGCAGCTTGAAGCCGACGTAGGTGGCGCCGACGTCCCTGGACAGGTCGTGCGGCGACGGCGGCGGCGAGCCGGGCGCCGGACGGTAATGAGGCAGGTCGGCGAGGTTGTGGTTGCCGAACACGAACAGGAGGGGCCGGTTGAGCGCCGAGACGACGTAGGACAGGTACTCCATCGGCAGGTCGCCGGCGCCGAGCGCCAGGTCGACGTCGCCGAAGCGCTCGCGCACGGCCGGCGAGTCGACGAGCGGATCGATGGTATCGGCGACGCATAAGAGCTTCATCCGGTCCGGGGCCTCCTCGCGCCAGTATCGGCTCCGCCCGCGCGCCGGGTCAAGGGCCGCCTTCGGCTGATCGATATGAGCCGGACGACTAGCTAAGGTTCGTGACACTATAGCGCCCTTGGCGAGCCGGCCCGGCTCGGTTATCATTGATCGCATGAAAGGCATCATCGTCGCCGCCGGTTACGGCACCCGCTTCCTGCCGGTCACCAAGACCGTGCCCAAGGAAATGCTCCCCCTGATCAACAAGCCCTCGATAGCCTTCGTCGTCGACGAGTTCGTCGCGTCGGGCATCGAGGATATCGTCATCATCACGAGCCGCCGCAAGAAGTCGCTCGACGACTACTTCGACCACGAGGCCGAGCTCGAGGCCGTCTTCGCCCGCGAGGGGCGCGACGACAAGGCCGCGCTGATAGCGCCGCCCGCCGCCCGGATCTCGTTCGTACGCCAGACCGAGATGCGCGGCACCGGCCACGCCCTCCTGCAGGCGGCGCCGCTCCTCGGCGGCGAGCCCTGCGTCGTCGCGTATCCGGACGACCTGCACTTCGGCTCGCCGCCTCTGGCGCGCCAGCTGATGGACGTGCACGAGCGGACCGGCGGCTGCGTTCTGGCCACCGTGCACGACCCGGGCGACGTCTCCCGCTACGGCGTCGTCGACCCGGCGCCGGACGGCGAGGGCGTGCGCGGCTTCGTCGAGAAGCCGACGAAGGGCTCCGAGCCGAGCCACGAGATATCGATAGGCCGCTACCTCTACACGCCGGAATTCTTCGAGCTGCTCGCCGAGGGCTGGAAGCGGCACGAGGACGGCGAGTACTACCATATCTACGCCCTCGACCGGATGATCGCCGCCGGCAAGGTGGCCTATAAGAGCGTCGAGGGCCAGCGCCTGGACACCGGCGAACCGGCCGGCTACCTGGAGGCGGTGCTCGAGTACGCCTGGCGCGAGCCGGCCTGGCGCGAGGTGATACGAAGATTCGTCGCCGGCAGGAAATGAGCCTGTCGTCGCGGCCTATGGCCGGCCCCGGCCTCCTCGGCTTCCATCACGCGGCCGTCATCTGCTCCGACTACGAGAAGTCGAAGCGCTTCTACGTCGAGGCCCTGGGCCTCGAGGTCATGGCGGAGGCCTGGCGGCCGGAGTCGGGCTCCTGGAAGCTCGACCTGGGCGCCGGCGGGCGCCGCGCCGTCGAGCTGTTCTGGTTCGGCGAGCGCCCGCCCCGGCCCGACCGGCCCGAGGCGCTCGGGCTCAGGCACCTAGCCTTCGCGGTGGCCGACGTCGACGCTTCGGCCGGCGTCCTCTCCGCTCGCGGCGTCGACGTCGAGCCGGTCCGCGTCGACCCGGGCACCGGCAAGCGCTTTACCTTCCTCAAGGACCCGGACGGCCTGCCGCTGGAGCTGTACGAGGCGTAGCGGAGGCCGGCGACCGGCGCCTTCTGACTCGCCGCCGCGTAGCCGCTACAGTAAGGGCATGGGCACGCGAACGGTCGCGCTATCGTTACTCCTCTCGATCGCCGTGGGCTCGGTCCATGCGCGAGCGGCCGCTCGCGAACCCCTCCGTTTCGTCTTCACCTGTTACGAGCCGGCTAATTACGTGGACGAGTCGGGCGAGCCCGTCGGCTCCTTCGTCGACATCGTCCGGGAGGCCCTCGATTTTCCGGCTCGGCGTGCCGGTCGAGATGGCCGTCTACCCGTGGCCTCGATGCCAGTACATGGTCGGGGAAGGCCTCGCCGACATGATGGCGACCATACCGACCGACGAGCGCCGCGAGTACGCCGCGGTCGTCGATACGCCGATCTGGATCAAGCGCTATAAGCTCTATACCGTTCCTGATCACCCCGCCATCGGCGTGATGGACGGCGTCCGCTCGGTCGAGGACCTGAGGCGTTCGGGACTCGTGGCGATATCCTATCTCGGCAACGACTGGTCGAGACCGACGGCATAGTCGAGGAGAGCCCCTTCCATATGATGATCGGCGAGCGATCCCCGCGCGTAGGCATGGTCGGCGAGCTGAACGGTATCCTGGCCGGTATGCGGGCCGACGGCACCGTCGCGGCCATCATGGATCGGTATCGCTAGGCTCTATATTCCAGCCGCGGAGCACGACGCGTATGGCTTCCGCCAGGCGTTTCCTGTCCCAGGGCTTGCCGAATACCGCCACGAGCGACTCGAGCTTAGCGAATTCCCTCATTTCCTGCGGGTCGGCGTTGCCGCTGATCATGATGGCCCGTATGTCGGGGTAGCGCTCGTGGACTATCCGGAGGAATTCGTCGCCCTTGATGCCGGGCATGAGCCAGTCGGAGATGATCAGGATGACGCGTACGCCCTCCTTCTCCAGGGCCTCGATGGTCGTTAGGGCGGCCTCGGCGTTCATCGCCCGTTCGTAGGCCAGCTCGTTCCCGAAGGTGCGCTTGAGTTCCTGCACTAGCGATAGCAGGATGATGGGCTCGTCGTCGACGCAGAGGATGGCGCCTTTTTTCACTATACCCCCCCGTTCCTTTCTGCGCTCAGGCTTCGTCAAGCCGCGGCAGCTCGACATGGAACGCCGTATTGCCCGGTTCCGAGTCGAAGTAGATCCGCCCCCCCGAGCGCGCTACCAGTTTACGGCAGATGTCCAGCCCGAGGCCGAGCCCCTCGCCGTTACCCTTGGTGGTAAAGAACGGCTTCCATATTTCGTCCGCCAGCTCCGGCGGCACGCCCGTTCCGGTGTCTATGACGGATACTATCACGAGGTCGCCTTTAATCTCGGTACGAATCGTCAGGACGCCCTTGAAGCCCATCGCCTGGGCGGCGTTCCTCGTCAGGTTGACGAGTACCCGGTCGAACCCTACCGCCAGCGCCATCGGCCTGCCCGGGGCTAGCTCGGTCCGCGACTCGACGCCGTACTTGATGGCGCCGTGCATCAGCGTCAGCGACTTGCGTATCTCTTCGTGCACGTCGACGGCGCTCGGCTCGTCCTGGGACGTGCCGATGTGCGAGCGAAGCGCCGATACGACGGCGGCCGCCTTGCCCCCGGCTTCCTCGATCACTCGCGCCATCCTGTACGCCGTGATCACCGCTGCGACGCGCCTCGCGATCTCGAGCGGCCGCCCCGAGCTCGAGAGGGCCTCGACCACCGCCCGGAGCTCGCCGTGGAGCGACAGGTCGGCCAGCTCGTCGGCTATCGCGGCGCCGTCGGGGACGCCGGCCGCTCCCAAGGCGTCGGCGAACGAGCGCCGTTCAGCCGCGGCGGCCATGCTGACCGATAGGCCGCGGTTGCCCGCTATGCCGATGGCCAGGATCCGCTCGTAGGCGGCGCGGTCCGTAGCCGGGAGCCCCGCGAAGAACTCGAGCTGGGAACGGTACTCGTTCTCGATGAACTCTATCAGGTAGCCGTCGGACGATACGATGGCCCCGAGCGGCGTATTGATCTCGTGGGCCATGCCGGTCGACAGCCGACCGAGCACGGATAGCTTGGCGGCCTCGACCAGGCGTTCGCGCAGCTTGTCCTGCTCGTCGAGCGCCGTCCTGAGCTCCGCGGTACGCTCGGTCACGCGCTCCTCGAGCTCGGCGTTGAGCGTCGACAGCTGCGCGTTGGACGCCTCCACGCTTCGGCTCATCCTGTTGAACGAGACGATCAGGCTGTCCAGGTCACGGTAGCCGCTAGACGGAATCTCGTAGCCCAGCGAACCTCCGTTGATCCGGCGTATGCCCTCGTCGAGATCGGCGAAGGCCCGGCGTACGCGCTTGCGTATGAAGAGCAGGTTGGCCGTGGCGTTGACGAGGATCGTCGCGGCTGCCAGGAGGCCGCTAACGAGAACGTATAGCGCCAGCGTCTCCCGTATCTCTCTTTCGCTGACGGCGACGCGTAGGTCGCCGAGGTGCAGTTCGCCGCGCTCTATCCGCCGGTCCTGCGCCCGGATCCACCGCGGAGGCGTCTCGGCCCTCCGCTCGAAGACGAGGCCGGAGACCGTCGACTCGAGCCGCAGGCTGGCGATACGCCCGGACGCTATCAGCGCGGCCGCTATCCTCGCGGCCTGCTCGTCGTCGATGTTGTAGAGCGGCTCGGACAGGATATCGGCTATCTCGTCCGCCGTCGCCTCGGCCTGCCGCCTCATGTTACGGATCTCGTGCCGGCCCGCTATCAGGAAGAACGCGCCGAGCACGACTATGAGCGTGGCGATCGACAGCGCCGTCGAGATGAGCAGGTTCTCCTCTATCAGTCTGCTGTGTCGCATGCGCGCGCTGGCTCCTCGACGCCTATGGCCTTATTTATAACTATATATCGCAGGACGCCCGGCGCAAGTGCCCCCGCGCGGCGGTCTCCTCAGGTCCTGAACCTGGCGAAGCGGGCCATCAGCGCGTCGAGGTCGCGACGATTGTCGGCCGCTATGCCGTTGACGTAGCCTATCGCCTGGACTATCCGCGCCTGGCCCTCGGACATCTCCCTCACGCCCGAGCCTATCTCCGCCGCCATATCCGCCAGCTCGCCCGTCAGCCGCCGAGCCTCGGCGCTGGCTCCTAGCATGCCTTCCGAACCGGAACGCACCCCGGCCGTGATGTCGCCGATACGGTGGATGGCCTCGAGCACCTGGCCGCCTCCGGAGCGCTGCTCGTCCATGGCGCCCTTGATCACGGCGTCGTGGGATGCCACGAGCGTCGTCTGCTCCAATACGCGGGCGAAGCCCGACTGGGATCTGCTCGCGGTGGCCTCGAGGGACTCCATGGCCCGCTTGAGCCGTTCCAGGACGTCGACGATGCGCTTGCCCTCGTCGCTCGACAGTTCCGACAGCTTCTGGATCTCTTCCGCTACCACCGAGAATCCGCGCCCCGCCTCGCCGGCGTGGGCCGCCTCTATGGCCGCGTTCATCGCCAGCAGGTTGGTCTGGCTCGAGATGCCCTGGATGACGGCGCCAGCTTCGGACAAGACGGCCGAGTCGCTCAGCATGCCGCGTAAGAGCGAAGCTACCTCGTCCATCCATCCCTTGCCGTCGATGGCCGACCGTTGGAGCTCTTCGATAGACGCGGAGTTCGACTCGACCGCGCCGGCTACCGACCGTATGTTGGCCACCATCTGCTCGATGGCGGCCGACGACTCGGCGACGCTCGCCGCTTGGCTCGCGATAAGCGCGTCCAACTCGGCCAGGCCGGTCGAGACCCGTTCCAGCGACTCGGCGCCCCGCCCCGCGGCGAGGGCCTGGGCCTCCGACCGTCTACGGACGCTCTCCACGTTGGCGCCGATCTGCTCGACCGCCGCCGCCGTATCCCCCATACGCTCGGACAGGGTAGCCGTCTGGCCGGCCAGCGCCGCCGCGGCGGACTTGACCGCGTCGACCGAGGCGGCCAGGCGCTCCATGAACGCGTTGAAGGAACGGCCGAGCCTACCGTACTCGTCGTCCCGGGCCTGATCCAGCCTGCGCGTCAGGTCGGCCTCGGCCCCGGCCATGTCGTCGAGGAGGCTCAGCTGCGAGCGGAGAGGGCGCAGCACGAGCCGTAGGTTCGCCAGCATGGTTCCGACGGCCAGCGCTATGGCGACCAGCCCGAGCGCCAAGCCGGTTACGGCCGTCCTGGCCGACAGGGCGGCGAAGGCCTCGTCCGCGAGCACGGCCTCGCGTTCCACCGACTCGCTGACCGCCTTCAAGTCCCGTTCGACCTGGTCGACGAGCAGCCGTATCTGGTAGCCGAGCACGCGCATGGACGGGCTTATCCTGGTGCGGTCCGCGTCGGTCCCGGCGGCCAGCGGCCTCAGCGCTCCCTCCACCGCGGCGATCAGCTCGTCCAGCGCGCCGCGGGCCCGATTCGCTAGCGTACGGTCTTCGTCGCCGGCCGCGATGGCGAGGGCGGCGTCCATCCGCTCCGAAGCCCTCGCCTTGGCCGCCGGCCACGCGGCGCCGAATTCCGCCAGGTCCCTGTTTATGATAAGCGTGGCGATGACGGCGAACAGGTCGCTCCCTACGTACGAGGCCTCCGCCACCGCCTTGGCGTCCATCGAGCGCGCCCTGCCGTCCCGCTGAAGCGCTCCGAGGCCGGCCAGGGACAGGTAGTTGGCGGCGAACAGCGAGCCTATGAGCAGCGCGAGCAGCAGGTTGATCGTGATGAGCCTGGACCTGATCGTGCGTAACACCAGTATCACCTCCGAAGCGTTGAACGGCCAGTATGTACCGGTATCGGCGTACCGTCAAACCGTGCGGG
>QKAK01000135.1 GCA_003247225.1 Spirochaetota bacterium | reverse complement strand
ATCGATAGGCATACGAATCAGTATATAGCCGCGACGCCTTGGCCGGGAAGAGGCTCCGCTTCGGCGCCGCGGGGCTAGGACCGCGTCGGGAACCGCAGCATCGCGGCGATCCCCGCCTCCACGGCCGATACGCGCAGCTCGCCGCGAAGCTGATCCGCCAGGATACTCACGAGTCGCGCGCCTAGCGCGTCGGCTACGGCCGCCTCGCCATCGGCGGGCGCCCGCAGCCCGTCGCCGACGGCCTCTATCTCGACGAAACCGTCCCCGCCGTCCGGGCTAGTGGCGACGATACGCGCCGATACGCCGACTCGCCCTTCGCCGCCCGCCGCGCCGAGCGAGCGACGGACCGAGTCGGTCACGAGCTCCGAGGCGATAAGGCCGGCGGGGATGGCCTGATCCAGGCAGAGGTAGATAGGATCGGCCTCGAATCGAAGGCGGCTCTTCGCGTCGGCCCCGTACGCCTCGCCTACGATACCGGTCGCCAACGCCTTCAGGTACCGCGCGAAATCAATCCTCTCGAGGTCGTCGGCGTCGTAGAAGTGCTCATGCGCCATGGCCATGGCGCCTATGCGCCGATTGACGGCCGACAGGACGCGGACCACGTTCGGCTCATTCGTCTCGGACGCGCTGAGCGATAGCAGGCTCGATATCACCTGCATGTTGTTCTTGACCCTATGATGCACCTCGCGAAGCAGCGCGCTCTTCTCGCGCAAGGACGCCTCGAGGTCGTCGCTTTTCTTTTCGAGCTCCTCTTCCGCCCGCTTACGCTCCCCTATATCGGTCAGCGTACCGACTATCTCCAAGGCGCCCTTGTCGCCGCGGAGGATGCGCATGTCGTCAAGCAGCCAGACGGTTGACCGGTCCTTCCTGACGAAGCGGTATTCCTGCGTATACCGCTCGCCCTTCGAGAGCTCGACGACCCCGGTGATCGCCTTGGCTCGATCATCGGGATGTACGTTGCGGAACCACCAGTCCGGGGCCATCGCCTCGTCCGCCGCGTAGCCGAGCAGGCTATCCACGTTCTCGCTGATCCAGGCGTACCGGGCGGCTCCCGCCTCGACGCGCATGGAGTAGGTGACCGTCGGGCTGGTCATCAGGTAATGGGCGAGCCTCGACGATAGCTCGTCCCTAGCCCGCTGCGCGTCCGCGAGCTCGGTCATATCCCTCAGGCTCAGCTGTACGGTATCGCGGCGGTCAACCCGATACGGGATGCACATCGCCTCGACGTAGATCCGCCGCCCGTCCGCGGTATCGAGCGGCACGGCGGTCATCCGTCTCGGCTCGCGGCCCTCGAGGATGGACGCGCGCCCCGGGGGACGGAGCAGGCCCTCGATGGCTCCGAAATCGTCGAGGCGCCCGTTGAGGAACGCCTCCTGGCTCGTGCCGAGCAGGCGAGCCATGGCGGGGTTCGCGTCGACGACGCGCCCGGTCTCGACGTCGATGATCATGCACCCGTCGGCCGCAGCCTCGAAGAAGCGCCGGTATCGGATCTCCGAGGCGCGTACGAGCGCGTCTTTCTGCTCCAGCTGCGCCTTGACCCTGATACGCACGAGGTCCGGGTCGACCGGCTTCCTGATATAGTCGTTCGCGCCTACGTCGAAGGCGTACTTCTCGTCAGCGCTCCGCTGCCTGGCGGTCAGGAAGATGATCGGGATGACCGCCCCGGCCGCGTCGGCCTTGATGCTCCTACACACCTCGAAGCCGTCCTTGCCGGGCATCATGATATCGAGGAGTATCAAGTCGGGGGGCGAGGCGCTCAAGGCTATCGACAGCGCCGCCTCTCCGTTCGTCACCGCCTTTACCTGGTACTCCCCCTTGAGGATCTCCTCGAGGATCGCTATC
Organism: Spirochaetota bacterium; assembly: GCA_003247225.1. Lineage (GTDB taxonomy): Bacteria > Spirochaetota > Spirochaetia > Treponematales > UBA12059 > SZUA-370. The sequence goes on along the minus strand of QKAK01000135.1, from coordinate 22,372 downwards.
TCATCCGGAACGTCATCGACGATCAGGACGGTCTTCCTACCGCCGCCAGCCATCATGGAGCCGCGTCGCCGGAATCGCTGAATTCCTTGGCGATCTCCTCGAAGCGCGGGGCTATCGAGGCGAATGCGGCCGCGACATCCGGGTCGAAGTGGGCGCCCGTCCCCCGCTCTATGATCTCGACGGCGATCCGATGCGTGAACGCCGCCTTATAGACGCGCCGGCTTATGAGGGCGTCGTATACGTCGACGATAGCCATGAGGCGCCCCGAGGCCGGGATATCGTCGCCGGACAGCCCGCGCGGATAGCCCGTACCGTCCCATTTCTCATGATGGGTCCACGCGATCTCCCGAGCCAGGGAGAGGAACGACGTCGGCGAGCCGAAGCGCCGTTCGGCGGCGACGATAGCCTCCATGCCCAGTACCGTATGCCGCTTCATGATCTCGAATTCGGCCGGATCGAGCTTATCCGGTTTCTTTAGGATGGTATCGGGTATTCCGACCTTGCCGATATCGTGGAGCGGCGCCGACTTATATAGGAGCTCTATGGTCGGCTCCGTCAGGAACCTCGAGAAGCGCCGATGCCCCATGAGGCTCTCGGCCAGGACCTTGATATAGTACTGGGTGCGCCGTATATGGTTCCCCGTCTCGTTGTCCCGCGTCTCGGCCAGGGACCCCAACGCGATCATCGTAACGTCCTGGATAGTCGTCACCTCGGCCGTCCGCCTCGCTACCTCCAGTTCCAGGTATGCGTTCTTATCCTTGAGGAAATCATGCGCGCTCTTGAGCCGCAGGTGCGTGTCGATTCGAGCCAGCACGATGGATGGGCTCGGGGGCTTCGTTATATAGTCCGCGGCTCCGAGGCCGAGGCCTCGCGCCTCGTCGACGGGATCGGCCCTGCCGGTCAGGAAGATGACGGGGATATCGGACGTCCTCGGATCGAGCTTGAGGAGGCGGCATACCTCGTATCCGTCCATGCCCGGCATGACGACGTCGAGCAGGATGAGGTCGGGGGCGTCGCCGTTCCGGGCTATAGCGAGCGCCTTGTCGCCGGAAGTCGCTATCTTGACCCTATACAGCGGGCTGAGCAACGAGCTAAGCAGGGCGACGCTATCGGGAGAGTCGTCGACGACGAGTATGGTCGCCCTCTTTTCATCATGCTTTTCCATCCTGGTCCCTCCTAGGATCATCGATCGCCGATAGAGATGGCCTCCACTATCGCGACGGCCGCGGAGAAATCGTAGGAGCGCAACGCGCCCTCCAATCGGCCGACGCTATCATCGCCGACCGACGCGACGAGCTCGTTCCGTATAGAATCGAAATACGATAGCGCCTCGCTATCGCTGTCCGACGCCAAGCGACGCAGCTCGCCGAGCATATCCCCGAGTTTCCGGGACGGGACGGGGCGAGCCTCGGTAGCCGGCGCTGGAGCCGCCCCGGGCAGGCCGGCTCGCGCCTCGTCGACCGAGGCGATCGCCGATGATAGGGCGAGGGCGAGACGGTCCATCTTCTCGCCCAATCCGGCGCCGTCGGTTCCGGCGCGGATGGCGGCCTCGACCTCGCCGGCCGCTTCCTGCACCGCGGCGGCGCCGATATTGCCCGATACGCCCTTGAGCGTATGGGCGACCCTCTCGGCCTCGTCTCGCTCTCCGCGCTCCATGGCGTCGGCGATTCTGCTAGGCGCGTCCCGCTGCCCCTCGCTGAAACGCCGTAGCAGGTCCAGGTATAGGCCCGCGTTCCCTACGACGCGCCTGAGCCCGGCGACCGTATCGATGCCCGGTATCGGGGGTATCGCGCCGTCGGCGGCGGGGCGGGCGACGGGCGCGCCGGACCGAGGGCTCGCGCGGCTCACGAATCGGCCGATGACGCCGAACATCGCGTCCGGGTCGATCGGCTTCGTTATATAGTCGTTCATACCGGCCTCGAGGCAACGGATCCGGTCCTCGGACATCGCGTTCGCCGTCATGGCTATGATCGGCAAGGCCCCGAATCCCGGCACCCCGCGTATCCGCCTCGTCGCCTCGAGGCCGTCCATCACCGGCATCTGGACGTCCATGAGCACTATGTCGAACGCCGCCGGCGCGGAAGAGGCGTCGTCGGGGCGATCGCCGATAACGGCGGTGACCGCCTCGGCGCCGTTCCGCGCGAGAGACACATCGCAACCGGCCATCTCGAGTATCTCGACGGCCACCTGCTGATTGAGCTCGTTATCCTCGACGAGGAGAGCCCGTACGCCCTCGAGTCCCGAGGGCACGTCGACTGACGCGTCGGAGCCGCCCGCCACGCGCCGTTCCCGATCGCGGGCGCCGAGGAGGTGCATGAGCGTATCGAAGAGGATCGACGCGTTGACCGGCTTGATGAGCACGTCGGCTATACCGGCCGACTCCGCCTCCCGTATGACGTCCTCGCGCCCGTACGCCGTGACGATGACTACGCACGGCTCGACGGCGAGGCCGAGCGAGAAGACCCGCCGGGCCGCCTCGATACCGTCCATCCCGGGCATCTGCCAATCGAGGAAGACGACGTCGTAGGCGACGCCGTCGTCGGCCGCCCTGACGAGCTCAGTAAGCGCCGCCGGCCCCGAGTCGACCGACGCGGCGGAGAAGGTCATGCCGTTGAGCGTGTCTACCAGTACCGACCTGGCATGCTCGTTATCGTCGACGACGAGCACCCGCTTGCCTCGGAGGTCGGCCCGCGGCACGAAGCGCCTAGCCTCCTTGACGCCCCGCTTGAAGGTCGCGGTGAACCAGAAGGTCGAGCCCTTGCCGGGCTCGCTCTCGACGCCCGTATCGCCGCCCATCATCCCGGCGAGCTTCTTCGAAATGGCCAAGCCTAGTCCCGTGCCGCCGTAGCGCCTGGTGATGGCTCCGTCGGCCTGTTGGAAGCTGCGGAAGAGCTGGGACTTCTGCTCGTCGCTGATGCCTATCCCGGTATCCTGCACCTCGAAACGGAGCGTAGCCTCCGTTTCGGTACCGGACGCGAGGCCGACGCGGATGCTTACCTCGCCTCTCTCGGTGAATTTCACCGCGTTGTTCGCGTAGTTGATAAGGACCTGGCCTAGGCGCAACGGGTCGCCGACCAGGTAGTTGGGCACGTCGTCGCCCGTCCTGAATATCAGTTCGAGCCCCTTCGAGCTCGCCTTCTCGGCGGTCAGGTTGGCTACGTTATCCAGGACCTTCTCGAGCTCGAAGGGGATGGACTCGATCGAAAGCTTTCCGGCCTCTATCTTGGAGAAGTCCAGTATATCGTTGATGATCCCGAGCAGGTGCTGGCCCGAAACCTGGATCCGTTTCAGGTAGTCGCGCTGGCTCGGCGTCAGGGCGGTCTTGAGGGCTAGGTACGAGAGGCCGATTATTGCGTTCATCGGGGTACGTATCTCGTGGCTCATATTGGACAGGAATTCGCTCTTCGCCTTGCTGTTCGCGATCGCGACCTCGCGGCTGCGCTCGAGCTCGGCCAAGGTCCGCCTCTGGGTCAGGAGCAGGACGAGCGTCAGCGCGGCCGCCAGCAACGCGATTATGGACGAGGCCAGAATGACTGAACCGAGCCGGACGACGGATCGCCGCTGCTTGTCCAGCCCCATCAGGGCGTCGTTGTTGATGCGCAGCACGAAATCGCGCAGCTCGGCGTAGATATAGTCTATCCGGGTGCCGAGCAGGGCGGCCTCGGTCCGTCCGAGCGGAGCGGCGCCGGAGACGGCGCCCGCGAGCTCGTCTATCACGCTCGCTAGCTCCGACAGTATATAACCGAGTCCCTCGGGCGGCTCGCTCCCGAAGTCAGCGTCCACGAGCTCCTGCGCCGCGCGCAGCTTGCTGATCGTGAAGCCGAGCTGCCTCGCCCCCATGCCGGAGCCGTCCGCGTACGCCCCCTGGACCGAGTACGACAGCTCGGAGACCAGCGGCATCATGTTCGCTACGTTCCTGAACGCGCCGACGCTCTGTACGGGCAGCTCGGTGCCGATACGCCCGAGGTCGCGGTGCATGACGACGCCGACGAACGCGACGCTGACCGATAACGTAATGATGACGATCGAGACGACCGACAAGAGGCGGTACCGTATGCGATCATTCAATTTGGACCGGCCTCGCCTCGGAGACGTCCGGAGGCCAGCTCACGGCCCCGACTTCGTCTAGTAGCGACTGGAGCTGGGCGGCGTTCCGCTCGAGCACGGCCCCGGCGTCCTGATCCTGCAGCACGATATCGGAGAAGGTCAGTATATAGAGGCTGTTATAGTCGGAGCCGCGCTCTCCGAGCCCCACCGGCAGGAGGGTAGCTATCGAATCGGGGGAGAGCGCCTGCCTATCCACCGCGGCGGACAGCGACCGTAGCGATGTAGGAAGGTCGCCCTGCCGCCCCAGGCTGACGACGGGGAAGAAGCCGGTTTCGATCAGGGTCCGCCGCTGGATGACCGGGCGGGTCAGGTAATCGATGAGCGCCGCCTGCGCGTCGGCGGCCTCCGCGCCCGCGGGGATAGCCAAGCCCGATACGACGACCATGTAGCCCCGCCCCTTCGGCCCGATGGGCGCGGGGAAGGCCACGAAGTCGTCGGGCCGCTCCTCGAGCGCCTTCGATAGCCTGGCCGTATGGTCCCAGGCTATCAATACGTCGCCCGAGAGAAGCGGCTCGGACATCGACGAGTACGACAGGGATCCCGGGTGCGCGTAGTCCCATAGCTTATCGAAATAGTCCCACATCGCCACGGCGTCTCGGCTCTTGAACGTCACGAGGGTACCGCCGGTGAACGACGGGTAGAGATAGCCCTGGAAGAAGCGATGCATGAGCCCGTTCTTCCCGACGGGGAAGCCCAGGGCCCGCTCGCCGGTCTTCTGGAAGATGTTCCTCGCCCATTGGAACAGCTGGTCATAGCTCAGGGAATCGATATCGGCTCCCTTGGGCAGGTACGCGAGCGCGCGCCGATTAGCCACCATGACGAACGAGGCCTGCATCCACGGTACGTAGTACAGGCTATCGCCGCCGAGTCGGGCGAGACGTACCAGCGGCTCGTAGAAATCGCGTCCCTCTAGCCCGGAGAATATATCCTGGAGCGGCCTCAGGAGCCCCTCGTCGCGAAGCGTCGCCAGGTCACCATGGAGGGCTCCGATAAGGATACGCGCGTCAGGGGATCGCTCGGCCGTGACGCCGATCTGACTGAATAGATGGCCGTTGTCATTCGGCTTGAAATCGACCCTGCCCCAGAAGTCCTTCAGGATAGACGAACGCATTCGCCCGGCCTCTTCGACGGGATTAAGCTGGGTAGACAGGAAGATAATATCGGCTACGGCGGCATTCGAGAATCCGGGATCGTCCTCGTCCGATGACGGTTCCAGCCGGTCTGCCGGTTCGTTAACAGGCTTAGCCTCGCAAGCGACGATGGCCATCATCAGCGGCATGCAGACGAGGAGCGGGATCACGCGATTCTTATTCGTTTTTCCCTCCGACGAGACAGAGGATGCTATCGCGGAGCGCTTCGGTACGTCTCTTTCAAGCGCCCCTACGCTCATTAAAGCATAGGGGCGTGGTTATCATTTATCAAGCTTTATTGGCGAAAACCGGGAAAAGACGATGACGAGCCAGCCGCCTAGGCCTCGGGCAGGAAGGCCGGCTTCGTCGGCATGACGCGGTACTTGCGCACGAAGCCGCTGGGGCGGTAGGTCATCTTCGCCTGCCTGAGCCCCTCGTCGCCTAGGTCCTGCTCCCGGTTGACCTGCCTGAAGTACGGCGGCAGGGCCTGGGCGAAGGCCTGGTTGATGAACTGGTAGATGCCCTTATAGTCGCCGACCGCCTTCTCGAAGTGCACGGCGAACATGCGCGCCTTGGCGATCGGCTCGCCGAGGGCGTAGCCGGCCGGCTTGCCGTCGACGTAGTACACGGCCCCGCGCATGCCGAGGCGCTCGTACAGCTCGAGCGCCTCCCTGGCGGCGGCGTAGTCGCCGTCTATGCCCTTCTCGGCCCTCCAGCCGTCGAGCACGCTGAGCGCGTCTGCGACGTTCGAGCCGTCGAGCTCCTTCTGCTCGTACGCGTACGAGTTCAGGAACGCGTTCACCAGGTTGCGCTTCTTATGGTAGGCCTTGCCCGACAGCTCGGCGAGGTCCTTGCGCTCGTACAGGTAGTCGAAGTTGTCGCGGTCCTCGTGGACCTCGTAGCCGGCGGCCTCGAGCCGGATGCGCTCGGCCTTGCACTGGCTCTCGGACATGTTCTTGAGGTAGCAGTGGTCCTCGAACAGTCGCTCGAGCGTGGCGTTCGGCGGCACGCAGCACGGCGTGAAGAAGAAGCGCTCGCCGCGCTTCTCGCCGGATATCACGTAGGTGGAGCCGCTGATATGCGAGGCGGCGTACTTATAGGTGTCCCGGAACAGGTAGATGCCGGAGAAGGTGAACTCCGACACGCCGTCGGCGAGCAGGTTGAGGGCCGGGTAGAGGTCGTCGCGCATATCGAGGGTAACCGGCGCGAACTCGGGATATTCTGGTATAGGCATGCGTACGACTATATGCAAATTCCGCGATGGAATCAAGGAAAAGGCCCGGGCCGCGCGTCGCGCTGCCCGGGCCCCGATCAACCGTCCGCCCCGCTAAGGGGCGAGGGAGTCGATGCGATGCTCGATCATCAGGTCGAGCTTGCGGTTCTCGAGCTGCAGGGCCTCGAGGCGGAGCCTCTCGCGCTCCAGCTCGAGCTCCTTCTCGCGGACCGCGCAGCGGGCCAGGTCCACCCGGTTGCGGCCGCGCTTCGCCAGCAGGATGAAGCCGAACACGATGGTCGGCGCGACTATGAAGATGGACACGATGGCCAGGACTCCCTCGTACGGCATTCCCTATTCCTTGATCAGTATGAATTCGACGCGGCGGTTCTTCCACCGGTTCTCGGCGTCGGTGAACGGCACGACCGGCTCGGACGAGCCGAGGCCCCGCACCGACAGGCGCTTCGGGTCGACGCCGTACTCTATGAGCTTCTGCATCACGAGCTTGGCCCTGTTCTCCGACAGCGGCAGGAGCTCCTTCGTCTCCTCCTTGTCGACCGCCGCCTGGCCGGCCCCGGTCATCTTGGCGATCGAGTTGGCGTGGCCCTCGACCCGGATCTTGTAGTCCTTGAAGCGGTTCAGGATCTGGGCGATGCGCTGGAGCACCTCGGCGTTGCGGTCGAGGGTCTCCTGGGGCAGGTCCTTGAAGTCGGCGAAGTCCGGCCTGAACACGATCGACGGCACCTTGATCTTGAGCCGGTCGCCGTCGCGGATGACCAGCACGTCGACCGATATGACGCCCTCGGCGACCGTCCGGTTGCCCAGCTCGTCGACGATGGTCAGGCGGTACGGGTAATCGGTCGCCGCCTCGACCAGCTCGCCCTTCTGCGAGCGGCCATCCCAGGCCAGCCGCTCGGCCGGCTTTCCGCGGCCGCTCCACGAGAAGAACGCGCGCTCGGCCCGCTTGGCGCCCGCGCTCTCGGACACGGCCACCTCGATGATGTCGAAGCGCCACGAGTCGATCACGCTGGCGTCCGAGACGGCGAGCGATATCTTGAGCTCGTCGTCGACGCCGTCGTTATCGGGGCTGAAATAGCGCGGCGAGGTCGTCATCGCGACCTTCGGCCCCTCGGTGTCGAGCGCGAACGGAGCGCTCGCGGCCTCGGCGCGGTCGCCCTTGAGGTAATCGACCGTGAACACCGCGGTATAGGCGCCCTGCCTGAGCTGGCCGTCGTCGGACTTGCCGTCCCAGGCGAGCTTGGCGGGGATCGTCGCGCCCTTGCCGGTGAACGAGCGGCGGGCGACGCCGTCCTCGCCGACCATCGCGAGCTTCCAGGAATCGATGCCGTCGGTCAGCTTGACGACCAGGCCGAACGACATCTCGTCGAACGCGCCGTCGCCGTTCGGGCTGAAGCCGGCGGCGCTCGCGGTGACGAAGGCCTGGGTCTGCCTGGTATCGACGACTATCCTCGGTATCGATTTCTCGGCCTTGTTGCCAGCGGGGTCCTCGGCGCGCACGACGTATCGATAGGCGCCGTCCGCCGCCTTATTCCCCTCGGAGTCGGAGCCGTCCCAGTCGAAGCCTACCGCGGCGTCCTTCCAGGTCCAGGCTCGCACGACGCGGCCGGCCGAGTCGTAGACGGCGCCTTCCCAGGTGTCGCCAGGCACGGATTTCTGGGCTATGGAGACGACGTCCTTGCGGCCGTCGCCGTTCGGGCTGAACAGGGTATCGGACGCGGATAGCTCTATCGCCGGCGGCGTGACGTCGAGCGCCAGGTCGACCGAGCGGGCGCTCTCCAGCTCGGCGGTGACGAAGCGCACCTCGAGGGCGGCCCGGTAGAGGCCGTCGGGGGCCTTCGAGCCGTCGTCCTTGCGGCCGTCCCAGCTCAAGCGGGCGGGAAGCGCGCCGGAGCCGGAGTAGCCGCGCACCTTGGCGTCCGCCTCGTCGACCACGGCCAGGGTCCACGACTGCACGGCGGTGGCGGACTGGCTCTCGGGGATCATGGCCACCGAGTCCGCGACGCCGTCGCCGTTCGGGCTGAACGCGCGCCGGTCGAGCGACAGCCGCACGGCCTTGTTCTGCGTGTCGACGACGATGGCCGGGCCGGTCGCGGCGCCGGAGTTGCCCGCCTTGTCGGTGGCCGATAGCCGGTACGCGTACGAGCCGTCGGGCACCACCTTGCCCGCGTCGTCGGAGCCGTCCCAGACGACGGTCGAGTCCGGCTTGCCGATGAAGGTCCAGGTCTTGACCGGGGCGCCCGACGCGTCGAGCATCTCGCCGGTCCAGCGCTCCTCGGCCGATCCGGACTGGTCCACGGCCAGGGTCGCGTCGGCGTCGCCGAGCGGGTTGAAAGCGGCGCGGCCCACGGAGACGGTCGCCTCCGGGGGCGTCACGTCGATGACGAAGTTAGGCGAATGGGCCACGGGCCCGTGGCCGTTCACGTAGGAGACCGACAGCCTGGTACGGTACGCGCCCTCGGGCAGGGCCGCGCCGGAGGCGTCCTTGCCGGCGAAGCGGTACGCCGGCTCGAGGGACCCGGCGCCGGAGCCGGAGGCGGCCCAGCGCTCGACGCCCTTGTCGTCGAGCACGGCGAGGCGCCACGACGCTAGGCCGGCCTTGACCGGTACGTTCGGCGTCAGCGTCAGCGTGTCCTTGACGCCGTCGCCGTCTGGGCTGAAGGCCGCGAGGTCTATGGATACGCCGACCGGCGGCTGCTGGGTGTTGACGATGATGTTGTCTATCCTGGCGGAGCCCTGGTTGCCGGCGCGGTCGACGGCGGCGACGCGGTACGAGTACACGCCGTCCGGCACCACCTTGCCCGCGTCGTCCTTGCCGTCCCAGCGCAGGGCGGCCGGGGCGGCGGACAGGGTAGTCCACGAGCGTACCGTCGCGCCGGCGGCGTCGGTGACGACGGCGGTCCACGAGTCCTCGACGGATCCTTCCTGGGCTATCGCGAATTCGTCCTTGTTGCCGTCTCCGTCCGGGCTGAAGATCAGCGCGTCGCCGCCGCCGGCGGGGCCTACGGCCTTGGCGCTCGGCGGGACCGTATCGACGACGACCGGCCAGCGCTCGGTCGCGCCCACGTTGCCGTTGTCGTCGACGGCCTCGATGACCACGTAGTAGCGGCCGTCGGGCGCCGCGGCGCCGGAGTCGGCCAGGCCGTTCCACTCGAGCTCGACCGGGACGTCGACGCCCTTCTTCACGTACAAGAGGCGCCCCAGGAAGCCCTTCAGGTCCTGGTTCTCTGGCCTGGACTCCTTGTTGGCGATGGTCTTGACGACGGCGCCCGACTCGTCGAGCACCTTGAGCGAGAAGCTCTGGACGTAGCGCTGGTCGGTTATCGTGAGCGGCAGCGTCAGGAGGTCGCGCGCGCCGTCGCTGTTCGGGCTTATATAGTATGCGTCGTGCTCGACCTCGGGATAGCTCACGGAGATCTTCGGCGGCATGCGATCGAGCACGCCGACCGGCACGTTGACGCCGCCCGAGAAGGCCCACGCGCCGCCGTACAGCTCGGCGGCCGAGAACGACGGACGGATCTCCGAGCGATCCAGGCCGGCCTTCGAGATCAGCGAGTCGTCGCTCTCGCGGTCTATCGCGAAGCTAGCGCCGATGCCGACGCTCGGGATCAGGCCCTGGTCGGCGCCGGCGATCGCCTCGCGCAGGTTGAAGTCCCAGCCGAGCCTGAGGAAGGCGCGGTCTCGCCAGCCGAGCTTCAGGCCGGCCGCGAAGACGGCGTTCTGGAAGGTCGGGAACCATAGGTCGGCGTTGGCCGACAGCCTGAGGCCGGCCTTATCCAGCTCGACGAGGTCGGCGGAGGCGCCGACCTGCGGGGTGAACGGCGAGTCGTAGCCCGAGGCGACGCCGCCGGACAGGCCGACCGCGCCGGGGGCCGTGAACGCCTTGCCCATGTTGCGTAGCGAGGCGCCCCAGACCAGGTTCCCGAGCGCGCCGACGTCGCCGGCCAGGCCGATCACGCCTAGGTCCGCGCCGAGCCCCCAGCCGAAGCCGCCGTTGGAGCCGAGCCTCGTGCCGACGGCCAGTCCGAGCAGCAGGTTCGGGTACAGGTCCTTGGCCAGGCCGACCCTGCCCGAGACCACCGTCCCGACGGGCATCGACTCGAACGGCGACGACAGGAGGCCTAGGTAGCCGGTCCAGACGCCGTAGGCCTGCGGCACGGCTATGCCGAGGTTCAGGGCGTTGCCCCATCCGGTATCGTCGGACAGGCCGACGAGGGCGCCGTAGCTCAGGTCGAGGGTCAGCCGCTGCTGCGTGGCCGACGCGGCCGGGTTGGCCAGGTCGGCCATCGGCGAGTCGGTGGAGGCGGCCGAGTAGCCGCCGGCGAGGAGCGCGGGCGAGGCGAGCGAGGCGGCCGTCTCGGCGCCCGCCGGCGGATCGTAGGCCGCCGCGTACGACAGGGCCAACGACGCTACGACGATCAAGGCCAGGGGCTTTCCTCGGGGAATCATACAGGCGCTCCTTCTTATGGACGGTATTCGCTTAACAGTATAATACAATGCCGCGCGAGACGGTTACATTCATCATTGGTACATGATGACGAGGGGCATGGGGTCGAGGGCCAGCACCTCCTCGGGCCTCATCAGCGGCTTATCCCAGCCGGCGCCCTCGACCTTCGACTCGAAGAACAGCTTGAAGCCCTTGACCGGCATGTTGGCCAGGCGGGCGTTGCTCGCGTAGGTCTGGCGCTTCAAGGCCGGCGAGCCGAAGCCGTCGGCGGTATGGACGAGCACGACCCGGTCGAAGCCGGCCGTCACGCTCGCCGAGTCGCGTATCATCGTCGGCTTGAACTGGTGGACGACGAGCATGCGTATCCCCGGCAGCCCGTTGTCGCGCAGGTAGGCGTCGACGATGCGCTGGGCCTCGTTGAGCTCCGCCCCGGTGATCGAGCCTATCTCCTGCATCGGCTTCAGCGTCCGCCATTCGGGGTCGATCGCGAGGTGCACGTTCGGGTAGGCCAGGTACGGCAGCATCGAGCGGACCGACTCCTCGACCCCGTACTTGCCGAGCTGGTGGTCGAGGAAGACGAGCCAGCCGCGCTCGGCGGCGAACTCGATGTACGAGCGGACCACCGAGTCCTTGAGCTTGCCTATCTCCCCGGCCGGCCAGCAGGTGCCGTAGATGATATAGAAGGCGGGCACGACCCCGAGGTCGCCGTTGACGCTATCGTACAGCCTGGCGTAGCCTTCGAGCAGGGGCGCGAGCTGCTCCTTGGTATACTCGCCGAGTATGCCCATCGACGGGGCGCCGGGCTTGCCGTAGAAGGCGAGCACCTGGTTGCCGGCGAGTATCGGCGTACGCTCAGCCGCCTCGGCCGCCGCTAGCTCCGCGGCCCGCCTAAGCGCCTCGGCGTCCTCGGCGCTCATGGGGGGGCGGGGACCGTACGAGACGCGCCCCTCCGAGGCCTGCTCGGGCACGGCGCCGAGCAGGGCCGGGAACAGCCGGTACGGCTCGGTCGTCCTCGCGGCGGCTCTCCCGGCCGAACCGGCCGGCGTCGGAGCGCTCGAAGCCGGGATGGCCGCCGGAACCGACGCCGAGACCGCGGCAGGTGCGGCCGGGACGGCCGCCGGAGGCGCGTCCGCGACCGGGGCAGGGCCGACGCCGGCCCCGGCGGCCACGACCTCGGAGAACTGCGACGACGAACCGAGGCTGACTATGGCGGCGGATACGAATACCGCTATGGATACGAGAGTCGACCTATGCATCGGGGACGCGGGCATGCACCATCCTTGATCGGCGTTATTCCCTTAGACTATCGGCGCGGCCCGGCGGAACCTGAACCGCCGACGCCGGGCCCCGAGGCGGCTCTCGCCTTCCGGGCCGATCGGGCCGATACTATGAACGATGGCACCATTGAAGCACTGTAGCCGCGTCCGCGTACTCGCGGCGGCGATCGCGATGATAGCCGCCGCGCCGTTCTGCGCGCCGGCCCGGGCCGACGGCGCGGCCGCCCCGATAGTCGGCGACAGGCCTATCCCGTCCATGCCCGAGAACGACGACGTACGGATAGCGGCCTGGCCCAGGCTCGTCGAGGGCCCAAAGGCCCAGGCGCTCGCCTACCCCGGGACCACGGCCAGGAACGGCTGGGGCGCCTGGTCGGTATCGGTCGTCGACGGCGCCGACGCGTTCTACGTCGTCTTCGCCGCCGGGACGGGCGGGGGGCCGCTCTACGCCCAGGGCGGCTGGATACTGAAGCGATCGGCCGCGGACGGCTCGGTCCTGCAGGCCAAGGTATTCGTGCGGAGCGACCCGGGCACCTTCGTCAGGCTCTACCCCTACGGCTCGCGCTCCAGGATCGACGTCGTAGCCTACGGCGGAGTCCTCTATAACAAGGTGATCGTACCGCTCCCCTTCGACGAGCTGCTGCGCTCGCCGTTCTCGAGGATCGTCGGCCTTACCTCCGACGTGATCGACTGGAGCCTGTTCTCTCCCGACCCGGCGCTGTACCGCGACCTGCGCGGCCTCATGGCGTCGGTTCGCGCCGGGCTGCCGTCGCTGCGCTACGCCGACGACGGCGCGATAGACGCCGACGGCCGCGCCGTGCTCATCTCGACGCTGGGGAGCCAGGCCGCGCCGGCCGGCCTCAACTGCTCCGGCTTCGTGAAATGGCTGGTCGACGGGATGCTGCATCCCATCACCGGCGCCTACCTATCGGTCGGAGCGCTCAAGGAACGCATGCTCGATAGCCGCGGCTCGTCCTTCACCAGCGGCTTCGAGGAGCGCTACGACCCGTTCTTCGGACTGGACTGGTCGCGGTCCCTGGCCAGGGCGGCCTGGTCGGCCTTCTACCCGTCGCTGCGCGGCGACTCGCCGCTGGCCAACGACGTCGCCGAGGCGCCGTTCGCGCTGCGCGTCGCCGACGCCGACCCGGTCAACGGCGGCTCGGCCTACGAGCCCTATTCCGACAATTTCGACGACGCGGGCTTCGACGTGCGGGGCCTCAAGGCCGTGCTGTTCATGCTGGCGTCGTCCGAGCCGGGGCGCTTCTACCTGGCCCAGTTCAACGCCCGCGATCCCGAACCGCCGAACCTGAGGCGCTATTACCATATAGCCGCCCTCTTCCCGTACTTCGACGAGGACGGCGCCTTCAGGGTGGCGGTCTTCGAGAGCGCGGCCGAGACGTCGCTCGACGCGGTGACGCGCCGCGGCTACGAATTCGTCAAGCTCGTCCGCATGCCGGCGGCCGGCCGCTTCGAGCCCCAGGCCCTGGACCTGCCGTGAGGATACGGTTCCTCGGCACCGGCACGAGCCACGGCGTGCCGGTGCTCGGCTGCGGATGCCCCGTATGCTCGTCCGCCGACCCGCGCGACGCGCGCTATCGCTCCTCCGTCCTGGTCATCGGCGACTCGGGCGAGCGCATCCTCATCGACGCGGGGCCGGAATTCAGGCTGCAGGCGCTCGCCGCCCGGCTTAGCGGCCTCGACGCGCTCCTCGTCACCCACGCCCACGCGGACCACGTGCACGGGATAGACGACGTGCGCCCCCTGACGCGCGGCCGGCCGCTACCGGTCTACGCCTCCGGCCAGGACGTGGCCGAGCTGCGCCACCGCTTCTCGTACGCGTTCTCGGCCGGCCAGCCCGGCGGCGGCAAGCCTCGGCTCGAGCTCGTCGACCTCGACGAGCCGGGGGGCGCGGGCGAATCGCCGCGACCGGTCCGGGTCGGCACGGTCCCCGTCCGTCCCTTCCCGCTGATGCACGGCGAGCGGCGCGTCCTCGGGTACCGGCTCGGCGGCCTGGCCTACGCGACCGACTGCTCGTCCGTACCCGAGTCGTCGAAGCGCTCGCTCATCGGGCTGGACCTGCTGGTGCTCGGCGCGCTCAGGCTCAGGCCCCACCCGACGCACCTGTCGGTGGACGAGGCGCTCGCGCTGGCGCTCGAGCTGCGGCCCGCCAGGCTGGTCCTGACCCATATCTGCCACGACCTGTCCCACGCCGAGCTGCAGGCCTACTGCGACGACAAGGGGCTCCCCTTCCCGGCCGGGCCCGCCTACGACGGGCTCGAGCTCGAGCTCTAGGCCCGTACCGCCGGCCTAGGCGCCGCGGGCCGAGCTGCCCGAATACAAGTAGGCCGCCCCTTTCGGAGCGGCCTCTCGCTTTACGCTACAGGACTCGTTCGCGTCACATGCCGCTGGAGATGCGGGTGATGATCTCGCCCGCCTTCTCCTGGTACTTGGCGGGGTCGCCTTCCGACGCCTTCTGCAGGTAATCTCGGGCCTCGTCGAAGCGCCTGGAGGCGTAGGCGTTGATGCCGAGCGCGTAGTTGGTTATGGGCGCGTCGCTACCGAGCTCGAGGGCCTTGAGGTAGTAGTCCTGCGCGAGCGCGTAGTCGCCGCGGGCGTAGGCTATCAGGCCGAGGTAGTAGTGCGGGATGTAGCTGGAGGCGTTCTTGGTCAGGGCCTGGGAGAAGGACTTGTAGGCGGTCTCGAGGTCCTTGTCGCCGTAGGATCGGACGCCGGAGGTCACGAGCTCGGCGAAGGTCTTCTGGCCGTCCAGGTAGGCCAGGAAATCGGACTCGGCGGCTTCCTGCCCGTGCCAGCGCAGGAAGAAGTCCCTGACGGCGTTCTGGTTCTGCTCGAGCGTCGCGTCGCGGGCCAGGAGGCCGATGGCGTCCCAGACGAAGCGGTTGTAGCGGCGGTCGGGGCTGTTGATGAAGAACGAGACGAGCGCCCAGGACTCCGGGTAGAACACGTCGAGCCCGCTCTTCGCCTCGTCGGACGACAGCAGCATCAGCTCCGAGACGGAGTAGAGCCTATCCTGGGACTTGAGCAGCTTGACGGTCTCGAGCCAGGACTGGTTCTCGGCGTAGGCTACGGCGCCGGTGGACGGATTGGCCCGGGTGCGCTCGAAGAACACGGCGAAGCCTTCCCTGATCCAGAGCGGGGGCTCGGGGACGAAGGCCTTGAGGAACTGCACGAAGGCCTGGTGGGCGAGCGAGGCGTCGAAGTCGTCGACGCTGGCCTTGTCGTAGATGACCAGCTCGGAGCGCTCAATAGTCGGGTAATGCAGGTAGACGAAATCGTCCTTGGTCTCCCCGATCACCTTGGTCAGGTAGGCGTCGAACGAGGCCTTCTCGGCGAACTTCCTGACGGTCAGCGGCGCCTTGAGCGCCGACTCGTCGAAGCGGAAATACTCGTTGTAGACGGAGAAGAGCCCGTCGAGGGTCGTAGCGAGCCTGACGGCGTCATCCTTGCCGGCGTCGGACCAGACGGCGTAGTGCATGGAGCTGGCGCTGTCGAAGACGGTCGGCTGCGCGGCGGGCACGGCCACGACCTCGGCCGTCGTCGCGGGGGCCGCGACCGGAGCCGCCTCGGGGGCGGGATTGGTCACGCCGGCGGCTTCCTGCGCGCCGACGAACGCGGCGAACGCCAAAGCGATCACCGCGAAGCTCAGTATTTTCTTCACTATGGTACCCTCCATGGTACGTTTATCCTAAACCCCGTCCAGTCCGTTGTCAAACGGGACCGAACATCCTACTTGGAGAACCGGTCGATGACCAGGTTCACCTCCTCGATCAGGATACCGGTGAAGCGCTCGATGTTGTCGATGATGTACTGCTGCAGGTTGTGGATCTTGCCGGACAGCTGCGAGCCGAACGGTACCTCTATCACGACGGTCAGCCTGTAGCCCTGGGAGTCCGACCGGACGGTGATCTTCTGGATACGTATGGAATCGTCGAATTCGTCGATGCAGTGGATGACCATCTGCGACAGCGCCGACTCGGATATGGCGACGCGGCCGCGCTTCGAGAATTCGGGGCGCACCACCGACTTCTCGTACAGCTTCGGCGTCGACAAGCCCCCCGGCGACAGGTTGCGCTGCAGGAACACCCGGATGCTGTCGTAGAAGATGCGGGGATAGCTGCGCTTGATCTCGATCGCCGGCACGGGGATCACGTGCTTGCCCTCGACCTTGCGGGCCCTGATCGCGGTGTCGATCTCTTCGCGGCTGGCTATGTCCTCGATCTTGATGGTCTTGGCGGGGTACGGGATCTGGAGGCGCTCGGCGATCTTCATCGTCATCTTCTCGGAGGTGCCGATGATCAGGATCTTCTTCCAGCGCGTCTTCTGGAGCACGCGCGCCACCTCGTCGCGGTGGGCCTTCTCGTGGAACAGGGCGGTCTTCACCGCGGACATGTACAGCTTCTCGCGCTTGGCCGACTTGCCGGCCACGATGGCGTCGCCGTTGATCAGCAGCCCGTCGTCGATGATCATATCGATGCCGAACTTCTGGGCGACGAGCTTGGCGCGGAAGCTCTTGCCGGTGCCGCTGCCGCCGACGAGCGCGAAGACGCGCACGCCCCGGACGAGCCAATATAGGTTGGTCAGCGCTTTGAACATCGATCCCTCGAGCCCGGAAGCGGCCTCCGCCCCCGTCCCCAATCAGAAATTCGCCCCCGTACGCGGGCCTACCTACTATATCGGCGTAAACTCCTCGTTTCCAGTACCGATAATGAAGCGAGGGTAGATATGAACATCGAAGCGCTGACGACATTCATAGCCAGGGTCGGGGAGCAGATACGGGCTCTCGACGCGTTCGTAGAGGACCAGCGGGCGGTGGCCGGCGCGGTCAGGGCCAGGGACTGGCCGGCGCTCGAGAAGGCGCTGGAACGGGCCGGGGCCTCGGCCGAGCGCGTGTCGTCGGCGGAGGCCCTCCGCGTCGCCGCCTGGGAGGGCCTCGTCTACGACCTCGGCCTGCCGGTCGACTCGAGCGTGTTCAGGGCGTCCCTCGCGCTGCCGCTCGAGTTCCGCTCGACGCTGAACGAGGCGTACCGGACCCTGAGGATCTCGGCGATGCGCGCCAGGATCGAGAACGACGCGCTGTCCGGTTTCGTCGGCAGCGCCGCCTCGACGCTGCGCGAGGCGATGGAGGCGGCCTTCCCCGAGCGGAAGGGCCGCATCTACGGCCGGACCGGCCTGCCCAGGCACGCCGGCTCGGGCGCGATGATACTGGACACGGCGCTCTGATTTAGGAGGCTATCGTGCAATCGACCTTCGCGGGCATAGAACTAGGCAAGCGCGGCCTCGTCGCGCATAACCAGGGGCTCCAGACCATAGGCCATAACCTGACGAACGCCGCGACCGAGGGCTACTCGCGCCAGCGGGTCGAGCTCGGCACGATGGAGCCGCTGTACGCGCCCCACCTGAACCGCGAGGAGACCCCCGGCCAGGTCGGCCAGGGCGTGGTCGCGGTGCGCGTCGAGCGCATGCGCGACGAGCTGCTCGACCGCCGCATCGTCGCGCAGACCGGCGGGCTCGGCTACTGGGACACTCGCGATAAGTACATGCGCCTGCTCGAGCAGATCCACAACGAGCCGACCGAGGTATCGACGCGCACCCAGATGGATAAGTTCTGGGACGCCTGGCAGGAGCTGTCGCTGCACCCGTCGGAGCTGGCGCCGCGCGAGGCCGTCGTCCAGCGCGGCAAGACACTGATCGACTCGATCCACGGCCAGTACCAGCGACTGTCCGCCACGCGCGACATGGTGCAGGACGACATCGAGATAAGCGCCGCCCAGGCCAACGACCTATCCAGGCAGATCGCCGCGCTGAACGCCGAGATCATCAAGAGCGAGGCGATGGGCGACAACCCGAACGACCTCTACGACCGCCGCGACGTGCTCGTCGAGAAGCTGGCGACAATCGTGCCGGTCTCGGTCGACCGCCGCGACCCGGACGAGTTCATGGTGCACGTCGACGGCCATATCCTGGTGCAGGGCAAGATAGCGCGCGGCTTCGAGCTGTCGACCGGCGCGGAATCGGGCGGCTACCCCCGCGTGCTCTGGGCCGATACCGGCGACGAGGCCGTCATCCCCGGCGGCTCGCTCGGCGCGATGCTCGAGATGCGCGACGTCGACCTTAAGGAAGAGATAGCCTCGCTCGACACGATGACGCTGACCTTCACCGACCTGGTCAACGAGGTGCACCGCTCCGCCTACGGGCTCAACGGCAAGACCGGCGTCGACTTCTTCACCGAGCTGCCGAGCGTCAACAACATCGCCGGCAACTACGACCGCAACGGCGACGGCGCCTACGACCACAGCTACGTCTACCGCCTGACCGGCGTGAACGCCCTCGACGCGCAGGAGCAGCTCGGCCTGGCCGGCGCGATGCGGCTGTCCGGCCCGCGCGGCCTCGTCGACGTGGAGTACCGGCCGACCGACACCGTCGGCGACCTGGTGCGCCGCATCAACGACTCGGGCGCCGACGTGACCGCGCGGCTGACCTCGACCGGCGCGCTGCAGCTGCGGGCCAAGACCGCCTCCGACGGCGAGAGCCCCGACTTCGTGATCCGCCACGTCGAGGACTCGGGCGAGTTCCTCGCCGGCTACGCCGGCCTGCTCGCCGAGTCGGGCCCGGACGCGGCGTACTCCTGGGACCGCGCCGACGCGGTGACCGGACTGCGAGGCGGCGTCGACTACGCCGTGGCCCCGCTCGCCCACCCGTCCGGCTGGATAGAGGTGTCGGGCGCCGTCACCCGCGACCTGACGAGCGTCGCGGCCGGCTTCGGCTCCAACGGCCGGCCCGCCGAGGCCGGCGACGGCAGCGCCGCGATCGCGATAGCCCGGCTGCGCGCCGCGCCGGTCATGGTCGGCTCGCAGAAGACCTTCGACGACTACTTCGCCGACGCCGTCGCCAGCGTCGGGCTCAAGGGCGAGCGCGCCGGCCGCATGGCCGACACCCAGTCCCGCGTCGTCAAGAACCTGACCGATACCCGCGACTCGATCTCGGGCGTCAACATGGACGAGGAACTGTCCAACATGATCAAGTTCCAGCACGGCTACGCCGCGGCGGCCAAGTTCGTGTCGACGATGGACTCCATGCTCGACACCGTCATCAACCGCCTGCGCGGGTAGCGTTTGCTTACTAAAAGTCTTGGCCACGGAGGCACGGAGACACGGAGAGGAGGGAGAGATGACTAGAAGTGGAATCAAGGGTTCCAGTTTTCATTCTTCTATTCATCTTCATCCCCCTTATGTTCTTCCTCCGTGCCTCCGTGTCTCCGTGGTTCAAAAACCTAGACACAGCGATTCCAGGGGGTTCATATGCGTAGGGTAAGCTCGGATTTCATGAATACCGACATGCAGTACTGGCTCAGGCGCAACGAGGACCGCATGGCGTCGATGCAGTCCAAGCTGTCCCGCCAGGAGCGGCTCGAGAGCCCGCGCGACGACCCCATGGCCGCCGCCCGCGCCGTGCGCTACGAGTCGTTCGCCGGGCGCCTGACCCGCTACGAGGAGAACGTCCAATACGCCAAGGACCGCGCGGACATCGCCGAGGGCTACATGCGACAGAGCATGGACATCATGCAGCGCGTGCGGGAGCTGGCGATCACCGGCGCCACCGGCACCTTCACCAAGGAGGACAGCCAGGCGATGGCGGTCGAGGTGGACCAGCTCCTGGCCGAGCTCGTCAGCCTGGGCAACGCCCGCGGTCCCGACGGGGACTTCCTGTTCGCCGGCGACAAGGCCAAGACCGAGCCGTTCCGGGCGCTGCAGGGCTACGCTGAGGGCGCCGGGGCCGCTACCACGGTCGGCGTCGACTATCTCGGCGGCGTCGGCACCCCCGAGGCCGAGATAGCCGAGGGCTCGTACCTGCCCCTGAACCTGGCCGGCGACTCGGTCTTCTGGTCCGAGCGCCAGCGCATAGCCTCCGCGGCCGACGCCTCGGCCTACCGCGTGATGGACGACGCGAGCCTGTTCGTGGACGGCCACGAGGTGGCCCTCCGCCCGGGCGACACCGTCCAGGCCATCATAGCCAAGATCAACGACTCCGGGGCGGCCGTAAAGGCGTCCCTCGACCCGGTCAAGAACGCCCTCGTGCTCGAGGCGACCGACGCCCACCGCGTGCGGCTCGAGGACGGGGCCGGCTCGAGCGTGCTCGCCGACCTCGGCGTGCTGTCCGGCTCGCGCGTGCCGTCGGACTACGCGCCGACCGCCCGCGTATCGGGCGGCTCGCTGTTCGACTCGGTGATAGCCCTGCGCGACGCCCTGAACAAGGGCGACTTCATCGACGTCGGCGGCCGCGTGCTCGCGAGCCTCGACGCCGGCATGGAGAACCTCGGCAGGCGGCTCGCCGAGGCCGGCTCGATGGTCGAGCGCCTGGACATGGCGGCCCTGCGCCTGAACCGCGAGATACCCGACGTCACCAAGCTGCTCGCGGCGGAGAAGGACCTCGACATGACCCAGGCGATCACCGACTTCAAGATGATGGAGTACGCGCACACCGCGACGCTCCAGATGGCCGGCCGGGTGCTGCCCAAGTCGCTCCTTGACTTCCTGCGATGAATCCGGCAGATTTGGCGGCATCATGAAGATACAAACCAAGATCCTCGGCGAGCTGGACGTCGACGAGCGACAGGTGATAGACATCCCCGACGGCCTCATCGGCTTCAAGAAATTCACCAAGTACGCGCTGCTCGACGCGCCGCAGAAGCCGTACTTCTTCCTGCAGTCGACGGAGCTCGCGGAGCTGTGCTTCATACTGCTCGACCCGTTCCTGTTCAGGCCGGACTACGCGGTCGACGCCGCCGACGAGGCGATGTCGGCGCTCGGCGTCGGCGGCCCCGACGACGCGCTGGTGCTGTCCCTCGTCACGGTGCCGCCGGACGGCGGCCCCGTCACCGCCAACCTGATGGGCCCCCTCGTCATCGGCCGCAAGAGCAGGCGCGGCGCCCAGGTGGTGCTCGCCGACCCGCGCTGGCGCACCAAGCACGACGTGATGGCGGAGCTCGCCGCCTCGAGGAAGTAGCGCGATGCTCATACTATCGCGCAAGATCAACGAGAAGGTCGTGATCGGCGACGGAGTGGTCGTGTCGATCGTCGAGATCAGGGGCGACCAGGTCAAGCTCGGCATCGAGGCGCCCAGGAGCGTCAAGGTCTTCAGGCAGGAAGTCTACGACGCGATCCAGGACGAGAACCGCCTCGCCGCCGGATCCGCCGCCGAGCTGCCGGCGCTCGAGCTTCCCCAGTAAGCAACGCGACGCGCCGCCCCAGGCCGGTTCAGGATCCAAGTCAAGCCTCATATAGCAGCTCGGAGGGTCCTGCCTAAGAGACGGGGCCCTCGCTCACGCGAGGGCCGCCGTCTCTTTGGCACCCTCCTCCCTGATACCGCGAGGCCTGGGTACGAACAAGGATCTCGGGGCGGCGCGTCGACCGAGTAGCAGGGTGGGTATCAGTCGCCGGATGCAACTTCGGACGGGGCGGGGCGTCGTGCCGGGTAGCGGTAGTTTTCAAGCGCTTAGATGACATTCGGTCATAGCAGTATTGGATGCCGATAGCGTTGTCTTATCCTGTAAATCATGTCCATATTTATCCCAAACGACACCCTCCTCCCCGCTACCGCGAGGCCTGGGTACGAACAAGGATCTCGGGGCGGCGCGCCGTAGATCAAGAATGTGGACATGATTGACATGATAAGACGCGGGCATCTGCCGACCGAAAACATTTAATCGGGGAGGTGTTCTCGGAACCCGGAACGACCGTCCGGCGACTTTGAATGGTTCCCGAGCGACGGAGAATCATGCTGAGTAGTCAATTTAAATTTGGAAAAGATGGACGGGATAATACCACGCTTTCATCATTAGCCCTCATCTTGCCCATCCTTCTTCCATCCTGACATCATGTTCTCGTCTTCGCGTATGCCGCGTCCTCCGTGCCTTGGCGCCAGCCGTGCCGGTTGCGGGTAGAGCTCAGGATCCGGTTTTCGTTTCGGTCGAAGCAATCATGGCGTCCGATTGCCGCGCATTATCATGTTTATCCTGTCCCCATTCTTCGTATCGTACCCGCTTCAGTGATTCCGCGAGGCCTGGGTACGAGCAACCTTCTCGGGGCGGCGCGTCTTAGATCAAGAATGTGGACATGATGGACAAGATAGGGCTCGCGTATCTGCCGACCGAACGCGTTTAGCT
>QKAK01000133.1 GCA_003247225.1 Spirochaetota bacterium | reverse complement strand
TTGCCGGTGCCGCCCTTGCCGCTCGCGACGGCTATCACCGTCGTTCCGGCGTCGCTCATCTGCCGGAATCCTTTCCCGGCTCCTTGGCGTCGCCATGGGCCATGCCGGTTTCGCCCGCCAGTAGCGCGTCGGCCCTGGCCAGCTCTGCGCGCAGCGTCGCCGCCCGCGTCTCGAGCGCTTTCCGCAGGTCGGCCGCGTACGCGGCTCCGGCGTTCGCGGCGCCGTAGGCGTTGGCGGCGCCGGTAGCGCCGTCCCCGACGCCGTCATACCCGACGCTGAACCAGCCGAGGCCCCTAGCCCCGAGGCCGCGGCCCATACCGCGTCCGTTTCCGAGCCCCCGTCCTCTCCCGAAACCGCGCCCCGCTCCGGCGCCGCACTGTCCGAGCCCGCGGCCGGTCATCGGTCCCGCTCCCGCCGGTCCGGTTCTATCCATTCCTGGCATGATAGCCTCCTACTGCGTATCGAAGATCGTTGAACGCCGACGGCGCTTGACTGTAATTGGCATATGCTCTATTAGACTTTATGCGAATAATAGGCATATGCCTGTTATTTGTCAACCGGTTACAGAGATTTTCCTAACTATGCCTTGACAGCTCGGACCGGAGCGTCCTCAATGACTCCATGAGAATCATCGCGTTGGTAGACGACCTGTGCCCGAAGGGCGGCTTCCGCGGCAATCGGGAAGGCGTTCCCGGCGTCGAGTGGCTTTCATGCGGCATGCGGGCCGAGCTGTGAGCCGGGCGGCTAGTATATCGTCGCCTTGACCGCGGAATGATCTATAGATACATTATCCTAACATTCGGGCCATAGGCCGAATCACGTCACTCGTCATGTCCCGTTCGGCGGAAGCGCTCGGGAGAGAGGATTTATCATGTCCCAGAAGGTTCAGGCTTCGTTCTTCGACGCGAAGGGCGTCGCGTTCGTCGGCTACTCCAAGCGGCACGCGGCCTATTCCGCGGAGATACGCAAGGAATTCGAAGCGCGCGGCTCTACCGTCTACCCGGTCAACCCGGCTTCCGGGCCGTACGACGTCGAGGTCATGGGCTCCGTAGCCGATATCCCCGGATCGCCCGAGCTGGCGGTCGTCATCACGAATAAGAGCCGGAACGACGAGATCCTGTCGGCGCTGGCCGCCAAGGGCGTCAAGCGGGTCGTGTTCGGCTCGAAGGTCTCGGCCGACTCGGCGACGCTCGAGCGCTGCGCCTCGCTCGGCATGGAAGGCGTCGTCGTGTGCCCGCTCCAGGCGATAGGCGGCGGCTTCCACCGCTTCCACGGCTGGCTGTCCGGCGTGCCCAAGGTGCCCGTCGCCCGGGCCTGAGGGGCGTAGCCATGAAGCCTCACCCGTACGGCCCGGCCTACAGGCCGCTCCTGGCGCTGAGCGGCCTCTTCGCCCTCGGGGCCGTTCTCACCCTCGTGCCCAACCCGAACGCCTCGTGGCCGAACATACTCGGCTACTCGTCGCTGTGCACCTTCGCGCCGGGGGCCACCTTCGGCTGCGCGATGCTCGCGGCGATCACCTGCACCGTCCGCGCCCGCCTAGCGCGCCGCTGGACGGCGCCGGCGGCCCTGCCCATCGTCGCGATAGCCGCCCTGGCCATAGGCCTGGGCGTCTCGACCGTCGCGTGGGCAGGCGTCAAGGCCGACTATACCGAGGCGGTCTCCGGCGCCTCGGCGCTGACCGAATAGGCCGCCGGCCGCGGCCGGGCCGCCCGGGTCGGCTACGCCGTTCCGGGCTCAGTCCAGCCAGCCCAGCCTGGACGCGGCGAACGGTACCGCGAAGCCGAACGCCGAGCCGATCGCGGCGCCGGCCAGCACGTCCGAAACGAAGTGCGAGCCCGACGCCACGCGCAGGCCGGCGGTCAGCGCCGCGAGGGCGTAGGCGGCTATCGTCGCCGGCAGGCGCTCCGGCGCGTCGGGGTAGCGCTCGGCGTACAGCGTCGCGGTGAAGGCCGCGCCGGTGAACGCCATGATCGCGTGCCCCGACGGGAACGAGTCCAGGTGGTCGCCCTCGGCTATCGCGTCTGCCGGCGCGCCGTCGAAGTACAGGTACGGCCGCTCCCTGACTATCGCCGCCTTGAGGACGGTCCTCGCGGCGTAGGACAGGAGGGCCGAGCCCGCGTACATCGCCCCGACCCCGAACCAGTCGCTTACCGGGGCGCTCAGCGCGAAGACGCCCGGCGTCAGGAAGGCCGCGTACTGGCCGTAGTCCGAGACCGCGTCGAGCGTCCCGGCGTACGGCGCCATGAAGGGCCGGTCGAACGCGTTCACCCCTGCCGCGTCGAGCGGGTAGGCGGGCAGCGGCGTCGCCTCCTGGGCGGCCAGGCTCGTCGTCAGCGCCAGCGCCGCGACTATCGCCAGCGCCGCGCGGCCGGCCGCCCGAGAACCAATCCGTAGCGTGTGATCGTTGTATATCATGGCGCTATTCTAGCGCGGAAAGCTCCGGATCGTGCACTACGAACCGCGGGCATTTTCATGGCAACGCTGCCGGCGCTACGGACCTTAGGTACTCACCCGGCGCGCCCGGATCCGTGTATCGTTCTATTCGAACCGAACCGTCCCTTTTCGCCCAGGCGGCGCGTTCCTTACCATGCGAAGCGGAGGAACCATCATGAAAAAACGAGAACTGACCATCGGGACTATCCCGGCCACGATCTACGGCGCGGGTTCCGGCCGCGCCTTCCTATACGTGCACGGCCGGCGCGGCAGTAAGGCGGACGCCGAGGGCTTCGCCTCGATAGCGACCGCCCGGGGCTACGACGTCATAGCGGCCGACCTGCCCGGCCACGGCGGACGGACGGCCGATCCGACGCCCTGCGACGCCTTCCATGGATCGGACGAGCTGCGCTCCGTATACGGGCGCGCCGCCGGCCTGTATCCCGAGCTGTCGCTCTTCGCCTGCAGCCTCGGCGCGTACTTCAGCCTGCTCGCCTTCCGGGACGTATCCTTCCGACGCTGCCTCTTCCTGTCGCCGCTCCTCGATATGGAGCGGCTGATATTGAATATGATGGGCTGGGCGGGCGTCGACGAGTCCCGCCTCCGCGAGGAGGGCGAGATCGTTACCGGCTTCGGAGAGACCTTGTCCTGGGATTATTATCGCTACGCCGTCGCGCATCCCGTCGACCGATGGCCGAGCCCGACCTCGATCCTGTACGGCGAGCTCGACGATATCACCGACCGCGCCACGCTCGAGGCCTTCGCCGCCCGTTTCGGCTGCGACGTGACCGTCCAGCCCGGAGGCGAGCATTACTTCCATACCCCGGAGCAGCTCGACGCGCTCCGGGCCTGGACAATGGCTCGCGTCATACCGTAAACGGCAAGCCTAGTTCCTCGAAGCTTGTGAGGCGACTCGTCTAGACGCTATAGCGCGTAGCACAGGCTTCGCGGCGCTACCCCGCATGGTAGTAAGAGAGAAAGCATCACAAGCTTCGAGGAACTACTAAAGGCAAGCGGCGAGCCGCCTAGCGACTCGCCCGCTTGAACACCCTATATTTCCTCTACGTTAAGCGGCGAACCGCGCAGCGGCTCGTCCGCTTGAATGAAATTCCAGTATCGCCGCTTCAGTCGGCGATACTGGCTCTCCGTACTTGATCGCGGCGCGTAAGCGCGCCTGGCGCGCTTACGCGCCCGCGATCAAGCGATTTATACGCCCCACGAACCCGGCGGGGTCCTTGAGGGCGACGCCCTCGACGAGCAGGGCCTGGTCGAGCAGCACGCGCGCGACGTCGGAGGCCAGGGCCTCGTCGTCGGACGCGGCCAGGCGCGCGACGAGCGCGTGGTCGCCGTTGACCTCGAGTATCGGCTTGACCTCGAAGTCGCCGCCGCGGCCCATGCTCTTCATCATCTGCTGCAGCTGGATGCTCGGGTCGTCGGCGTCGACGACGATGCACGACGGGCTCTCGGACAGGCGGGCCGAGAGGCGTACGTCCTTGACCTCGTCGCCGAGGGCCTTCTTGATGCGCTCGATCACGGGGGCCAGGTCCTTGGCCTTGCCCTCGTCGAGCTTGTCCTCGAATTCCTTCTCGGCGCCGGCGCGGTTGACGGCCTTGAGCTCGAGGTCGCCGTACTTGCCGACCATCGGCATCACGATATCGTCGATCTCGTCGGGGCAGATCAGCACCTCGACGCCTCGCTTGCGGTACATCTCGAGCAGCGGGGACTTGCGCAGGCGATCCTCGGAGTCGCCGGCGATGTAGTAGATCGCCTTCTGCTCGTCGCCCATCCGGCCCTTGTAGTCGGCCAGAGAGGTCCAGCCGTCGACCGAGCTGCTCTTGAAGCGCACGAGCTCCTGGAGCGCCTCGCGGTTGGCGTAGTCGCCGTACAGGCCCTCCTTGAGCGGCCGGTTGAACTCGGCGACGAAGGCCGCGTACTTGTCCTTGTCGTTCTCCGACAGGCTCTTGAGCTCCGACAGGATCTTCTTGACCGACGCGTTGCGTATCGAGCTCATCACGCGGTTCTGCTGCAGTATCTCGCGGCTGACGTTGAGCGGCAGGTCCTCGGAGTCGACGACGCCGCGCACGAAGCGCAGGTAGGTCGGCAGCAGCTCCTTGTCGTCGTCGGTGATGAACACGCGGCGCACGTACAGCTTGACGCCGGGCTTGTAGTCGGCGTGGTACAGGTCGAACGGCGCCTTCGACGGGATATAGAACAGGGTCGTGTACTCGATGGTGCCCTCGGCCTTGGTATGGGCCCAGAGCAGGGGCTCGTCGTCCGAATCCGCGATGTTCTTGTAGAATTCGACGTAATCCTCGTCCTTGAGCTCGGCCTTGGGGCGGCGCCATAGGGCCTGGGCGCTGTTGACCTGCTCGTCCTTATGCACCTTGGAGCCCTTCTTCTTGCCCTTGTCGTCGTACTCGTCCTCGTCGTAGGCCAGGCGGATCGGGTAGGCCACGTGGTTCGAGTACTTCTTGACGAGCTCCTCGAGGCGCCAGCGGTTCAGGTACTCGCGGCCGTCGTCGTTCATCTTGAGGACGATGGTAGTGCCATGGCCGTCGCGCTGGCCCGGCTCGAGCTCGTACGAGCCCTTGCCGTCGCTCTTCCATACCCAGGCGCCGTCCGCTCCGGCCTTGCGCGACGTTACGGTCACCTCGTCGGCGACCATGTAGCTCGCGTAGAAGCCGACGCCGAAGCGCCCTATCAGGTTGGAGTCGCGGCGCTTGTCCTCGGCCATCGCCTCCATGAAGCGGCGGGTGCCGGAGCGCGCGATCGTGCCGAGGTTCTCGACCAGGTCCGCCTCGTCCATGCCGACGCCGTTATCGGAGACGGTAAGCTCGCCCTTCTCGGCGTCGAACGATATGGCTATCGCCGGGTCGAAGGCTATCGCCTTGTACGCGTCGTCGGACACGGTCAGGTACTTGAGCTTATCGATAGCGTCCGACGCGTTCGAGACGAGCTCGCGCAGGAAGATCTCGCGGTGCGAGTACAGCGAGTGGATGATGAGCTGGAGGAGCTGGTTAACCTCGGTCTGGAATTGATGTACGGCCATGATGAGTCTCCCGTGGTGCGTGAGAATAGTTGTTTGATTGGAATGTATCGACGATATGCCCGCTCCGGCAAGTCCGGCGCGGAGGCCGGACCCTCGCGGCCCCGCCCGTCGGGCCGGCGCGGCGGCCCGGGCCGGCCGGCCTAGTCGCCGACGAACGCGGCGAGCAGGGCCGCGAGCTCGTCCGGGCGCTCGCACTGGGGCAGGTGGCCGCATCGGTCGATCGCGGCGAACTCGGCGCCGGCGGGCAGACGCGACAGGAATTTCTCCGAGTACGAGAAGGGCAGCACCGCGTCGTTCCTTCCCCAGACGAGCAGGACCGGCGCGCCTATCAGGGCCAGCTCGTCGTCGATGCAGTCGGTCTCGAGCGCGTTGCGCGTGACTTTCTCGAGGGCCGCGCGCCCCTCGTCGGTGTCGAGGAACCTGCCGGTATAGCGCGGCACCGCCTCGGAGTAGGACGACTGGCCGAAGACCATCATCAGGCGGTGCCCGAGGAGGTAGCTGCCCTCGGTGTACAGCCGCGGTATGGCCGACAGCGCGAATTCGTTCTTGGAGGCCCAGGCCTGGATCGCGCCGACCTCCCCGGGCCAGCCGGCCGGCGAGACGAGCGCCAGCCTGGCTATGCGCGCGCCGCTAGACGCGGCGTAGGCGACCGACAGGTGGCCCCCGAGGCTGTGGCCGACCAGGGTCACGTCGTCCGAGCGCAGGCCGTCCAGGCCGTATGTCGCGGCCGCGTCGACCGCCTCGGCTATGACGGCCCTGAAGTACGGCACGTCGTAGGGCGCGTCGGCCGGCTTGTCAGACGAGCCGGAGCCGGGCAGGTCGACGCAGAAGCATAGGACGTCGGGCCGCGCCCGGGCGAGCCGCAGGGCCGTCTCGACGAATTCCGCCCCGCTGCCCGACCAGCCGTGTATGAAGACGACCCGCCTGGACGCCCTCGGGTCCCCGATCACGAAGGCGCGGACCGTCGCGCCCCCCGCCTCTATGAAAGGCCGGGGGGCCGCGCCGAGCTCGCCGAGCAGGGCGGCGTAGCCGTCGTCGGCCGGCGGCGAGCCGGCGCAGCCCGCGGCGGCGATGAGCCAAGCGGCGCAGGCGGCGAGCGCCGCCCGGCTCAGCCGAAGACGTACGGCGACCATTGACGGACGAAGCCCCTGAAGCCGAGCGCATCGGCCTTGGCGGCGGCCGACTCGACGGCGTCGCCGTAGTGCATCAGCCAGGTCTTAGCCCTGGTCTCCGGAGGCAGGGCGGCCAACTCGTCGAGCGAGGCGTGCACGCCGCCGGTGAACAGCTGGCAGTCGTGGAACGCGGCCTCGATGGCGTAGCGCTCCTCGACGAAGCGCAGCATGTCGGGGTCGAAGCGCGTGTCGCTAGT
>QKAK01000039.1 GCA_003247225.1 Spirochaetota bacterium | reverse complement strand
TTCTTGAAGCCGGCCATCGACAGCATCCTCGCCGCGAAGGCGCTCCTCGATCCGGACGCGCAATACAGCACGAGCGGGTCCGACTTGTCGCCGAGCTCGGCGGCCCTAGCCTGGATCAGGTTGAGCGGGACGTTGATAGCGTTCGGGTAATGCTCGTCCTCGTACTCCTCGGGACTCCGCACGTCGATTACCTTCGCGCCGCCGTCGATCATCTTCATGATGGGATCGTCAAGTATCGTGTCTGCCATGGTTCACCTCCAAAGATTATTCCGCCCTCAGGACGGTAGCTTATCGATCGATAGTCTCGAGCTCC
The DNA here is from genome assembly GCA_003247225.1 of Spirochaetota bacterium. GTDB lineage: Bacteria > Spirochaetota > Spirochaetia > Treponematales > UBA12059 > SZUA-370. Next base: position 24,115 of record QKAK01000039.1, on the reverse strand, counting down.
CGGACGAAGCCTGGGACGAGCTCGAGGCTCAGCTCTCCGCCCGAGACGTTGCTCGCGTCGGCCCTGCCGAGGCCGATCAGCTTGCGTAGGGCGATGTGGCTCTCGTAGCCGGCCCTGGACAGGAGCAGGAGCCTCCCGGAAGGCAGCTCGTCGAGCCGCCAGTCCAGCTCGTCGAGCGGGATATGGACGGCGGACGGGACCGGCGCCTTGCGGCGGTCGCCGTTGGTGCGCAGGTCGACGATGGACGCCTCGCCCGCCGCCGCGAGCGCCCAGGCCTCCTCGGCCGAGACCGTCGGCGCGTAGCCCGACTCGGCGTTCTGGGCGGCGAAGGCGGCCATGTTGACGGGGTCGTTGGCCGCTCCGTAGGGCGGCGCGTAGGCCAGGTCGAGCTCGGCCAGGTCGTGGATGGTCATGCCGCCGGCGAGCGCGGTGGCTGCCACGTCTATGCGCTTGTCGACGCCCTCCTTGCCGAAGGCCTGGGCCCCTAGCAGGCGGCCGGAGCCGCGCTCGTAGACCAGCTTGAGGCTCATCTCCTCGGCTCCCGGGTAGTAGCTCACGTGGTGGTAGCGGTGTACGGTCGCCGAGGCGGCGTCCAGGCCGAGGCCCTTGGCGGCTCGCTCGGATAGGCCTGTCATCGCGAAGGTCTCGTCCACGGCCTTGAAGACGCTCGTGCCCGAGGCCCCGGCGTAGCGCATCGAGCCGCCGAGCGCGTTCGTCGCCGCGATGCGGCCCTGCCGGTTGGCCGGGCCGGCGAGCGGCACGCGAGTCGCCAGGCCGGAGACCCGGCTCGTGATCTCGACCATGTCGCCGGCGGCCCAGACGCGATCGTCGCTCGTCCTCATGTACTCGTCGACGACGAGGGCGCCGGTCTTGCCGATCTCGAGGCCGGCCGACTTCGCCAGCTCGACGTTCGGCTTGACGCCGGCCGATACGAGCACGAGCTCGGCCGGGACCTCGGTACCGTCGTCGAGCAAGGCCGCGCCTCCGCGTATCGCCTTGACCGAGCGGCCGGTGATCACCCTGGCCCCGGCCTTCTCGAAGGCCCGGCCTATCATCGCGCCGAATTCGGCGTCGGCCGGGGGCATCACGTGCGAGGTCAGCTCGACGACGGTGGTGGCCAGGCCGCGGGCGACGAAGGCCTCGGCGGCCTCGAGCCCTATGAAGCCGCCGCCGACGACGAGGGCCGACGCGGGCCCGCGCTTCTCGATGAACGAGTGCACGGCGTCCATGTCCGGGATGGTCCAGAGCCTGAACACGTTATCGGAATCGGAGCCCTCTATCGGCGGCATGAACGGAAGGCCGCCCTGGGCGAGTATCAGCGAGTCGTAGGCGATCTCGGCCTTGCCGGCCGGCCCGTCGACGGCGACGGTCCGGGCCGCCCTGTCGATAGCGGTCGCCCTCGTCTCGAGCAGGACCTCGACGCCGTATCGCGCCATGAAGCCCTCGGGGGTCTGCAGGATAAGCGCGCTGCGCTTGTCGATGTCCCTGGAGACGAAATAGGGTAGGCCGCAGTTGGCGAACGATACGTAGCGTCCGCCCTCTATGATAGTCACCTTAGCCGTAGGATCGAGCCTCTTGGCCCTGGCGGCCGCGGTCGCCCCGGCGGCCACGCCCCCGATTACCACTATATGTTTTTCATTCGCCATATCGTCCTCCTCGTCGTCGAGCAGAAGTATATGAAAAACTATATATAAAGTCAATATGATATATATGGATTGCACCATATACGCGTTTGCGTCAGTCCCGAGGGCCGGTTATACTCGACGGATGAACGCTATCGAATCGATGGGAAAGCACGGCGACCGGCTGCGGGCGCTCCTGGGCTTCGTCTACGGCGATAGGGCGCGAGAGGCCGAGCGGCTCGCGCTCGAGGCGATTGAACGGCATCCCGCGCTCGCGCGGCGCCGGGGATCCGAACCCGCCGGAACGCGCTTTACCGAGCGCGACGCGCTGCTGATCAGCTACGGCGACATGATCGCGCCGGCGCCCGGCGACGGCCGCTCGTCCCTGGCCAGGCTCGGGGACTTCATCGACGAGCGCATGCCCGGCCTATTCACGTACCTGCATATCCTGCCGTTCTTCCCGTACTCGTCGGACGACGGCTTCTCGGTGATGGACTACCGGGCCGTGGACCCGGCTCTCGGCGACTGGGACGATATGCTGGCCTTGGGCGAGAACCGCAGCCTGGCGTTCGACCTGGTGCTCAACCACGCGAGCGCGAAGGGCGTCTGGTTCGAGGCCTTCAAGGCCGGGCGCTCCCCGTACGACCGCTTCTTCGTCACGAGGCCGCTCGATTACGACGCCTCGAGCGTGCTGCGCCCGCGGACCCATCCGCTGATTACCCCGATGACCCTCGACGACGGCCGCACCGTCGGGCTCTGGACCACCTTCAGCGCCGACCAGGTCGACCTCGACTTCTCGGAGCCGGCCGTGTTCGCCGAATTCATCGATATAATCCTTAGCTACGCCGAGCGCGGGGCCCGTATGCTCAGGCTCGACGCCATAGCGTATCTATGGAAGCGCGACGGCACCGGCTGCGCCCACCTGCCCGAGACCCACGCGGTGGTACGGGCCATCCGCGCCCTCGTCGACGGGCTCGGCCTAGGCATGGCCGTGCTGACCGAGACGAACGTGCCGCACGAGGAGAACCTGTCGTACTTCGGCGGCTTCCCCCTCATCGGCTCGGGATCCGGCGGCGACGACAGCGGCGACGAGGCGCACATGGTCTACAACTTCAGCCTGCCGCCCCTCGTGCTGTACGCTTTCGCCGCCGGCGACGCCGGCCCCCTGTCGAGCTGGGCCGCGTCGCTTCGGGTACCGCCCGGCGGCGTCATGCTCAACTTCCTAGCGTCCCACGACGGCGTCGGCGTCACCCCTGCGCGCGGCCTCGTCGACGACCTGGAGCCGCTGATAGCGGCGGTCGAGGAACGCGGAGGGCTCGTCTCCTACAAGGCGACCCCGGACGGCCCTGTCCCGTACGAGCTCAACGTCTCCTGGGCCGACGCCGTCGCCGCGCCGGGCGCGGACGACCGCGAACGCGCGGCGGCCCTCGTCACCAGCTACGCGGTCGCCTGCGCGATGGACGGCGTGCCCGCCGTCTATTTCCACTCGGCGATAGGCTCGCGCAACTGGTCCGACGGCCCGGCCCTCCTCGGCTACAACCGCGCCATCAACCGCGAGCGGCCGAGGCTCGACGAGCTCGAGGCGGCCCTCGACGCGCCGTCGTCTACGCGCGCCCTGGCCCTGGCCGGCCTATCGTCGCTCCTACGGGAGCGCGCCCGCCGTCCCGCCTTCTCGCCGTCGTCGCCGCGCCGCGGCTACCCGGCCCAGGGACCGGTCTTCATCGTCGAGCGCGGGGCCGCTGACGAGGCGACGCTCGCCGTGGTAAACTGCTCGCGACGCGACGCGCCCGTCGCGCTCCCTCCGGGATGGGCGGGCGCCGAGGCCTTCGACCCGGTAGCGGGCGAACGCGTACCGATCCCGGCCGCCGCGGCCGTTCAATTGAAAGGCTACGGCGTGCTATGGCTGCATCGACGATAAAGCGCTCCTATTTGGCCGCGCTATCGATACTAGTATCCGTGACCGGATGCGCGAGCGGGCCCGAGACCGTTTCGGCGGGCCTTCCCGAGACCGTCCGGGCCTTCATCGACGACAACGGCTGGGACCTGGGAGCCTACGCCGACAGCGACCTGTCCGATCTATCGGCGTATTACAGGCACGAACGGGTCTACCTCGTCGACGCGGCGATGGACGTACTATGGGACCTGTACGCTAACATCGATCCCCGCTTGGCGTGGCGCACCGATAAGACCCGCTTCGGGGCGGTATGGGATCCGATACTCGGGTTCATGTACCGCGAGGCCGACGACGGCGTGCCGCCGTTCGCCCCGGGCCAGGTGCTGGTGCTCGAGCTCAGGCTGGCCGGATTCTATCGCCTGCCGGTCGCCTTCAGGATACGGGAGATCGACCGAGCCTCGGGCGTGATCGAATTCGTATACCTCGAGGCGAACAAGTCGAAAGGCAAGCAGCGCCTCGAATTCGCGCCGGCGATAGGCCCTGGCGGCGAGCGGCGCTCGACCATCCGCCATAGCACCTGGTACCGTTCCGGCGACGAGTTTCGGGACGAGCGCCTGTACGGCGGTTTCCACGCGTCGATCATCGACGCGTTCCATCGGGCCGTCGTCGAATCGGCCGGCTACTCCATCGCCGTGGTCGAATCATGAACCGACGCTTAGAGGCTATCCCGGGAGAGACGACGGCGCCGACGCGTCTAGCGCGCCGGCTATCCCCGGTCGACGTCATGACCGTCGCCTTCATCGTCGCCAACATCGTATTCATAGCGCTCGCCAGGAATTCGATAGCCGAGCCGCTGCCGCTCATCGGCGGCTACCTAGGCTGCCTGGCCGTCTCGTGCGCCGCCGTCGCGATCGGCGGGCCGGAGCGCTACGCGCCGCCCCGCGGCGGGCTGGCCCGGGCTCTGCGATGGTTCCAGGGCCTGTTCCGACGGGGCTATCCCCTGACGCTATTCCTATACTTCTTCGTCGCGGTGACCCGCTTCGATACCGCCCTGTTCAAGGAGAACCTCGACCCGTTCTTCGCGTCGCTCGACGAGCGCTTGTTCGGCTTCGTGCCGAGCTGGACCCTGATGATCGAGCATCCGTCGCTCTTCCTCTCGGAGCTGCTGAGCGGGGCCTACGTGCTGTACTACGCGTCGATAGGCGTCCTGGCTATCTGGCTGTACACCAAGGATCGCCACGCGATGTCAGAGTACGTCTTCGTCGTCATGCTGCTCGTCTACGCGGCCTGCCTGACCTACATCGTCCTGCCCGTCGTCGGGGGGCGGTACGACCCGACCATTCGCGAGCTGACCGAGACGTACCGCTACGGACCCTTCACGAGGCTGATGAGCTTCATCTATCGCCGCAGCGCCCACGAAGGCGCCGCCTTCCCGAGCACGCACGCCAGCGTCAGCCTGGTCGTCGCGCTGTTCTCGATTCGTCGGGCCCGGTCCCTGGCGCCGCTATTCTGCGTCAACGCCGCGCTGATCTTCGCGGCGACCGTCTACTGCGGCTACCACTACGTCGTCGACGTGCTCGCCGCGCTGGTCTACGTCGCCGCGTTGTATCCGGCGGGCCTTAGGCTGTACGCGGCGCTGCTCGATCGCGAACCCCGGGCGGAGGGCGCGATCTGCGAGCCAGGGAGGCGTCTCGACGAGGCGTAGCGGGCTCGCCGGAAGGGAGCCGAGCGGTCAGCGCATAATCCCGACGCAGCCGTTGACTAGCGTCGGGCCTCGATGCTATCTTCCGATCGTGCCGGTTGGACGACTGGTACCTTGTACGATCCTTGCGCTTACAGCGCACACATTCGAACTGCGCCAGTCGTACACCGAGGAGCCCCTACCGGGGCGACGAGATGAACGACTGGTACCTTGGACGACCCGTGCGCTTCCAGCGCACACATTCGCACTGCGCCAGTCGTATAACGGCTATTACCCCAGCCTTCCAAGCTGGAGACGAGGGTTCGACTCCCTTCTGGCGCTTAAATAAAGAGGCCCTCCGTAAGGAGGGCCTCTTTATTTATATCGGCGTCAGAAGGGAGTCGAACCGAAGAACCGTCGCGAGCTAGCGAGCGCGAGGCGCGGGATGCGCCGAGAGGTTCTGAGGCGGCCTGAAGCGACGCCGACAGGATGTCGGCGAGCGGAAGGCGACTCCCTTCTGGCGCTTAAATTAAGAGGCCCTCCGCAAGGGGGCCTCTTTATTTATATCCGCGCCAGAAGAGAGTCGTATCGCGGTTCGCCGAAGGCGAACACGTACAATAGTTTCATCTCGATGCGGCGCCTCAGGCGCCGTACGGGCGCGAGCGCCGAGCGACAGCGAGGAAGAGCGGCCATGGACGACAGCGCGCTTTCAGCGCGCCTTCTAAACCATTCATTGGTCTCGAACGAGCGAAGCGAGTATGGCCGCGTAAGCGAACGCCCTGGCCCGGAGCGAGGCGCCAGGATGGCGCCGACGTGTAGGGGCGACTCCCTTCTGGCGCTTACAAAGAGAGGCCCGCCGTAGGCGGGCCTCGTTATGTATCCCCGTGCCGCTGATGACGAAGCGAGCCGTCAGCTTGCGCCAGCAGTAGCAGTCCGCGATACTTACATCATCGCGATCGCGGGTAAGGGGGTATCTGGCTATGAGTAGCGAAGCGAGGCATTTTGCCAAGCTGTTCAGGGTCGAGCTCGATGACCTTATAGACGAGATAGGCCTGCTCGTCGATCGTATGGAGAATCGCTACGAGCGGGGCGAGCTGACCGAGTACGTGCACCTGGAGAACGCCGCGTTCTATAAGCGTATGTCAGACTCGCTGCTTAAATTCGCGGGCATTGTTGACGGAATCGATCCGTCGATCTATAAATGTATGGCCGATATTGAAGCGGACCTGTTGGCTAGGTCGAGGGAATTCACCATTAAGCTTGAAGATCCCGAGGCCGTACATATTTTACTGAGGCGAAAGCTCGATAAAGTCAAGAAATTCATCTCGTCGGACGAATGAGCGCCAGCGTTCTAATTATCGACCGGGAAAGAGGATGCCATGGATATTCGGGTGCAGGAACTCCTAGAGAAGATCAAGCGCGACGGCGTTGAACATGCCGAAGCCGAGGCGGCGAAGATTCTCGCGGACGCCGAGAAGAAACGGGCCGACGTCATAGCGGCCGCCGAGAAGGAAGCCAAGGCCATCGTCGCCAAGGCCGAGTCCGACGCGGCCAGGGCGGCCGAATCCGGCCGGGCGGCGCTGACGCAGGCGTCGCGCGACCTGATCCTCGCCTTCTCGGGCGAGGTCCAGAAACTGCTCGCCGAGCTCGTCAAGGTCGAGGTCGAGGCCGCGTTCGACGCGGGGACCGTCAAGAAGGCCCTGCCGGCCATCCTCGAGGCCTGGTCCAAGGACGGTCGGGACGACCTGTCGGCGCTGCTGCCCGCCAAGGACCTCAAGGACCTCGAGGCCTTCTTCAAGGACAGGCTCGCCGCCTCGTTCAAGAAGGGCGTCGAGTTCAAGCCGCTCAAGGACGCAAAGGCCGGGTTCAGGATCGTGGAGAAGGGCGGGGCCGCCTACTACGACTTCTCGGCCCAGGCCGTCGCCGAGATGCTCGGTTCGTACCTGAACGCCCGGCTGGCCGCTATCGCGACCGCGTCCGTCGCGGAGGCGGCGAAGTAGGGCCGCCATGTCTTCCTACTACTATTTCGCGGCGACGCTGCCGTCGCTGCAGGCCGGCGCCTCGGCTCCGCCGTTATCCCACGCCGAGTTCCTGGAACGCTCCTCGCGCTTCCTGTCCGGGAAGGATATGGCCGTGCTCGAGGGGGCCAGGCTCTTCATTCCCGAGGACGGCTCCTTCCCGACGGCGGCCGGCTCGTCGCCGCTCTTAGCCAGGTACTATCGCTGGGAGCTGTCGCTGCGCAACGAGCTTGCCAGGCTGCGAGCCGGGCGGCTGCAGAAGCCGGTCGAGAGGCACGTGAAGCCGGGCGACCCGGAGTGGGACGGGATCAAGGTGGCCCAGGCCGCCATGCAGGCGGACGATCCGCTGCAGGGCGAGCTGCTGATCGAGCGGGAGCGATGGTCCTTCGTCGAGTCGCTCGCGGTCAATCGTTTTTTCGATTTGGAATACCTCGTATCGTACGCGTTGATGCTGCAGGCGCTCGAGCGCCGGGCCCGCTTCGCCGTGCAGCGAGGCCAGGAAGGCTACGAGACCGTCTACCGGTCCGTCCTCGAAACCGCGGACTACCGCGATGAATCCGGAGAGAGCATATGACAAACACCAAAGGGGCGGTCACCGGCGTTAACGGCAACATGGTCAGCGTCCGCGTCGACGGCACCGTTTCGATGAACGAGGTCGCCTATATAGTGGTCGGCGGTAAGCGGCTCAAGTCCGAGATCATCCGCGTCCAGGGCGATATCGTGCAGACGCAGGTCTTCGAGATGACCAAGGGCATCAAGGTCGGCGACCCGGTCGAATTCACCGGCGAGATGCTCGCGGTCGAGCTCGGGCCGGGCCTGCTCGGCAAGATCTACGACGGGCTCCAGAACCCGCTGCCCGAGGTGGCGGCCCAGACCGGCTACTTCCTCGAGCCCGGCGTGTACCTGGAGGCGCTTCCCAGGAACGTCAAGTGGTCCTGGACGCCGGTCGCCAAGGCGGGCGACAGGGTGGAGCGCGCCGACCTGCTCGGCACCGTGCCCGAGGGCGCGTTCACGCACCGCGTGATGGTGCCGTTCACCATGTACGGCTCGTATACGGTCAAGTCGATCAAGCCGGCCGGCGAGTACGCGGTCACCGACGAGGTCGCCGTGCTCGAGGACGAGTCCGGCGCGTCGACGCGCGTGACGATGATGTTCCAGTGGCCGGTCAAGCGCGCCATCGACTGCTACGCCGAGCGCCTCAAGCCGGTCGAGCCGATGGTCACGAAGACGCGCATCATCGATACCTTCTTCCCGGTCGCCAAGGGCGGCACGTACTGCATCCCCGGCCCGTTCGGCGCCGGCAAGACGGTGCTCCAGCAGGTGACGAGCCGCAACGCCGACGTCGACATCGTGATCATCGCCGCCTGCGGCGAGCGCGCCGGCGAGGTCGTCGAGACGCTCAAGGAGTTCCCCGAGCTGCTCGACCCGCGCACCGGCAAGTCGCTGATGGAGCGGACGATCATCGTCTGCAACACCTCGTCGATGCCGGTCGCGGCGCGCGAGGCCTCCGTGTATACCGCGGTGACGATGGCCGAGTACTACCGGCAGATGGGCCTGAACGTGCTCCTCCTGGCCGACTCGACCAGCCGCTGGGCCCAGGCCATGCGCGAGATGTCCGGCCGCCTCGAGGAGATACCCGGCGAGGAGGCCTTCCCGGCCTACCTGGAGTCGGTGATCGCAAGCTTCTACGAGCGCGCCGGCATCGTGCGGCTCAAGGACGGCTCGAAGGGCTCCGTCACGATCGGCGGCACGGTATCGCCGGCCGGCGGAAACTTCGAGGAGCCGGTCACCCAGGCCACGCTCAAGGTGGTCGGCGCCTTCCACGGCCTGTCCCGCGAGCGCTCCGACGCCCGCAAGTACCCGGCGATCCACCCGCTCGACTCCTGGTCCAAGTACGGCGGCCTGCTCGACTCAGGCTCGGTGGCCTGGGCCCATTCCTTCCTCAAGCGAGGCACCGAGGTCGGCCAGATGATGAAGGTGGTAGGCGAGGAGGGAACGAGCCTGGACGACTTCCTCGTGTACCTCAAGGGCGAGTTCCTCGACGACGTGTACCTGCAGCAGAACTCGTTCGACGCGGTCGACGCGTCCGTGTCGCCCGAGCGGCAGAAGGCGTCGTTCCGCTCCTGCGTGCGCATACTCGGCTCGTCGTTCGACTTCAAGGACAAGGACGCCGCCCGCGCCTGGTTCAACCAGCTCAGGCAGCGCTTCCTCGACGGCAACGGCATCGAGTGGGGCACCGACGCGTACGCGTCGGCCGAGGCCGAGCTCAAGGCCTTCATCGACGAGCGGGTATCGGGGCTCGACAAGAAGGCGGCCCGGATCATTGAGAGCCTGGAGTAACGGATATGAAGAAGGTTTATTCACGCATAGAATCCATAAAGGGCAGCGTCATCACCGTCCGGGCCACCGGCGTGACCTACGGGGAGCTGGCAGAGGTGACCACGCGCTTCGGCGTGTCGCTCGCCGAGGTCAATAGGCTCGACGAGGACATGGTCTCGCTCCAGGTATTCGCCGGCGGCCGAGGCATCTCGACCGGCGACGAGGTGCGCTTCCTGGGCAACCCGATGCGGGTGTCGTTCGGCGACTCGCTCAAGGGCCGCATCTTCACCGGCTCGGGCGAGCCTCGCGACAACGGCCCGACGCTGAGCGAGAACCTGATCCCGATAGGCGGCCCGTCGGTCAACCCGACGAACCGTATCATCCCGCGCGAGATGGTGCGCACCGGCATCCCGATGATCGACCTCTTCAACACGCTCGTGAAGAGCCAGAAGCTGCCGATCTTCTCGATCTCCGGCGAGCCGTACAACCAGCTGCTCGCGCGGATCGCGATGCAGGCCGAGGTCGACCTGATCATCCTCGGCGGCATGGGCCTGAAGTACGACGACTACCTGTTCTTCAAGGACACGCTGGAGGAGGGCGGCTCGCTCCAGAAGACGATCATGTTCGTCCATACCGCGGCCGACCCGGTCGTCGAGTGCCTGATGGTGCCGGATATCTCCCTGGCCGTCGCGGAGCGCTTCGCCCTCAAGGGCCTCAACGTGCTCGTGCTGCTGACGGACATGACCAACTTCGCCGACGCGATGAAGGAGATAGCGATCACGCAGGAGCAGGTGCCGTCGAACCGCGGCTACCCGGGCGACCTGTACTCGCAGCTGGCCTCCCGCTACGAGAAGGCGGTCGACTTCGCCGACTCGGGCTCGATCACGATCCTCGCGGTGACGACGATGCCGGGCGACGACGTGACGCACCCGGTACCGGATAACACCGGCTACATCACCGAGGGCCAGTTCTACCTGAAGGGCGGCCGCATCGAGCCGTTCGGCTCGCTGTCGCGCCTCAAGCAGCAGGTCAACGGCCGCACCAGGGCCGACCACCGCGCGATCATGGACGGCATGATCAAGCTGTTCTCCGCCTACCGCGACACCCTCGAGAAGAAGTCGATGGGCTTCCAGATGTCCGCCTGGGACCAGAAGCTGCTCAAGTACGGCGAGCTGTTCGAGAGCGAGATGATGGACCTGTCGGTCAACGTCCCGCTCGAGGGCGCGCTCGACAAGGGCTGGGAGATCCTGGCCGCCTGCTTCGAGCCCCAGGAGACCGGCCTCCAGTCCAAGCTGATAGACCAGTTCTGGCCGAAGAAATAGGGATGAATACGGCCACGGAGACACGGAGACACGGAGTAGAGATGAGGAGAATGGCTAAGCAAAACATTGATGTTGATTCATCCTTGTTGGGTTCATCTTCTCCGCGCCTCCGTGCCTCCGTGGTTCAAAACTACATAGAGGTACTCTCTTGTAAGGGCAGGCAAGCTAAGTGGCAAAGATAAAGCTGACTAAGAACGAGCTCAAGAAGCAGAAGGACGCGCTCAAGATGTATAAGCGCTACCTCCCGACGCTACAGCTCAAGAAACAGCAGCTGCAGACCGAGATCCGCGGGATCGAGGCCAGGGCCCGGGACATCGCCGCCGAGCGCGACCGGCACCTGGCCGAGTTCCAGGCCTGGGTCGCGGTCTTCGGCGAGGAGGACGCGGTCAAGCGCCCCGACGGCGGCTGGATACTCTCGTCGGGGACGATTCGCACGAGCGTCGGGAACATCGCCGGCGTCGACATCCCCGTCTTCAAGGGCGCCGATTTCGTGATCGACGAGTACGACCTGTTCGCCAAGCCGCTCTGGATAGACCGGGCGCTCGAGCGCCTGCGGGCCATGCTGACGCTCGACCTCGAGATCAAGGTGCTCGAGGAGCAGATAGCCAGGCTGTCGCGCGAGCTGCGCACGACGACGCAGCGCGTCAACCTGTTCGAGAAGGTCAAGATCCCGGAGACCGCGGCGAGCATAAAGAAGATAGGCATCTACTTAGGCGACCAGCAGACCGCCCAGGTCGTCCGAGGCAAGATGGCCAAGCGCAAGGTCGAGAGGATAGCGTCATGATAGCCCCGATGAAGCGCGCGTTCGTCATGATGGTGGAGCGCGAGAAGAAAGAGGCCCTCCGCGCGATGCGCAGGCTCGGCATCCTGCACGTCGAGCCCCTCGCCGGCGCGGGCGGGGACTACGACGAGCTGGTGGCGTCCGTCGCGTCGATACGCGAGGCGATCGGGCTACTGTCCGAGTTCAAGGCCGAGCGGCGGGGCGACGAACTGAGCGCCCGCGACGGCCTCGACCTGGCCGAGCGCGTGCGCGGCCTCGACGCGGAGTCCAAGGCCGCGAGCGACGAGGCTACGGCGATAGCCCGCGAGATAGAGCGCGTCAGGCCATGGGGAGACTTCGACCCGTCGGTCGTCGCGGAGCTGTCCGGCGAGGGCATACCGCTCCGCCTCGTCGAGCTGCCGGCCAAGAAGCTGCAGGCCGCGTCGTTCGGGCCGGATTATATCCGCCTCGGCGAGGCCAAGGGCCTGGTCCGGCTCGCCGTGCTAGCCGGGCCCGAGGCGGAGCTGCCCGCCGACTGCGTCGAGTTCCGCATGCCCGCCAAGGGCCTGTCGGAGCTCGAGGCCGAGCTGATCGACGCCCGCTCTAGGGCCGCCGCGGCGCGCGAGGCGATGGCCGCCGAGGCTCCGCGCTCCGAGGGCCTCAAGAAGGCGCTCGCCAAGGTCGAGCGCGACGAGGCGTTCGAGGCCCTGCGCTCCGGCATGGCCGCGGGCGAGAGCGTATCCTGGCTCGCGGCGTGGGTGCCCGCCAAGGACGAGAAGCGCCTGTCGGAGCTCGCCGCCAAGGAAGGCTGGGGGCTCATCCTCGACGATCCGCTGGACGAGGAGCAGCCGCCGACCAAGATAGAGAATCCGGCTATCATCAGGATGATACAGCCGGTGTTCGACTTCCTCGGCACCGTGCCGAACTACCGCGAGTACGACATCTCCGGCCTGTTCCTGCTGTTCTTCTCGATCTTCTTCGCGATGATCTTCGGCGACGGCGGCTACGGCAGCATCCTGCTCCTCGGCGGCGCCGCGCTGGCGATCAAGTCGAAGGCGGCGGGCAAGCCCGTGCCCGACTTCACGCGGCTCCTCCTGGTGCTCGCGGCTACGACCGTCGTCTGGGGAGCCCTGACGATGAGCTGGTTCGGCCTGCCGCCGGAGCGGGTCCCCGGCGCGCTCAAGGCGCTATCGGTGTACTGGGTATCGAACGCGAATCCCGACTCGGGCAATAACGTCAAGGTGTTCTGCTTCATGCTCGGCCTCGTGCACCTGTCCATCGCCCACCTGATGAACATCCGCAGGGACTTCCCGTCGCTCAAGTTCATCGGGCAGCTCGGCCAGTTCGCGATGGTCGCCGGCATGTTCTTCGTCGTGCTCAACCTCGTGATCAGCTCGACGCAGCACCCGATACCGACGTGGTCGCTGATCTCGATAGGGGCGGGCTTCGTCCTCAACTTCATGTTCGCCAACTACGAGGGCGGCGGCAACTTCTTCTCGGCGCTCGGCAAGAGCGTGCTCGCCAGCATGGCGAACATCGTCTCGGTGTTCCTCGGCGTCGTCAACATCTTCGCCGACATCGTCTCGTATATCAGGCTCTGGGCCGTGGGCCTCGCGGGGCTCGCGATCAGCCAGACCGTAAACAACATGGCCGGGCCGATGTTCGGCAAGGCGATCATGTTCGCCGCCGGCATAGCCCTGCTCGTGTTCGGGCACGGCCTCAACATCATCATGAGCGTGCTGTCCGTCATCGTGCACGGCGTACGGCTCAACGTACTGGAGTTCTCGGGCCACCTCGGCATGGAGTGGTCCGGCTATAAATACGAACCGTTCAGGGATACCGTTCAGGCAGAACGGACCGACATGGAAAGGAGCATCTCATGAATATGGGTATGATCGGCGTCGCGGCCGTTCTCGGGATCGCGGCCATAGGCTCGGCGATCGGCATCGGCACCGCCGGACAGGCCGCCATCGGGGCCTGGAAGCGCAACTACATGGCTAACAAGCCCGCGTCGTTCCTCCTCGTGGTGTTCGCCGGAGCGCCGCTGACGCAGACGATCTACGGCTTCATCCTGATGCAGCGCATGGCCGTCTCGACCAAGGACCCCGCGCTCCTGCTCGGCGCCGGCGTGATCGGCGGCCTCGCGATGGCGCTGTCCGCGATCGCCCAGGGCAAGGCCGGCGCGGCCTCGTCGGACGCGTTCGGCGAGACGGGCAAGGGCTTCGGCCAGTACATCACCGTCGTCGGCCTCTGCGAGACCGTAGCGCTGTTCGTGATGGCCTTCACCTTCGGCGCGATCTGATCCTAGCCGGGGCGCCTCGCCCCGTCGATACGCGGCGCGCCGGGCGACCTGCCCAGGCGCGCCGCGTCTTTTTTAGGCGCCGTACGCCGCCTTCGGATCCAAGGCGGCGGAGCCCCGCCGGCCTCGGTATCCGACCCGCCGACCGGCGCTAGAAGAATTTCACGTCGTAGTTCCTGAAGAACAGCTCGCGCGACAGGCGGAGGACCTCGACGGCGGACGGCGCATCCGGTTTCTCCTGGGCGCCGACCGGCGTCCGCGTACCGTCCGAGGCGTCCGTCCGTTCAGGGCCGTCGGCCGCGACGCCCCGGGACCCTCCTTCGGAGGCGCCTTCGCTCGCCGGGCTTTCGGCCGCGGCGTAGAGGTCCAGGATATCCGCCGGGATCAGCGGCTCGAGCAGGGCGAGGCGGGCCGTATCGGCCCGGTAGCGGGCGATGCCGTAGGGCGTGAAGCCGAGGCCGTTCGGCCGAAGCGGGTCGGCGCCCAGGTCGAGCAGCGCGGCGACGATGTCCGGGCTCCGTTCGCACCAGACGGCTATGGTCAGGGCCGTGTTCCCGTCGGCCGATACGGCGTCGACGCCGGGCCGCTCCCGGCGGCGTAGGAAGTAGAGGACCGTCTCGTCGTCGCCGGCGTACATCGCCGTCATAAGCGGCGTATAGCCGAACGCGTTCGGCCTGAAGCCCGGGTCGTCCGGCTCGGGAGCCGACGCGGCGAGGTATCGCGCTACGTCGACGCCGTAGTAGAGTATCGCGTAGTCCAGGGCGTTGAACCCGAGGTAGTCGGCGTCGCTCGCCCGGGCCCCCGCGTCGACGAGCGCTCGTACGATGGCCGGCGATCGCCTTGAGCGCATGGCGACGACGAGGGCCGACCTCGGGTCGTCGGAGCCTTGATAGTCTCCGAATTCGGCGATGAGCCGGCCGTCCTCGTTCCATGGACGGCGGTCGTCGCCGGCCACCCACAGATCGGGGCCGACCCGTACCGGCGAGCCTCCTGGAACCATGTCCGGGTACAGCCCGCCTATGGGCAGCTCCTGCCGATAGAACGCCACGAAGTCGTCCCGGTCGGCCTCCGATCCCGGCGCCCATGACGGGTCGGCTCCGGCGGCAAGGAGCGTTCCGATGAATTCGTCTGAATAGCCGCCCTCGAGCGCCGCGACTAGGACGCTGGCGTTCCGATGGGAGAAGTTGACGTCGATGCCGCCGTCGGCGCCGGCCATGATCGAGCGCAGCGTCTCCTCGGCCGTCCTATTCTTTACCAGCGTATACAATACCGAGCCGTCGACCTTCGCTCCGCGCGCGACGAGCATGTCGAGGATCGCCGGGTCCATCCCTTCGCCGCGGGTGAGCGCGGCGTACTCGGTCATGGCGCGCCGGGCCGATGCCGCCTTCTCTTCGGGCGTCCTAGCCAGGCCCAGTATGAATTCGAGCGTGGCCGCGTCCGGCCTGGCGTCATGGGTGCGGTAGTAGCCCATGGAGAAAATATATGAAGAGGCCGCGAATTCCATCGAGCTTCCGGAAGACGCGACGAGGGTCGCGCCCGCCGCTACCAGCCGGTCCGCGTAGGCCAGGGCGCCGAGCGTACCGTCGCGGTGCGCGGCGGTAAAGACCGAGCCGACGGGCACCGCGACGCCCTCGAGGAATCTCCCGCCGACTCGCCCTTCGTATACCGAGAGTATCTCGCCCAGCCGGTCGTATGGAACCGACGAATCCCACGCGGTGAAGGGCGGGTACGAGGTCAGTACGCGGACGGGCAGCGCGGCCGCCCCGCCTACCCGAGCGGCGGCGTCCATGAGCCGCGGAAGCAGCGGGTACGAGCGGCCCGCGGCCGAGACGAGGATCTCCGCCGCGACGTCCGGACGGCTCGATACCACCGGGTAGGACATGAGGTCGAGTAGCGCCGTTCCGGGGAGCGAGCCTTCGTCCATGTCCTTCATGATCTCGCCGACCAGGTAGTCCATGAGCGCGATCGACGCCCCGTCCACGGCGACGTCGCGGCGATGTCCGCCGCTGACGGCGCCCTCGAGGGCGTAGGCGCCTACTCCCGGGTCGGGGTTCCGTGAGGTCGCTCGGAGGGCGGCCTTCCTGGCGTTCGTCCCCCTCTCGTCCGCCGGCGACGAGAACAGCTCGTCCAGGGCCGCTAGCAGCATGGCTCCGGCCGGGCCGGACGAGGGGCACGCGGCCATGGTATACCACGACGCCGAGTAATTGGCGTACAGCTCGAGCGGGAAGCCGAGCTCCATGAGCGCGGATACGCCTCCCGTGTCGCCCGACTCGAAGTAGGCCTCGTACAGGTTGGGGAGCCGGCGATGCTCGGATATGAACGCCGGCAGGTCGGCGATGGCCACGTCGCTGACGTAGCGGTAGAAGGGCGCTGGGTCCTTCCTGAGCTCGCTCGCGAGGAGGAAGTCGGCGAAGGCTCTCCCGCCGTCGGCGAGGAAGAAATCGGCCATCGAGCCGCCGCAGCGCCTCGTGATGGTCGCCTCCACCGCGGGGCCGTACTCGCGAGCGTACCCGGGGGCCGCGGTCAGGGCCGATAGATCCAGCAAGGCCGAGCGCTCGTCTACCCAGCGGCTGAACACGTGGCTATCCAGGACGGCCTCGAACGCCGCTCGATCCACGCCCGCCCGCACCAGCGTCGTGAAATGATCGCCGGCCTTGCGGAAATGCCTGCTGTTCAGTATCGCGTCGAGGTTCTCCCGGCGGGGATCCTCGGCGATGACCCGCTCGAGCAAGGCGACGTAGGCCTTCTCGTCGTAATAGTCTATCCGCTGGAGGCGTCCCTCTATCTCTTCGGGAGTCCAGCGGCGGGTATGCCGCTCCGGGGACGACATGGCCGAGGCCAGGCCGGGTAGCAGCGTCAGCGCCAGGATCAGGTTCAGGGCGTGGAGCTTCCTCATTAGTACCGCCTGCATGGTGTGATAGGTCGTAGACCGTGAAAGGCTGCAGTTTCTCATAGCGGCGTACTCTGCGCAACCTTATGACGAGCGCGGCCTCGCCGGGCGGCCGTATGGGAGCCGTACGGTCATCGTATCGCCCGCCCTCTGTGCCTCGTCGCCGGATCTCTGTATAATGGCCGGTATGGCAAGCAATACAAGGCCCGTAAAGGTCGGGCGCGTCATAGTCGGCGGCGGCCATAGGCCGTCGGTGCAGACGATGTGGAAGGCGCCCCTGCGCTCCGGGGGGCTCGAGGCGGTCGCGGACGGCGTCCGCGGCCTCGAGACGCTCGGCTGCGATATCCTGCGATTCTCGACGCCGGACCTGGACCAGGCGGAGCTGCTCGGCGCCCTAGCGTCGATGGTCGACCTGCCGCTCGTCGCCGATATACACTTCGACTGGCGCATAGCGCTGCGCTGCCTCGATTTCCCGATAGCAAAGATACGCGTCAACCCGGGTAACCTGGGTGAGCCGTGGAAGCTGCGCGAGGTAGCGGCGAAGGCAGCCGACAAGGGCGTGCCGATACGGATAGGCGTTAACGCCGGCAGCCTGCCCGCCGACCTGCGGGACGAGCCCGATCGCGGCAAGGCCATCGTCGCGGCGGCCGAGCGCGAGGTGGCCGCGCTCGACGGGCTCGGCTTCCGCGACGTCATCGTATCGATGAAGGCCTCCGGCGTCGAGGAGACGGTGCGCGCCAACCGGCTGTTCGCGGCTAAGTACGATATCCCGCTCCATATAGGCGTTACCGAGGCGGGGCCGCTCGTGCAGGGCTGCGTGCGCAGCGCAGCGGCGATATACCCGCTGCTGCTCGACGGCGTCGGCGACACGATACGCGTCTCGCTGTCGGACGACCCGTCGAACGAGGTGCTGGCGGGCGTCGAGCTGGTAGCGCTGGCGACCGGCTCGCGCAGGAGCGCCGACATCGTCTCGTGCCCGCGCTGCGGGCGGGCGGGCTTCGACACGCACGCGTTCACGGAGCGCTGGCGCGAGCGCATCTACTCGATCAGGAAGCCGATCACGGTCGCGGTCATGGGCTGCGTCGTCAACGGCCCGGGGGAGGCCAGGCACGCGGATATAGGCATCACCGGGGCGGGCGATAAGGTCATGGTGTTCCGCAAGGGCGAAATAACGCGAACGTGCGCGCCGGAAGACGCCGATACTGTATTCGGGGAGGAACTCGCCCGATTATGACCAAAGGACTACGCGTCGCCGCGGCGGCGCTCATCGTCATCCTCGCGTCGGCCGCCCCGGCCGCGGCTCAGTCGTCCCAGCCGGCTTGGCTGAGCCTGGAGCTGGGCAAGCGGGCGTACGCCGAGAAGGATTTCGGGGCGGCGCTCGTGTACTTCGACCGCGCGCTGACGATACGGCGAGACGCCTTCGCGTCCGCGGCCGCGCGGCTCGACCAGGGGCTCGCGTCCAAGGCGGCGCTCGAGGCCGGCGACTCCATAACGGCGGTGCTATCGTCGTTCGCGCTCGAGGACTTCATCCAGCGGGACTACGCGAGGCTCGCGGCCGGGCGCCGGCCGGGCGATAGCGGCCTGCTCGAGGACCTGCGCCGCGAGCGCATATCGGACAGCCACCGCGCCTTCGTCGAGGTGCTCCTGCTGGTGAACGAGTACCGGTCCCTCGGCGAGCTGGGCGACTCGGTCGAGCGGCTGCGGGAGCGCGTGCGCCTCCTCGCGCTCTATCCGGAGGCGGAGTACTGGAAGGGCCGGCTGTTCTTCATCGAGGGGGAACTCTCCCTCGCCGAGCTCCAGTACGAGCGCGCCTACGGGATGAGGGAGTCCCTGGAGATACCCGGAGAGGCCGACACGATACTCTACGCGATGGCCGAGCTGTACGAGGCCAGGTCGGAGTACGTCGCGTGGGAGAACGTGATGACGCGCATCGTCGACGGCCTCGACGCCGGCGTCGACCGGTACCTGGTGGACGCGATGATGGCGACGCTGGCGGAGCAGGGCTTCAATCGTTTCATGACGCTGTACCGGCTCGACGACTCGTACTCGAGGTCGGCCCACGCCGCCCTGGCGGCGTATTACCTGGAGCGGGGAAGGGCCGCCGCCCCGATGCACGCGGCGATTGCCGTCAACATGGTGCTATCGAAGGCGATAGCCATGCTCAAGGCGAAGGACGGCGATTACTCGTGGACGGACCTGCGGGACTTCATGGCGAGGGCCGGCTCCAGGAAGGACGTCGAGGCCTACCTGGACGAGACGGGCTTCGAGGCTAGCCTGTTCACGCTGGCGGACGCGCTGTACGTAGCCGGCGCCAGGGCCCCGGCGCTGATGCTGTGGCGGGTAATAGCGGATCGGGATACGGCCCCGCTCTCGGCGAAGGCCGCGATACGGCTGAGCGATCCTCGCTCGGCGGTGCGGAGGGGCCTGCCCTGATCCTATCAGGCCTCGGCTATCATCTTCCTGATCATGTCGCTGATGAACGGATCGCTTATCGAGTAGACGCGCTTGGTCTTCTGGACCTCGGCGCTGACGATCCCGGCCTGCTTCAGTATGGCCAGGTGCTGCGAGATCACCGGCTGCGGCTGCTCGAGGCACTGCCAGAGGTCCGATACGCACGGATCCTGTTCGCGGGCTATGAGGCATAGCAACCTGAGCCTGATAGGATGACCGACCGCCTTCAGCTTCTTAGCGAAGTCCGAGATTCGCTGTTGGTCGCATGGTGCATTGACATTCATGTCGGCATAATAGCACCAGTGCCTCAACGATTCAACAGGGCCTTGATCTCGCGTTCCGCCCGCCCGGCGATGTACTCGGCGATGGCGTCGCGCTCCGGCTCGCACCCCTCGAACGAGAAGGCCATGACCGGGCCGTTGCGCATCAGCTTGCAGCGCAGCGACAGGATGTCCCTGTCGAGGCGGAGCGACGCCTCCTCGAGCACGACGCCGGGTTCCATGTCGCTGACGGCCGCGCTCGTCTCGGGTATGAACGAGAGGCCGGAGCTGGATATGGTCTCGATCGCGCCGGCTATCGGCTGGTTCGTCTCGGGATGGCAGAAGATGAAGCCGAGCCGGTCCCACGGGCCCGGCGCGTGCCGGTCGGAGACCCTGGCGTCGTCCACCTCGACGTATCGCTTGAGCAGCTGCTGGAAGCGGTCGAGCTCGGCCTTGTCCGAGAGGTCCTCCTTGACGACGCCGTTCACGCCGAGGTAGGCGGCCTTGGCGGCCTCCTCGAACGGGAAGTAGTCGCCCTTGAGCAGGATGACGGCGCAGGCCGACTTCGGCCTCGACGAGCGTAGCCCGACGACGATGGCCTTCCAGTGCCGCGGGAAGTCCCGGGCGCTCATTATCACCGCGTCGGGCATGATCTCGTCGAGGTTGTCCAGGGCCTTGATGGGATCCCGGTAATGGATGATGTCCAGGCCGAGGGGCTGCAGGTAGAAGCTGACCACCTCGGCCACGGCGTCGTCCTGGACGACGATGAGAGCCTTCATTCGGTACCCTTGTTCCGTACGGTGTACGCCACTATATACCAGATATCGTCGCGGCGCTCCAGCTCGTAGGTGTATTCCTTAATAATCTTAAAGCCGTCGTAGTCGAATTTCTGCGTTACCCGGACCGTGCCGTACGAGGCGCCGTAGCGCGTCTCGAGTATCTCGAAGGAGCTCGGCACGACGACGATGTCGGCGTCCACGACGCTGGCCATCAGGTCGGCCTTGTACGCCTCGATCATGCGCCGCCGCCCGTCGTCCGACTCGCGGTCGTAGGACCGGCTCTTGTCGCTATTGGCCTTGAGGAGGCTCTCCACGTCGATGTATAGGAAGAACTCGTTCCATCTGCCCTTCTGCCTGGCCCGTATGGTCCTCGCGACGACCTCGTCGGGGCCGACGCGCTCGGCCTTGAGGATCTCGGCCGTGCCCGCCGCGAACGTCTCGGCCACGGCCGGCGTCGGGGCGCCCGGCCTGATCGACAGGGATAGCGCGTTCGATCGTACGGCCGACGACTCGGCGGTCCTGCCGGTCAGCTCGGGGTAGAGGGTGCAGGTGACGAAGAAGGCGCCGGGCTCGGACAGGGCCACGTAGTCGGCGACGTTCTCGACGAAGGAGTATTCCTCGCCGGGCTGGATGGCCAGCTCGCGGTAGTAGGCGGGCGAGCTCGACGACATCGCCCGTTTCCAGGAGTCGCTCGCCTCGAGCCTGCGGTTAGCCAGGGAACGGACCTCGAAGCCGACCGACAGGCGCTTCTCGTCGGCCAGCTTGAAGCGCCAGGTCGACGGGGAGCCGTTACGGACGGTCACCTTCACGTAGACGTCGGAGCCCGGCGTGTAGACCGCCTTGTCGAAGAAGCTTATGGTAAGTTCGGCCTGGGCGGCCGCGGCGCTCAGGCATAGGGCGGCGACCAGCGCGGCCAAGACGCCTCGATTCGGATGCACTGCTGCGTCTCCTTGTGCGCGCCGCCGCGATTCGTGTACTATGGTCGGCGCGCTATCCTCCTTCAAATATCGGACGATTTACATGAACTCCTTACGGCTTGAAACGATATCCAAACGACTCGCCGGGCATCCGCCGGTCGCCGAGGCCCTCGGGCGCATCGACGGCGGCTTCTTCCCGGTCGACTGCTCCGAGCTGGAGCAGCCGCTCGCCGCGCTGATAACCGCCGAGGCGGCCCGCCGGAGCGCCGGGTCGCGGCGCTACTTCGTCGTGACGCCGACCGACGCCGAGGCGGAGGCCTTCGCCGACGACTGCCGCGCCGCCGGCGCCGACGCGATGGTGTTCCCCTGGTGGAGCGCCGCGGCGTACCGCCCGGTCGAGCCGCGCTCGGCCGCCTTCGGCCAGCGGGCCGCGGCCCTCGCGGCGGTGCTCGACGACCACGGGCCGCGCGTCGTCGTGATGGGCCAGCGGGCCGCGATGACGCCGGTGCCGCCGCGCTCGGTCTTCGAGCGGGGGCTCTTCCGGGTACGCAAGGGCGACGAGATAGACGCCGGCGCGCTGGCCGACCGGCTAGCGGCCTGGGGCTACCTGCGCGTGCCGCGCGTGAGCCTGCCCGGCGAGTTCGCCCTGCGCGGCGAGGTGCTCGACGTCTACATGCCCGGCGACGAGACGGCGCTCCGCATAGTCTTCGAGTACGACGAGGTCGAGGAGATCCGCAGGTTCGAGCCGGTGTCGCAGGCTTCCGACCCGGAGCGGCCCGGCACGGTGCTGCTCCGGCCGTCGCGCGAGTGCGTCTGGACCCCCGAGCTCGCGGCACGCGTAGGGGAGGCCCTGGCGGCCTGCCCCGGGCCGGCCGGCGAGGACCGATCGCTGGCCATAGCGTCCGTCGTCGAGTCGCTGACCGAGCTCGGCGAGGCCAAGGGCGAGGAGATCCTGTACCCGCTCGCCTTCGGCGGCCCGTCGAGCCTGTTCGGCTACCTCGGGCCAGACGACGTCGTCGTGCTGCTCGAGCGGGAACGCCTCCTGGGCCAGAGCGAGGCGGTCAAGCGCGAGTACGGCGGCCTGTACCGCAAGGCCCTGCTCGAGGGGCCGGTGCCTCCGCCCGAGGCGGTGCTCGTCGACTTCGAGCGCGAGATCGCCGACCTGCCCAGGGTCGTCTCCGGCTGGGCGCTCAAGGACGAGTCGGCCGGCGACAGGCTCGCCTTCGGCTCCGAGCCGCCGCGGTCGTTCTTCGGCAACGTCAACTACTTCCGCGACGAGCTCGACTCGCTACTGCGCGCCGGCTACGAGGTGCGCGTGTTCGCCGAGAACGCGGTGCAGGCGGAGCGCATCGCATCGCTGATCGCGCGCGACGAGGTGGCCGTGCATCCGAGCGGGCTGTCGGCCGGCTTCTCCGTGCCGTCGGCGAAGCTGGCCTTCGTGCACGAGGGCGAGATCTTCGGGCGCCGGAAGCGCGCCCCAAAGTCGCTCAAGAGCGTACGGTCGAAGGTGATCGACACCTTCGTCGAGCTGAACCCGGGCGATTTCGTCGTGCACGTCAATTACGGCATCGGCCGCTTCGTAGGCATCGAGCGCGTCAAGGTGCTCGGCCACGACCGCGACTACGTCAAGATAGAGTACGCCGACGAGGAGAGCGTCTTCGTACCGATCGAGCAGTCGAACCTGGTCCAGCGCTACATCGGCAACGAGGGCGACGAGCCGCGGATGGACCGGCTCGGCTCCAAGTCCTGGGAGAACCGCAAGAACAAGGTCAAGAAGTCCGTCGAGGACCTTGCCGAGCGGCTGATACGCATCTACTCGAGGCGCAAGCTCGCCCGCGGCTTCGCGTTCCCGCCCGACGGCGAGTGGCAGGTCGCGTTCGAGGCCGCCTTCCCCTACGAGGAGACGGTCGACCAGCTGTCGTGCATCGACGACGTCAAGCGCGACATGGAGAGCGAGCGACCGATGGACCGGCTCGTCTGCGGCGACGTCGGCTACGGCAAGACCGAGATAGCGATGCGGGCCGCGTTCAAGGCGGTGATGGGCGGCAAGCAGGTCGCCTTCCTAGCGCCGACGACGATACTCGCCGAGCAGCACTACGAGAACTGCCAGGACCGCTTCCGCGGCCTGCCGGTGCGCTTCGGCATGATGTCGCGCTTCGTCGACCGCAAGGAGCAGAAGAAGACGCTGTCCGGCGTCGCCGAGGGCTCTATAGACGTGCTCGTCGGCACCCACCGCATCCTGCAGAAGGACGTGGCGTTCAAGGACCTCGGCCTCTTGATCGTCGACGAGGAGCAGCGATTCGGCGTCAAGGACAAGGAGCGCCTCAAGGAGATGCGGGCCAACGTCGACTGCCTGACGCTGACGGCGACGCCGATACCGAGGACCCTGCACATGTCGATGCTGAAGATCAGGGACCTGTCGGTGCTGACGACCCCGCCGAACAACCGCCACCCGATCCAGACGGTGGTCGACGAGTTCCAGCCGGACCTGATCGCCAAGGCGATACGGCGGGAGGTCGAGCGCGACGGCCAGGTGTTCTTCCTCCATAACCGCGTGCAGAGCCTCGACGACACGATGGCCTTCATCCAGCGCCTCGTGCCCGAGGTGATGGTCGAGAAGGCCCACGGGCAGATGGACGCGCGCGAGCTCGAGGACATCATGCACCGCTTCATCCACCGAGGCTTCCACGTGCTCGTGTCCACGACGATCATCGAGAACGGCATAGACATCCCGAACGTCAACACCATCATCATCGACCGGGCGGACATCTACGGCATCAGCCAGCTGTACCAGCTGCGCGGGCGGGTGGGGCGCTCGGACCGGCTCGCCTACGCGTACCTGTTCTACCCGGACGGGCGCGCCCTGTCGGAGCTGGCGATGAAGCGCCTGCAGATCATCTCCG
>QKAK01000089.1 GCA_003247225.1 Spirochaetota bacterium | reverse complement strand
GCCGGCGTCCTTGAGGATAAGCACCGTCCGTTCCGGATCGGCCCCTCCTTCGGCGACGACCACGTACAACCCGGTATCGGCCTTCTTCGACGCGTTCGCCGTTACGCCGAGCCCGGCGAGCCTCGTGACGAGGGCGTCTGCGTTAGCCCGGTCCCTGAACGCCCCTACCTGGTATAGGGCCTTCCGTGCCGCCTCCGTACCGGACGTCGCCTCCGCAGGAGACGTCGCCTCCGCAGGAGGCGTCGCCGCGACCGTGACGTCGGCCCTCTCCGCGGCTACGACCGTCCCGGAGACGATCGCGCGAGACGCGAGGGACAGCATCGCGACGGCCGAAGAGCCGGACTCTGGACGCGAGCCCATGGCCTCGAGCCTCGATTCGTACGCCTGGGCGGCCTCGCCCTCGGCGGCCTCGCGAGCCAGCATCAGGGCGGCGGCCTCCAAGGTCGAAGGTCGCGCCAGGATCGAGTCGGCTATGCCGGCGGCCGCCGCGCGATCGCCCCTCGAAAGGGCGGCCCAGCCCGATACCAGGCGGGCTATGTCCGCGGTCCGCGGCTCGGGCGCGGCGAATCCCACCGCCTTGGCGAGGGCGGCGGCGGAATCGGCGTCGCCGGCGGCGAGGGCGCACGCGGCGGCCGCGAGGAGGCGCCCCGCGTCCGCCGGGCCGGGCGCCGCGACGGCGGCGGCCTCCCATACGGCCGAGGCCTCGCCGTAGCGCCCGAGCAGCTCGAGCGCCGAGGCCCGCTCGACGAGCAGGGCCCCGCGCTGCGACGGTACCGTAGCCTTGGCGGCCAGTTCGCCGGCTAGCCAGGCTACGTCGTCCAGTCGGCTCAGCTTCTCGGATTCGACGCGGGCTCGCGCAGCCAAGTCGGGGGCCGACGCCATCGCGGCCAGGCGCCCGAGCGCGGCCGCCGCCTCGGGGGCCTGGCAGCCGGCGCCGCGCGGGGCCGTCGTCATGAGGACCATCGACAGAAGCGCTATAGCGTGGCGGGAGTAGCGCGGCACGGGCTCAGCCCCTCTTCTTTCCCTTCGCGGCGCGCCTCGGGCCGGGCTCCCCGGCCGGCGCGTCTCCGGCCTCGGGAGCGGCCGTCGGCTTGAACGGCGCCTCGGCGTCGAGCCGCTCCGGCCGATCGGATACGGCGGGCGCGGCCGGCCTGGGCGCGGCCCGGCGCCTCGACGACGACGGGCGCCTGCCTATCGACAGGACTAGGGCCGACAGGAGCCCGAGGATGTAGGTTACCAGGATGGTGATGACCACCGGTACCGCCGGGAAGGTGACGAACACCAGCGATATATCGCAGCGATTGTCCAGGTTGAACCCTATGAACACGAGGACTATCGCCATCACCGCTAT
Source organism: Spirochaetota bacterium (assembly GCA_003247225.1). GTDB lineage: Bacteria > Spirochaetota > Spirochaetia > Treponematales > UBA12059 > SZUA-370. The sequence continues at coordinate 9,100 of QKAK01000089.1, read as the reverse complement.
GAAAGCCAGCAATTTCCAGGGCATCATCGCACCTCCACGGCCTTGAACGTATTTCCTCGTATCGAGTCGAGCCGTACCCTCGCGAACGAGCCGATGCGATCGGACGCCGCCGGGAAGACGACCATCATGTCCTGGTCGGTGCGCGCGAGCACCTCGTCGCGCCTGCGCTTCGATACGCCCTCGACGAGCACGACGGCTTCCGATCCCAGCATGCCGTCCATGACGCTCCTCGTTATAGCCTTCTGCGCCTCTATGACGCGGGCCAGCCTGGCTTTCTTGACGGCTACCGGGATCTGCCCCGGCATGACCGCGGCGGGCGTGCCCTCGCGCGGGTTGTAGTAGTACATGAAGGCGTAGGCGAAGCGCAGCTCGCGCATCAGCTCGATGGTATCCTCGACGTCCTCGTCGGTCTCTCCGGGGAACCCTATCAGAATATCGGTCGAAAGGGTGACGCCCGATATACGCGAGCGGATACGATCCGCCAAGGCCATATAGGACTCGCGCGTGTACTTGCGGTTCATCGCCGCTAGCACGCGGTCGGAGCCGTGCTGGACGCACAGGTGGATGTGCCTGGCGAATACGTCGTCGGAGGCGATCGCCCCTATCGTCGCGTCGGACAGGTCCTTGGGGTGGCTCGAGACGAAGCGGACGCGCCCTATGCCGGCCGACCTGGCGGCCGGCGCGATAGCCTTAAGGAGGCCGGCGAAATCCAGCTCGCCGTCCGCGCCGACCCATCGGTACGAATTGACGTTCTGTCCGAGCAGCGTTATCTCGCGCACGCCGGCCGCGGCGGCCGACCCGATCTCGGCGGCTATGGACTCGGGGTCGCGCGATACCTCCCGCCCCCGGACGTAGGGGACGATGCAGTACGAGCAGAAGTTATCGCAGCCGTGCATGATCGGGACGAAGGAGCTGAACGAGCCGGGCTCGCGGTGCGAGCCCATGAAGGCGAACGCGGGCGACTCCTCGATCGCCTCGAGGCGCTTGCCGGCGGCCACGGAGTCGAGCAGGAGCCCGAACGCCGACTTCTGGAAGTTGCCGAGCACGTAGTCTATCCTCGGCTCGCGCTCACGCATGCGATCCCTGAGCCGCTCGGCCATGCAGCCGGTGACGACCAGCGTGAAATCGCGCTCGCGCTTCATCGCCGCGTAATGGGCTATACGCCCCCAGGCTCGGTTCTCTGCGGTGATGCGCACCGAGCAGGTATTGATCAGCACGAGGTCGGCCTCCTCGGCCGACGCCGCCGGCTCCCAGGCCCTCTCTAGGAACTGAAGGTTGAACGACGCCGACTCGGCCTTGTTCATCTGGCAACCGTAGGTCTCTATGAAAAAGCGCATGATCTCCCCGGATACGGATCGGGCGGCCGACTGAGCGGCCGCCCGCGTAGAGGCCAGAGTCGCGACGGAGCCTAGCCCCTCGACTTGAGCCCCTTGACGAACTTGAACAGGTTATAGACCCCGAATCCGACCAAGCCGACGCCGGCGGCGCCGAGGATGAAGCCGGTGAAGCCCTTGAGCACGAACGAGGCTATGCCGAGCGCGCCGGCGGCCATCATGACCGTACCGGTCGTCTTATCGGTGCGGGTCCGTCCCACGAGGCCCATGATCCCGAGCACGACCAGGCCGCCGCCCAGGATCCATCCCACCACCGGGATGTTGAGCAGAGAATTGAACAGCATCAAGCCGATCCCAGCGCCCGTCGAGATGACGCCGCGCATACCGTTCTTGCGGACCTCGCCCGCGTCGACCGGATAGTAATCGCCCATCGAGTCCTCCTTGTGTTCGGCCGTCGCCTCGTCGCTCCCGTACGGCGAGCGGCTTCGCGTAGCTACGCCGGCGGCGCCCCATAGGAATATACCTAAAAGAGGCCGGCCGGTAAAGAAGGCGCCGCTACTGGCCCAGCGGGTACTCGGCGTAGGCGTAGGCCGAGTGGTTATGGATGCTCTCGAAATTCTCGGCCTCGACGCTGAACTTGGGGAAGATGCCCAGCGCCGAGAGGCCGCCGTGCACCTCGCGCACGACGTCCTCCACGAACATCGGGCGCTCGAACGAGCGCTCGGTCACGTACTTCTCGTCCTCGCGCTTGAGCAGCGTGTACACGTCGCTGGACGCCGACCGCTCGACTATGGCGACGAGGTCCTCTATCCAGAAGAACGGCCCGAGCTTGACGCGGACCTTGACGAGGCCGCGCTGGTTATGGGCGCCGTACTCGCTTATGGCCTTGGAGCAGGGGCAGACGGTCTGGACCGGCACCTGGACCGAGACCCAGAACTCGCGCTCCCCCGCCGACGACGAGCCCTCGTACGAGCAGTCGTAGCTCATCATGCCCGGCTGCCCGGATACCGGCGCCTTCTTCTCGATGAAGTACGGGAAATGCATGTCGCAGTACGCGGTCTCCGCGTCGAGCGCGTCCCGCAGCTCGTCGAGCATGGCCAGGAAGCGCGGCATCGACAGGTCCCGCCTGTGCTCGTTGAACACCTCTATGAAGCGGCTCATATGGGTGCCCTTGTAGTGGTGCGGCAGGTCGACGAACAGGTTGACCGTGGCCGTCGTATGCTGGATGGAGTTCGCCCGGTCCAGCACGGTGATAGGGTATCGGACGCCCTTGACGCCGACCTTGCGTATGGGGATGCAGCGCTCGTCGCGCATGCTCTGCACGTCGACCATCGGCGACGCCTCCTTAGCGGCGCCGCTCATGCCCGCGCGCGAGCCCGTTCGGCGGACTCGACCGTATTGTACAGGAGCATCGTTATGGTCATCGGCCCTACGCCGCCGGGCACCGGGGTAATCGAGCCGGCCACCTCCTTGACGGCGTCGAAGTCGACGTCGCCGACGAGCCGCCAGCCCTTAGCCCTGCTCGGGTCGTCGACCCGGTTGACGCCGACGTCTATGACGCAGGCGCCGGGCTTGACCATGTCGGCCTTGATGAGCTCGGGCGTGCCGGCGCAGGCTATCAGGATATCGGCGCGCCGCGTATGCTCGGCGAGGTCGCGGGTGCCGGTATGGCATACCGTCACGGTCGCGTTCACCGATTTCCTGGCCAGGAGCGTCGCCAGCGGCTTCCCTACGATATTCGACCTGCCGACGACCACGGCGTGGGCGCCGGCGGTCCGGATACCCGAAACCTCGATCAGCTTAAGCACGCCGTGGGGAGTGCACGGCAGGAAGCACGGCTCGCCTATGACCATGCGTCCGACGTTCACCGGCGTGAAGCCGTCGACGTCCTTCTCCGGCGAGATCTCCTCTATGACCCTCGCCTCGGAGACGCCCTCGGGGAGCGGCAGCTGGACCAGGACGCCGTGGACCGACGGGTCGGCGTTGAACCGGCGGACGACGGCCAGTATTTCGTCCTCCCCGGCCGTCGCCGGGAGGCGGACCTCGGTGCTACGCATGCCGAGATCGGCGCAGGCCTTCTCCTTGGCCGTGACGTACGACACGCTGGCCGGGTCCTCCCCGACGAGCAGCACGGCCAGTCCCGGCACCACGCCCAGCTCCGCCAGCGCGCGCACCCTCGGCCCTAGCCCGACGCGGACCTCCTCCGCCAGCTTCTTACCGTCCAACAGCTTCGCGGACATGTCGCCTCCTTGCTGTATTTCAGTTACACGATACTACCCGGCGTGCGGATAGGACAAGCCGAGGATATAATTCTAAACGTAGAATCCGTCACGAGCCGGTCGAGTCTATGTAGTTCCGTATCCGGCTTGCGCCGTCTACGAAGGCCTCGGGCTCGAGTATCAGGCTGAGGGCCAGGTAGCCGTCCCGCTCCATGTCGAAGAAATAGCCCGGCTGGACCGCGACCGACGCCCGCTCGAGCAGGCCCAGGATCGTACGCTCCTCGCCCCGGTAACGGGGGAATTCGAGCAGCGCTGTCCAGCCGCCGTCGCAGCGGAGCGCCCGATACGGCGAGCCGACGCCGTCGAAGACGGCGCGGGCGGCGGCCAGGTTGGAGACCAGGCGCCCGCGGACCGCGCCGACGAAGGCGTCGGCGCCCGGCAGCAGGCGCGGCAGCGCGTTCATCGCCGGCGCGCCCGCGGACAGGTAGGTATCGGCGATCAGCTCGAGCCTCGTAGCGGCCTCTTCGGCGTCTCGTCGCGGCCCCGATATCCGGATCCAGCCTAGCTTCAGCTGGGGCAGGCATAGCAGCTTCGACAATCCGTCGAGCGCGAAGGTCAGGCAGGCCTCCTCGCCGGCGAGCCGGCCCCTATCATCGTCGGCCTCGAGCGCGTACGGATAGAACACCTCGTCGGCGATGATAGCCATGCCGAGCTCGGAGCAGAGCCCGACGATCTCGCGCCGCTCCGCCGAGCGTATATACGAGCCGGTCGGGTTGTTCGGGTTGATCAGTACGACGGCCTTGGCTTCCGAGGCCTTGGCGGCGCGCCTCAGGTCATCGAGGTCGACGTACCATCCGTCGGGGTGGCGGTACTCTAGGCGATACGGCGCGGCGCGGACGGACTCGAGGCCGGCGAGCGAGTCGAACAGGGGATAGCCCGGCTTCGGCACGAGCACCGCGTCGCCCGGATCGCACAGCAGCTTGAAGAGCCAGGCGTAGGCTTCCGAGGTGCTCGCCGACAGGAAGTACGACGAGGCCGCGCCGCCGAAACGGCCGGCCAGCGCCGAGCGGGCGGACTCGAGGCCGCGGGGGTCGGGCCGGTACGCGAGGCAGCCCTGATCCGACAGCGCGCCTAGGACGCCGCTCGGCGACAGCCCGTGGCGCGTCGGGTTCGAGTCAGACATGTTGAGCGGCACGGCTCCCCGGCCCGCGAGCTCGGCCTGGAGCCGCGCGAACGCGTTCGCCTCGACGCGCGGCCCGAGACGCGATGAATAACGCATGCCGCATCCTAGCCGGAACGCCGCGCGGCGGCAAGGCCCGCCCCGCGCCGACTCGACTTCACCCTGAGCTATTGGAGCGTCGTAGCCTCGCGCGACGTAGCGGAGGCGTGCCGCTTGGCCCCGCCGTGGCGGCGCTCGTATTCCTCTATCAATCGGTCGAAGCCGTTGAGCCGCATATACGCGTCTATGGTCGACTCGTAGTCGTAGCGCGGCCGCAGGGGCGGCTGCTTCAGGTAGATGGCCGTGACGCAGGTATCGTCCCAGCGCCGGCCCGGGTAGACCTCGAGGATGGTGATGGTTACGCCGCGTGCCTCGGCCGGGAACGGGATCTTATGGAACGCGACTACGTCGTCGAAGACGTGCTCGAACGCGAACGATCCGTCGTCCGCGCGCACGAGCACGCGCTTGAGCCTGTTGTTGTCCTTGTACAGGTTGAGCCTGGCGAAGTCGACCGCGCCGTTCAGGATCATTACATGGTCGCTCGGCCTATTGAACGACACGCGCATCGTCCCGCCTATGCCCGGGCCTGCCTCGCCCTCGGCCCAGAACAGCGTTATTGAAGCACAGCTCTGCGTCTATGAAGCTGTAGAACGGATAGCGCAGCCGGTCGGCGCCGTACGTAACGGCTTCTCCCTTGACCGTCTCGGTCAATGTCGACCAGGCCTCGATCGACTCGATACCGTCTTCCCAGACGCCGGGACGGAATTCGCGCCATTCAATACCGTATGAATCCCAATCCTGCAGTATATAGTCCTTGAAACGTTCCGGTCCGCCGAAGAAGACGCCGGATCCGTCAGAATCTGGCCCGGCAATATATTTTTCCGGTTTCTCATACATACAACGCTCGACGACTATCAGAGAATCACCGCCGCTTACGATTATGGTGGGATCAAAGGCTTCAGCTATGCCAGTCGTATAATACCTATACCCATCTTCCGCGGTTTCCCCATCACTATAGATCATAATTGAATCAGGTTTTTCACGTTCGTTACTTTCGAGTATCAGATAACCGCCATAGAAAACCCCATGCAACGGGAAATAATCGGCAGGATACACGTAGCTGAATGGTTCGAGGCCGGGCAGACCCATACAATGGTCCACCGGTATCAGATAGTCGTCATCGACGAAACCCTGGGCCCCGAGGCCGGAGGCGCAGAACGCCATCATCAAAGCCGCCATCCTGATCATTGCCATGTCCCTTCCTTGTAGCCGCCGCCGTAGACGAAGTCAGACTCATCGGATAGGGTCCCGGCTATGGCGTAACCTTGGTACAAGCCCCAACTCTTAAGCTGGGACATTAGTTCCTTGAAGTAGTTAGGCTCTTCTCGCGTGTATCTAAAAACGAAGCAACCATTCGCTCGAACCGTAATCCGTGCTGTGTATCAGCCAGCGCTCGTCGTAGGGATGACCGACCCGCTGACCTGCCGAGTCGAGCCGCTCGCCTGCCACGGTCGTCGCGTCGGACAGGATCATCACGTCCTGTCCCTTGAATTTTTCGGATCCCAGTAGCGACCATCGCGATACGAACGAGCCGCGCGCGATGGTGTTCGCCTGGATCACCGATCCGTCGAACATGGCGTAGCGCTTGTCGGTGCCGATCGGGATACCGGCGGCGTTCAATTGCCCGTACGAGTTATCGACGGTGTTCCATACGCCGCCGGCGACGAGCGTCGCGAGCTGCTCTCCCGAGTCGAGGTCCCACTTGGTATAGCTCAGCCGGTTCGTCCCCCCCTCGAGGCCGCCCTTGACGCCGTCCTTCCAAACGTCGTACGCCCCGTAGCCTCGCTCGACCTCGGAGGTGATCGAATAGCGCTCGTACGCGCCGCCGCCTATCGACCGCAGCGCGGCGGAACCGTGGATCTCGCCGTCGCAAAGGCGGAGGCCTGCGCCCTCCCCTATCCAGGCGCCGGCGCCGCCCTGGGCCGACGCGTCCCAGACTATGCCGGCGTCCTTCATCAGCGCCTCTCCGATAAGCCGGCGCCTGGACTCGTCGTCGGCTAGCGCTATGACGCTCTCGGCCTCTCCGGGACTGCGGCGCATGGCTTTTATATCGACCGGGTCGAGGCCGAGCACGTCCTGCAGGGTCTGGTCGTCGTACCTGGACACGTCGTAGACGGAGCCGCCGAACAGCTCGAGGGCGCGCTCTTCCCCGAGGTACGCGACGAGGGCGGCCGCGGTCGAATCCTCCGCGCCGCTGCCGGCTACCTCGACCCAGCCTCGGGAGCCGTCGTCGTTCAGTATCTCCGCGAGGGCGCGCGCCCTACCGTCGTTGAGGAGGCGGCCGTCCATCGTCAGCTTCCAGTTGTCCCCTATCGAATCGTAGGCCTCGGCGACGTACGACGCGAAGCCGCCGCCCGAGTAGCTGGCCATATCGGCCCGGTACGTCGAGTCGAGCCCCATCAGCGCGGCCATCGCGCCGCCGTATTCGGAGCTGCCGGCCAGTCGCATGGCCAGCTCAGTATGGGCAGTCGCGGCGTTCAGCGTCTCGCATGCCTGTCCTATCGCCCCGTCGTCGATCCCGTTGCGCCATGCCTCGTGCTGCAGGCCTATGGCCAGGTCGAGCGCGGCCGCGGCGCCGCCGCCGTTCGACGGGCTGACGGTAATGATACGACCGCCGGAGCCGCCGGCGACGGTTAACGCCCTGCCTGCCAAGCCGTCGAGCCTCAGCTCATCGCGGCCGGTTACGAGGCGCCAGACCGTCTCCTCGGCCGCCAGGTCGCCGAAGCCGTAGGCCGTCTCGAGCGCCTCGGCTATCGTCGAGCCCCGCTCCGAGGCGTAGCGCCCCAGGGCGGCGTCGAGCGCGAAGCCTTTTCCTATCGACGCGCCGACGCCGACCAAGTCGTAGCCGCCGCCGCCGAACGCGCCGGTGACGCCGCCCGATCCGATATGGATGGATAGGCCGAGCGCTCCGAACGCGCTAGCGACCCGTTCGCTCCGCATACGAGCCGCCGCGTCGTAGCCGTCTCCGGAGACCGCGCTTACGAATCCGGCCGCCCTGAGCAGGCTACCCGCGTTAGCGACGTTCAGGCTGAGGCCCGAGCTATGCGACCAAGCGTCCTCGAGCATCCCCAGGCCCGATTCCCCTCGATACGACGAATAGGCCAGGTGCGTGGCGTACGAGGCGCCTTCGGTCGCGGCGATCGAGGCCAAGTCGGTGAAGCCTGACCATAGTCTATCCTCGAAGGCGCCGCCGTAATCCATCGACGCTCCGCAGGCGGCTCCGGCCATGCCTCCTATAAGCCCGGCGATCGCCCCTTCGCCGAAGACCGCGGCCCTGAGGCTTTCCTCGTCGATCTTCAGCCCGGACAGCGCTCCGTCGGCGTCGTAATCGAGCCTGAGCGACGAGACGAGGCCGGACGACGCGAGCTCGGCGTAGCCGCGCGCGCCGCTCAGCAAGGCCGCGCCGATTCCGGAGCCGAAGGTATCCAGGCCCGCGACGCTCGCTATCGCGCCGTCGAAGAGCCCGGCCGTTCCGTAGCTCACCAGCGATCCGACGGCCTTCTTCCCGAAGGCGAGGCCGACCTCCGCCCAGGACGCGTTTCCGCTCAGGCCGTCCAGGGCCCCGAATAGCGCGTCGTCAACGAGGTTCAGCGCCAAGGCGCCGAGGCCTCCGGACGCGAGGCCCGCCGCGACCGATACGCCGGCGTCGGCGACCTCTCGCAGCGTCGGCGCCTCGAGCCACTGGCCCCTGTCGTCCCACAGCCTCTTATCGTAGACCGGTTTGCCCGCCTCGGCCCAGCCGCGCCCCTCGACGACCGACCAGTAGATCAGCGACGACATCAAGCGGCCGAGCTCGCCGTTGCCTGGATCCGAGAAGAAGCGCTCGATCCCGTCATCGGGGTCGGCGTCGGGCTGGCGCTCCGGCGACGTTCCTATATGCTCGCCGAACAGCCCGAGCCCGTCGCCCGAGCCGAAGACCTCGCGGCCCTTCTCCTCGACCGCGGCCTGCGCGCTCGCCATGCGCGCGCGTACTACCGACGCGCCGTCCCCTCGGAGCGAAGCCTCCGAGAGCGTATCGCCGAGTATCCACGGCGCGAGCGCGAAGTACTCGAATACGGGCAGCTCGACGCGCTCGGTAATATAGGCCTCGGCGACCGTCGAATGGACGACGACGTCCTTGCCGTAGCTCGAGCCGTCGCGTTTCCAGGCGCCGTCGGCGACGTATAGGCCGTTCATGTCGTCGTCGAAGCCGCGATTAGCGGATAGTATCCTGTCGTCGAGCGACCGCTTCGCCTCCTCGATGGAGCGGCCGAGCTCCGCCGCCATCA
>QKAK01000203.1 GCA_003247225.1 Spirochaetota bacterium | reverse complement strand
ACGCGCCGGCCTGACCCTGGAGCAGGTTGCGGCGGCGGCCGGACTCCACCTGAACACGCTCTGGAACATCGAGCGCGGGCTCGTCAGCCCGATGGGCGTCCATATACACCGCGTGTACCGCGCCTTGGGAGTCAGCGTCGTCACCCCGAGCCCGGAGACCCTGATCCTCGAGTGAGCCGCGGCGTCGCCGCCCCGGCTTTTCACAATCCACTGTGTAGTGCGCTCGAAGAGACGATGATAGCTTTCTCGTAGGCCCGCTTGGCGGGCGAGGAACGTTACGAGGAGATAGCGATGCATCGAAACAACTTGTTCTACGTTCTAGCGTGCGTAACACTTCTAATCGGTTTTGTATCCTGCGACCCTAGTGATATACCCGGCGAGAGCCTGGGAACGAGTATCATCGAGGATACGACCACCGCGGCTGGAACTTATACGATTAACGGAAACTTGACCGTAGATGCCGTGTGGACCATCGAGCCGGGTACGATTATCAACATCGCTCCCGATTGCGGGATCGATGTATCGTCCACAGGCCGAATCGTAGCCGTCGGCACGTCTGACTCGACTATCACGTTCAGGTCGGGAAATACGGTGCCGGCCAAGGGCGATTGGTACGGCATCGCCGATGAGGGCAACGGTTCCCGCTACGAGTACTGCGTCATCAGCCATGCGGACACGGGCCTCTACCTCGACGGGTCTGCCGTGAGCGTAAAGAATACGGCCTTCTCGGCTAATACCGTCGGCCTGGACTTCCATTCGGCCTCGTCCCTGGCGGCTCTCTCGTCGAACTCCTTCACAGGAAATATCGACCCGCTAATCATTAATGGCACGATCGACCTCGACGATACGAACGCTTTCACGAGCAATACGCACCAGTACGTTACCTGCAGCGAGGGCGCCGTCCAAGCCGATCGTTCCTGGGCGCTCGTCCAGATACCGATCTACGCCCAGTACGGCATGTCGATAGCCTCAACCCTGACATTAGCACCCGGTGTAGTGATAACGGTAGGCTCCGATCGCGATATCGACTTGTCAGATACGGGCAAGATCGTCGCCGTCGGCCGCTCCGACGCGAAGATCACCTTCAAGTCAGGAAAATCCGTACCGGCAAAGGGGGACTGGTACGGTATCGCCGACGAGGGCAACGGTTCACGCTATGAGTACTGCGTCATCAGCCACGCGGACACGGGCCTCTACCTCGACGGATCTGCCGTAAGCGTAAAGAATACGACCTTCTCGGCCAATACCGTCGGCCTGGACTTCCATCTAGTCTCGTCCCTGACCGCTCTCTCGTCGAACTCCTTCACAGGAAATATCGACCCGCTAATCATTAATGGCACGATCGACCTCGACGATACGAATACTTTCACGAGCAATACGCATCAGTACGTTACCTGCAGCGAGGGCGTAATCGAGGCCGATCGTTCCTGGGCGCTCGTCCAGGTGCCGATCTACGCCCAGTACGGCATGTCGATAAACGCCGCACTGACGCTATCACCCGGCGTCGAGATAACAGTAGGCGCCGATCGCGGAATCGATATAGGCACGGAAGGAACCCTAAGCGCGGTAGGATCATCCGACGCGTACATAAGCTTCATATCCGGTATCACGACGCCCGCCGCCGGCGACTGGTACGGCATCACCATCGACGGCAACGGCTGCGTCATGGATTACTGCGTCGTCCGGCACGCGGATACGGGTATCACGATCAATTCTGCCGATTTTAACCTGACCAACTCCACGCTGGAGTCTAATACCGTGAATTATGACTCCTCGGGAGCTTCAGGATGGACGGCCGGGACTGGCAATACCTTCAACTAGCGATCACGAGCGGTCAAGCCGCTATCCCCGGCTCGCCTTGCCGATGGCCTCCCAAAGGCCGGATAGGTAGGCGCAGCCGAGGGCACGGTCGTAGAGGCCGTAGCCGGGCATGGCCCGCTCGTCCCAGATGGTCCGGCCGTGGTCGGGCCGGATCGGGCCGGAGAAGCCTGTGTCGTACAGGGCCTTCATGAAGGCGTACATATCGAAGGAGCCGTCCGCCGACAGGTGGGCGGCTTCCTCGAATTTGCCCGGCGCCTCGTGGCGCAGGTTGCGCACGTGGGCGAAATGGACGCGTCCCTCGAGCGCGCGTATCGTCCCTACGATATCGTTGCCCGGGTTAGAGCCGAGCGATCCGGTGCACAGCGTCACGCCGTTGTGCGGGTCGTCGACCGCCCTCATCAGGCGGAGGAGGCTCTCCTCGCCGGTGACCACGCGGGGCAGCCCGAAGACCGGCCAGGCGGGGTCGTCCGGGTGGATCGCCATGCGTATGCCGTAGCGGCGGCAGGTCGGCATGATAGCGTCGAGGAAGTAGACCAGGTTGGCGAACAGGCGCTCGGCGTCGACGTCCCGGTACAGCTCGAACAGCTCGCGGATACGGGCCATGCGCTCGGGTTCCCAGCCGGGCAGGGCGAAGCCCCCCGAACCGCGGCCGACCGACTCGGCCATCAGGTCGGGCGCCAGCGAGTCGATGACGGCCTGGTCGTAGGCTAGCACCGTCGAGCCGTCGGGCCGGCGCTTGGCGAGGTCGCTGCGAGTCCAGTCGAACACCGGCATGAAGTTGTAGCAGACGAGGTCGACGCCTTCCTCCCCGAGGGCCTCGAGCGTGGCGATATAGGCTTCGATGTACTCGTCCCGGGAGGGTAGGCCGGACTTGATCGCATCGTGGACGTTGACGCTCTCGATACCGTCCAGGGCTAGGCCGTACTCGGCGCAATCGTCCTTGAGCGACCTGATACGGCTCCGCTCCCAGGTTTCGCCGGCCTGTTTATCGTAGAGCGTCGTGATGACGCCGTGCAGGCCGGGGATCTGCGCGATATACCGGAGCGGTACGCTGTCGAAGCCGGTGCCGAACCATCTGAAGGTCATCCGCATGCTGGTCTCCCGACGGCGGTCGGGCCGTCCAGGACAATAGTGCCGGAAGGGGCCGCGCGGCGCAAGCGGTCAGTCGCCTAACGATCATATATATAGTGCAAATTTTCAATATTAAAATGATTGACAGGTTTCTACGCGAAGATTTATGCTGTCGTCGTATTCAAATAACCTACCCCAAGGAGGAAAGCGCGATGACGACCATGATAGCGCTTTTCGCACTCGCACTCTACCTGGTTTTCTATTTCACGTTCGGAAAGACGCTGCGAGACAAGCTGCTCAAGAGCGATAAGGCTCCGGCGGCCCCGTCCGAGCGGCTCTCCGACGGAGTGGACTACGTCCCGACCAACAAGTTCGTGTTGTTCGGCCACCACTTCGCCTCGATCGCCGGCGCGGGCCCGATCACCGGACCGGCCATGGCGGTCGCCTGGGGCTGGCTGCCCGGACTGCTGTGGATCTGGTTCGGCAACATCTTCCTCGGCGCCATCCACGACTACCTGGCGCTCGCCGCGTCGGTCCGCTACGACGGCCGCTCGGTGCAGTTCGTCGCCCAGGACATGATAGGCAAGAAGGCCGGCAAGACCTTCAGCTGGTTCATCCTGTTCCTGTGCATCCTCGTCGTCGCCGCCTTCGGCGACATCGTGGCCGGCCAGTTCGCCGGCGACGGGCGGGTGTTCTTCTCGTTCGTGTTCTTCTGCGTGGCCGCGGTCATCTCCGGCTACTTCATGTACAAGAGCAAGCTCGGCCTGGGCGGCGGCACCATCATCGGTATCGCGCTGGTAGTGGTCGCGTTCATCGCCGGCAACGCCCTGCCGGTCAAGTGGGCCAAGGACGTCTACTTCCTGATCATCCTGGTCTATATCATCCTGGCCTCGACCCTGCCGGTTAACCTGCTGCTGCAGCCGCGCGATTACCTGTCGTCGTACTTCCTGTACTTCGGCCTGCTCGCCGGCGGCATCTCGGCCCTGATCAGCTTCAGGCCGCTCGACGCCATCCCGCTGTTCACCAGCTTCAGCGCCAAGGTGATCTCCGGCGTACCGTCGCCGATATGGCCGACGATCCCGCTGGTCATCGCCTGCGGCGCGCTGTCGGGCTTCCACTCCCTCGTCGCCTCCGGCACCAGCTCCAAGCAGCTGCGGACCGAGAACGACGCCCTGTTCGTCGGCTACGGCGCCATGCTCGTCGAGGGCTTCCTCTCGACCCTCGTCGTCATCTCGATCGCCGGCTTCGGCTTCTTCGCGCTCGGCGACAAGCTCATGGCCACCCCGGCGCTCGGCCGCTTCGTGCAGTCCTTCGCCAAGATGGTCAGCATGAACATCCCGTTCCTGTCGTTCAACTTCATGACGCTGTTCGCCGCGGTGTGGGTGTCGACCTTCGCGCTGACCACCCTGGATACGACAAACCGCCTCGGACGCTACATCATCCAGGAGATGGCGCTGCCGCTCAAGGACAAGAAGCCGGGCGTCTACAAGGTGTTCAGCAACAAGTGGGTCGCGTCGATCGTCATCGCCTTCATCGGCCTGTTCCTCGCGCGCTCCGGCGGCTACACGGTCCTGTGGCCGGCCTTCTCCGGCGCCAACCAGCTGCTGGCCTCCGTCGTCATGCTCACGGTGACGATCTGGGTCAAGAAGAAGCTCGATCCCAAGTACACGCTGACCGTGTTCGTTCCCGGCATCATCCTGTGGGTCACGGTGACCGCCGCCCTCGTCTGGTACGAGTTCGCCGTCATCCCGACCTTCTTCCGCGATATGGCCAAGGTGCAGAGCGTCATCACCGGCGTCATCGTCGGCCTTATCACGCTGTTCATGCTGATCCTGAACTTCATCATGATCGGCGGCTTCGCCAAGAACTGGAAGACCAAGGCCCAGGCGGCCTGATTCTCCCGGTTCCACGTCGACGCTCCCGGCCCGCGCGGGCCGGGGCGACGATAGGCTCGATCGTCGGAGGGCCCCTTACGGAGGCCCTCCGATTTTATCTATACTAGCCAAGCGGGGGCGGGAATGGGAAAGCTCGTAGACAAGGCCAGGGCGGCCTTGGGCGTCGTCAGGCAGGTCAACCGCGAGCGCGCTACCGAGATGATCGAATTCGAGCTCAAGGAGCTCGAGAACATATTCACGCTGCTCATCATGGGCGGCTTCGTCGGCATGCCGGCGCCCCCGGCGCCTATAGCCATGGAGCTGCTGCCGCTGCTCGAGCGCGAGATGAACATCATGATGTCCCGCTCGGACTTCGCCCAGGATCCCCTCGGCGCCATGATAGGATTGCTCGAGATCGATTGAGGCCCGAGGATCAAGGAACCATCAGGATGACAAACGCGTTCTTCTTAGGAAAAGGCGGCGTCGGCAAGACGACCACCTCCGCGGCCTTCGCGCTGGCCAAGGCCCGGGCCGGGAAACGGGTGCTGATCGCGTCGCTCGACCCGGCGCATAACCTGGGCGACGTACTCGGGAAGAGGCTCAAGGACAAGCCGCTCAAGGTCGAGGACAACCTCGACGCGCTCGAGATACGGCTGTCCGCGTGGGTGGACCGCTATCTCAAGGATAGCCGCGACGAGATGAAGGAGACCTACTCCTACGCCGGAGCCCTGAACCTCGACTCGTTCTTCGATATCATGAAATACTCCCCCGGCACCGAGGAGTACGCGGTGCTCTGGGCCATAGAGCATATCCATTGCGCGCTGGCCGCCGACTACGACCTCGTCGTCTACGATACGCCCCCGACGGCCCTGTCCCTGCGTTTCCTGGCCATGCCCGCCATCTCGAACATGTGGATCACCGAGCTGGCCAAGCTGCGCGAGCGCATACTGCAGCGCAGGCAGATAGTAACCAAGATAAACCCCGGGTCGCCGGTCGCCTCGAGCTGCGTAGACAAGGACGACGACAAGGTCTACGGCCGGCTCGGCTCGATCAAGCGGCGGCTCGCGCTGCTCCAGAAGCTGTTCAGCGAAGAGAGCTTCGTATCCGTCGTAATAAACCCCGACTCCCTATCGGTGTCGGAGGCGCTGCGGATCAAGGAGGAGCTCGAGCGAATCGATATACCGTTCTCCGCGCTCTGCGTCAATAAGCGCGGCATGTCCAAGGCGCCGTGGAGGCTCGACGACGGGCTGGCGGGGATCCCGGCGTTCTACTTCGACTTCAAGCCGGAAGGCTTGAGCGAGCGTGACGACCTCATGAAGCTCGATACCCATGATCTGGTGGCCGCCTTCGACGCGGCCGCCGCGGAAGGCATCAGATGAACCCATACGCACTCGTAGCCCTCGTCGTGCTGGCCATAGCCGCGACGGCCCAATACTACCTCGGCACCAAGAAGAACCGCGTCCTGACCTCGCGCATGTCCGGAGCCCTCGAGGAGCTGCTCAAGCCGGGCAATACCAACTACGTGAACATCGGCGGCACCATAGGCTATAACTTCGCGTACTCGCTGTCGGGCGAATGGACCAAGGCTAAGGGAACCATGACCCTCAACGCGCGCCATTCGCTCCTGTACCTGCCGTTCTCGCTGCTGCTCGGCGTGCGCGACCGGTTCTACGTGAACATATTCACGAAGAGGAAGCTGCGCGGCGAGGCTCACCTGGTCGAGGCCAAGTACCTCAAGCGCGCGAACATCGACGGCGTCGACTCGATGGATAGGCTCGACGCCGAGGCCGGCGGCAAGCGCTTCGCGATGCTGTGGCGCGGCGCCGACCTGTCAGGCGAACTGCGGGCCGTACTCGACTCGCTCGCCGAGCCCGAACGCCTGAGGCATTTCTGCGCCTATCCCGAGACCAAGACCTTCTTCGTGCACCTACGGCCCAAGGAAGGGAACATCAAGGCCGATATGTCGGCCATCCTCAAGCTGATGCCGAAGTTCTTCGAAGGCAAGGAAGGTTAAACATGGACCTGCCGATGGACGTACGGGCCAAGTTCGACGATATACTCGACGCGGTGATCGAGCCACAGTCCGAGCTGTCGGTCGCCGAGCTCGGGCTCGTCAAGAAGATAACCTATTACGAGGCGGATACGACCCTCGTGGTATACATGAACTACGCCAAGCCCTCCGTGGCGGATTGCCCGGCCTGCA
>QKAK01000197.1 GCA_003247225.1 Spirochaetota bacterium | reverse complement strand
TCGACCGTGGTCAGGCCTATCGACGACAGC
Source organism: Spirochaetota bacterium (assembly GCA_003247225.1). Classification (GTDB taxonomy): domain Bacteria; phylum Spirochaetota; class Spirochaetia; order Treponematales; family UBA12059; genus SZUA-370. Next base: position 6,945 of record QKAK01000197.1, on the reverse strand, counting down.
CTCGACGGGAAGACGTTGTCGAAGCCGCAGACGCTGTAGTCCCCCGGTATCGAGAAGCCGGCCTCGCTGATCGCGTCGATGACGCCGTAGGCGACCATGTCGTTGACGCCGACGAAGGCCGTGACGCCCTCGTCGGACAGGCACGACTCGGTAAGCCTGTAGCCGACCTCGTGCTCGACGAACAGGTCCTCGAGCTCCTCGGCCGGCGTTATGTCCCTGGAAAGCACCGTGACGACGCCGGACGGCGACTCCGCGGCGAAGGTGTCCTCGAGGCCCTTGAGCCGCTGGGTCCGTATCACGTTGACCTCGTCGAGCGTCGTCGATATATACGCGACGCGCTCGTGGCCGAGCCCGATCAGGTGCTTCGCGACCAGCACCGCCGCGCCGTAGTTGTCCATCTCGACGGTGTCGACGTTGTAGCCGCTGCCCTTGTCGCCGACGGCGACCGCGGGGACCGTCTTGGCCACCTTCTCGAAGGCCTTCCTGTCGAGCGGCCAGAGGGTGAATATCACCCCGGAGACGCCGGCCTTGGCTATCAGCTCGAGGTTCTTGGCCTCGACCTCCGGCGATCGGTAGTCGTTCAGCGTGACGACCCTATAGCCGTCCTTCCATGCCGCCTGCTCTATGGCCTGCACGAGGGTGGAGTAGTAGGGGTTCGAGATATTCGGGCAGAGCACGGCGACGAGGCCCTTGCCGTGGAGCTGCCTGGCGGCGGGGCGCTTCTTATAGTAGCCGAGCCTGGCGGCCGCGTCCCTGACGGCCTTGACCGTGTCGTCCGAGAACGACACGTCGTCCCGGCCGCTGAGGATCATCGATATAGACGCCTGGGAGAATCCGGTTAGCTCGGCGATCTGTCGTAGGGTCGGAACGCTCTTCTTTGCCATCGTCATGTCGTTTCGTGCTGGACGTGCTTGAATACTAGCTGACAAAATGCTGGAGCGCAACAAAAAACTAGCATGTAATTAAAAAATTTAATAAAAACACGCGGAAAACTATTAAAAAATTAAAATTGACAGGATTAATATAGCGTTTATACTAAGCCCATTAAAATATTTAATAAATAGCGTTGTATGAAACCTTGCTTTGTGCGGGGAATCCTCGGTACCGGAGAGCCGATGAGCCATATCTTCTATTCGGAGCTGTGCCTGATAGGCGGCGACGTATCGCGCAACGTCGACAGGCTGGTCGACGCGGGCGCCGACGGCGTAGAGCTGATGATCGACGGCGCCGGCTGGAACGGCGTCTACGACCGTCCCGCCGACTACGCGCGCGTCCTCGCCGGCAAGGGCGTCGAGTACTCGGTGCACGTACCGGTCTGGGACGCCAACCTGACGAGCGAGAACCCGCGCATCCGCGAGGCGACCGCGGCCACGTACCGCTTCTCCATTGAGTTCGCCGCGACGATCGGGGCGCGACACGTCGTCCTGCACCCGGGCTGCGTGTCCGACCCGCGCTTCAGCCGCCACGCCGCGATGGAACGGGCCCGCGACGCCGTCGCGGCCCTCGTCGCCTTCAACGAGGCCTACGGGCGCAGCCTGCTCGTCGAGAATATAGGCTCCCGCGACTCGTGCATATTCACCGAGAGCCAGTTCGCCGCCTTCCTCGACGGCTTCCCGCCCGAGGTCGGCTACGTCGTCGACGTCGGCCACGCGAACGTCTGCGGATGGCGGCTCGAGTCGCTCTTGCCCGCCCTCGGCGCGAGGCTGCGCGCGATGCACCTGCACGACAACGACGGCGGCTCCGACGCGCACGCGCCCCTCGGCCGCGGCACCGTCGACTGGCCGGCCGTCATGGCCGCGGCCGCCCGGGGCGGCGCCGACCCCGCGCTCGTGCTCGAATACGATATCGGTACCGATCTCAGGCGCCTGGCCGAAGGCAAGGCGTTCCTTTCAGGCATTACGTCCACCCAAGGAGGAGAAGACGATGAGGATAATTAGCCGTAGGAGCATAGCCGTCGCGGCGCTGCTCGTCGTGGCGGCCCTCGGCGCCAACGCGCAGAGCGCCAAGCAGTACGAGGTCACCAAGCCGATCAAGATCGAGTGGTGGCACGCGCTCGAGTCGCAGTACGCCCCGCTCATCGAGCGGGTCGTCGCCGAGTTCGAGCGCCAGAACCCGCTGATCGACGTCGAGGCGATCTACCAGGGCAGCTACAAGGACCTGAACGAGAAGCTGATAGCCGCCCACGCCGCCGGCGTCACGCTGCCCGCGGTCACCGTGGCGAATACGCCCTATATCGCCGAGTACGGCGCCTCCGGCGTCTGCGAGGTGCTCGACCCGTACATCAAGGCCACCAAGTTCGACCTGGGCGACTTCGGCTCGGGCCTCAAGGTCGCCTCGAGCTACGGCGGCAAGCAGGTATCGCTGCCCTTCCTCATCTCCACCCAGATCATGTTCTACAACAAGGACATGGCCAAGGCCGAGAAGATCAAGCTCCCCGAGACCTGGGCCGAGATGGATTCCTTCATGCAGAAGGCCTCCAAGGTCTCCGGCGGCGTGACCGAGCGCTACGCGACCGTGATCCCCGGCTGGGACCAGTGGTACTTCGAGACCTTCTTCCTGAACAACGGCATCGCCATCGTCAATAAGGACGGCGAGACCACCGACCTCGGCGCGCCCGCCGCCATCGCCGTCGCGTCCAAGCTCAAGCAGTGGTGCGACAGCAAGTACGCCTACTGGGCCTACGGCAAGGACGCGTCGAGCGTGATGCGGCAGAACTTCATCGAGGGCAAGACCTTCTCGGTGATCCACACCACCTCGCTCTATAACATGTACGCGACCAACTGCAAGTTCGAGGTCGGCATGCACTACCTGCCCGGCGCCAAGACCAGGGACTCCGAGATCGGCGGCTGCGTGCTGCTGATCCCGAGGAAGAATTCCCAGGAGGTCAAGAACGCCGGGTGGAAGCTGCTGTCCTTCCTGACCGGCAAGGAAGTCAACATGCTCTGGGCCAGGGAGACCGGCTACATGCCCACGAGGAACTCGGTCACCAGGACCTCCGAGGGCAAGGCCTTCCTCGCCGAGAAGCCCGCGTTCAAGGCGGTGTTCGACAACCTCGACCATATCAACCCGCGCATCCAGCACACCGCCTACTCGGCGCTGTCCAAGATCTGGATGCAGGAGCTGGCCAAGGTCATCATCGAGGGCGGCGACGTCGCGCAGGCGATGAAGAAGGCGTCCATACTCATAGACGAGGCGCTGCAGGACTAGGGCCTCCCGCCCTGGCGTAGCGAGCGGAGCCGGCCGTACGGCCGGCCCGCCTTTTGTATCCGGAGGGGAAACGTGCGGGAACGAGATACGGCGGTGGATGCGGCCAGGAGGCGGGCGTCGCCGCGGGTCAGGAGAGAGCGGTTCAAGGATTTCCTATGCGTGGCGCCGGCGCTGGCCTTCTTCGCCGTGTTCGTGTACTACCCGCTCGTCGACCTGTTCAGGATAGGCTTCACCAACTGGAACCTGATCCGCGACGAGTACAAGTACGTCGGCTTCAAGAACTATAAGTGGCTGTTCAAGGGCTCGGGGCTCGACACCTGGCTCGCGTCGCTCAAGGTGACCTTCAGCTATACCTTCTGGGAGATCGTCATAACGCTGGTCGGCGGCATCCTGCTCGCCGCGCTGTTCAACCGCGAGGGCAAGGCCTTCGCCGCGATGCGCTCGATCGTGTTCATGCCCAAGTACATCGCGATATCGACCTCGGCCATCGTGTTCATGTGGATACTGAACGACCAGTACGGCTTCCTGAACTACGTGCTCGGAGCCTTCGGCGTCGGCCCGGTCGCGTGGCTCAACTCCGAGCGGACCGCGCTCACCTCGGTGCTGATCCTGACCGGCTGGCGCGTCGTCGGCTACGGCATGATGATCTACCTGTCGGCGATGAAGGGCATATCCAAGGACTACTACGAGGCCGCCGAGCTCGACGGCGCCGGGGCGCTCAAGCGCTTCAGGCACATCACGCTGCCGCTGCTGTCGCCGACGACGCTGTTCCTGTTCGTCACCACCTTCATCGCGTCGATGAAGGTCTTCCAGTCGATAGACGTGATGACCGCCGGCGGGCCCTACGAGAGCACGAACGTGATGGTCTACTGGATCTACGACCTGGCCTTCGTCCAGTTCCGCGTCGACCGGGCCGCCGTCGTCGCCAGCGTGTTCTTCGTCATCCTGCTCGCCTTCACGGCCGCGACGATGAAGATATCGAACAAGAGCGTCCATTACGACTCCTAGGAGGGAACGGCGATGACGAACCAAGCTCTCGCGGCGAACGTCCGCGCCAGGCGGCTCAGGGCCGCCGCCACCGTCCTCCAGTACGCGCTCGCGATAGCGATCGTGCTGATCGTGGTCTTCCCGCTCTACTGGATGATCATCTCGTCGCTCAAGACCAGCGAGGAGCTGCTCCAGGCCGTGCCGTCGCTCTGGCCGGCCCAGTTCCGCTGGCGGAACTACGCCGACGCGCTCGCGATGGCGCCCTTCGGCCGCTACTTCTTCAACACCGTCGTCATGACGGTCGGCATCATGGGCCTCCAGCTGGTCATCGGCTCGTTCGCGGCCTACGGCTTCGCCAAGGGACAGTTCCCCGGCCGCGACGCCCTGTTCATCGTCGTGCTCGGCGCGCTGATGATACCGATCCAGGTGACCTTCGTGCCGATCTACGGCATGGTGGCCAAGCTCCACTGGATCAACACCTTCGCCGGCCTCATCGTGCCGCACGCCGTCTCGGCCTACATGATCTTCCTCCTCAGGCAGACCTTCAAGTCGGTCGACGACAGCTTCCTCGAGGCCGCCCGCCTCGAGGGCATGGGACGCGTCGGCGTCATCTTCAGGATACTCGTGCCGATGTGCAAGCCGACCATGATGACCGTCGGCATCATCTCGTTCATCGACGGCTGGAACGCGTACTTCTGGCCCAAGATGGTCACCACCACCTCCTTCCGGCGCACCATCGCCCAGGGCGTCTACGAGCTCAAGCGCTCCTACGCCGGGCTCGAGACGATGAACCAGAACCAGATCATGGCAGGCGCCGTGATGGCCGTCGTGCCCATCGTCGTGCTGTTCATCGTGCTCCAGAAGTACATCCTGAGCGGCTTCTCCAAGGCCGCCTCCAAGTAAGGTCCGATCCATGCAAGAAATCGACTATAGGGCCCCGTCGGAAGCGTGCCTCGCGGCGCGCCGCCGCGGAGCGCCGCTCCGGCGCGCCGGCGGCGTATACGACGCGGCGCCGTCCCGCCGGCGCTCGGCCGCCCCGAGCCTCTCGCTCGCGGCCCTCGCCGCGATCCTGTCGCTCTCCGTCGCCGCGTTTTCCTGCGCCACCCAGGCCCGGCCGGCCGTCGAGCGCGGGGCCGTCGCCCTCGAGGCGGCCGGCGTACCGGCCGACGGCCGCTTCGACGCGGTGTTCGACCGCTCGGGCGACCCCGGCCGCCTCGTCGCGCGCTTCCTCAGGCTCGGCCTCGTCACCGAGGCCGACGACAAGTCAGGAGACTCGACGGTCGTCGTCTCCCCCGACGGCCTCGTGATGCTGATAGACGGCGGGGCGCCCGAGTGCGCCGATCAGGTGAAGGCGTACCTGGACGCGCTCGGCGTCGAGCGGATCGACGCCGTCGTCGCCAGCCACCCCCACGTCGACCACGTCGGCGGCCTCCCGGCCATACTCGGTTCGTTCCCCGTCGGGACCGTCTACGCGAGCCGCGTCGACTACCCGACGGCGACCGCCAGGGCCTACGAGTCGGCGATCCGCGCCAGCGGCGCCGAGCTCGTCTACCTCGAGGCCGGCGACAGCTTCCGCTTCGGCTCGGACGTCGTCGTCGACGTGTACAACCCCGAGGCCGATATCGCCTACTACGACGGCTATCCGGCCAATGGCACCCAGTTCGTCAACAACCACTCGATCGTGATGAGGATGCGCTACGGCTCGTCGTCGATGCTGTTCGTCGGCGACGTCTACACCTCGCACGAGCTCGACCTGATCGACGCCTGGGGAGACGCGCTCCGGGCCGACGTGCTCAAGATAGGCCACCACGGCAGCGACACCTCGTCGAGCAAGTCGTGGATCCGGGCCGTCTCGCCGCGCGTCGGCGTAGCGATGCACGACGCTTTGGCCAGCCTCAAGGTGCTCCAGAATTATCGGAAGGCCGGCGTCGACGCCTACGTCACCTGCCTATCCGGCTCGGTACGCGTCGCCCTCGACGGCGCGGGCGGCCTCGAGGTCGCGTCCCAGTACGACATGCCCGAGGGGATGTAGGGGCGAGCCGGCCGGCGCCGCAGGCCGCGGCGGCGACCGGGACGTACCTGGTGAAATATTGCAAAATATACTTTGCAAAAAATAATTTGCGATGTATATTTCATCGCATGAGCGATTACCATGACGACGGGGCCGAGGCCGTACGACTGGACCCCAGGAACCTGAAGGCCCTCGCGCACCCGCTGCGCGTGCGGCTTCTCGGCGCGCTGAGGGAGTACGGGCCCGCCACGCCGAGCATGCTCGCCGAGCGGCTCGGCGAGTCGAGCGGCTCGACGAGCTACCACCTGCGGCAGCTGGCCGCGTTCGGCTTCGTCGAGGAGGACCCGGGGAGGCCGTCCAAGAAGGAACGGTGGTGGAGGGCGGCCCATAGGGTCACCCGCTTCGACGAGCGGCGCCTCGGCGAAGACGACGAGACGGCCCTGCTCGGCGCCGAATTCCTCAGGGCCGTCGCCGCGGCCCACGCCTCGCGCCTGTCCGACTGGATCGACGGGCTGCCCGACTCGTCCGGCGAGTGGCGCTACGCCGGCGCCGTCAGCGACTGGAGCCTCAGGCTGACGCCCGACGAGCTGCGCGCCCTGGCAGCCGAGCTCGAGGCCGTCATTGCCCGCTACCGCCGGCACGACCCCGAGGCGCCGGCTACCGCCGGCGCGGCCATGGTCGTCGCGCAGCTCCAGCTGCTGCCGCGGCTCGGTCCTGGCGGCTCCGGATGCTGATACCCT
>QKAK01000009.1 GCA_003247225.1 Spirochaetota bacterium | reverse complement strand
GGCGTAGGATAGTAACCATACTTGCATAATCCGACGAGGGCAAGGGTCGGCGTCGATTCCGCCGGCGTCGCTTCCCGCCGCGCGGCCTCGCCCTCGACCGGGGTTTTTGGTATACTCCGCCGATGATCGATCCCACCGACCCGTACTCGGCCTTCGCCGGCCTCCGCGACCGCGATTACGCCCGCGCCGGGCTGATGGTCTGCGAGGGCCGCATCGTCGTCCAGAAGGCCCTGGACTGCGGCGTACGGCTGCGCTCGATGCTATGCGTGCCGGCCGACGAGGAGGAGTGGCTCGGCGTGTCGGCGGGCCGCTTCCCGGTGGCGGCGCTGAACCGCGCGGACATGGCGGACCTGCTCGGCTTCCAGTTCCATCGCGGCATGCTGGCCCTGGCCGACAGGCCGACGACGCCGGGACCCGACGCGGCGCCCCCCGGGCCCGCCCTCGCGCTCTGGAACGTGACCGACCCCGACAACCTCGGCGCGCTGATACGGAGCGCCGCGGCGCTCGGGGCCGCCCGCGTCTACCTCGGCCCCGGCTGCGCCGACCCGTATAGCCGCAAGGCGCTCCGGGCGTCGATGGCCTGCGCGCTCGGCCTGCCCGTGCTGCCGATAGCCGACGCCTCGGCGCTGGGACTGGCCAGGGGGCTCGCCGGAGGGCCCGCGAGCGGGAACCTGCTCGTCGCCGCCGCCCTGGTGCCCGGGGCGCTGGCGCCGGACGGCGCGAGGGCCGCCGCCGCCGGCCGCCCCGTGACGCTGGTGCTCGGCAACGAGGGCTGGGGCCTGCCGGCCGACGTCGTCGCCGCCTGCGACGAGCGAGTCGTCGTGCCGATGGCCGGCGGCGTCGACTCGCTCAACGTCGGGGCGGCCGGCGCTATCCTGATGTGGGAGCTCTTTCGTCATCCATGACGTTTCGGCTCGCTTCGCTGCGCCGGCCGCTCATTGGCCGCGCGTCCGTGCGCGGCGGTTTGACTTTTAGGCGGCGGAGGAGTAGAATCGGAGCCTGTATGAGTGCGTCCAAAACAACGGAATTCGGCGTAGACCAGCGCATCGTCTATCCAAGCCAAGGCGTCGGCAGGATCGTAGAGATCCAGGAAAAGCGCTTCAAGGAAACGAGCGTCCTCTACTACATCATCTATCTCGAGTTCTCCGACATGACCGTCATGGTGCCGGTGGACAAGGCGCGCGAGCTGGGCATCCGGCCGATCGTACCGACCGCCGAGGCGGAGCGCGCGCTCGAGTTCATCGCCGAGGAGTACGCGCCCATCCCGTCCGACTGGAAGCTCCGCTACCAGATGAACCTCGACCTGCTCAAGAAGGGGTCGGTGATGGACATCGCCAGCGTGGTGCGCTCGCTGTTCCACCGTTCCAAGATCAAGGAACTGCCGATCCTGGAGCGTAAGCTCTACGATAGCGCCCTCAACCTGCTGCAGGACGAGGTCTCGTTCTCGCTCGGCAAGCCGAAGGACGAGATAGCGGAGATGATCCGCGCCAAGCTCGAAGGCTAGCGTGCGTTTCGCGGCGGTCATCGCGGCCGCCGGGAGGAGCGTCCGCTTCGGCGGCGCCAAGAAGGAGTACGAGCTCCTCGACGGTCTCCCGGTGCTGGCCCATTCGGTAAAGCTGTTCATCGAGACGCCCGATTGCGCCGCCGTCGCGGTCGTCGTGCCGCCGGGAGGGGAGGCCGAGGCGAGGGCGGCCGTCGGGCCGGCGCTGGTCACGCGCGCCGGGCCGCGGCTGCTGTTCGTCGAGGGCGGGGCCGAGCGTTCCGACAGCGTCCGGGCCGGGCTCCTGGCCCTGCGCGGCGCCGATCCCGAGTACGTATTGATCCACGACGCCGCGAGGCCGCGGGCGAGCGCCGAGCTCGTCCGCCGCGTGCTCGCCGGCGCGGCGCGATCCGGCGCCTGCGTGCCGGGGATACCGGTGACCGATACCGTCAAGCGGGTGGCCGCCGACGGCTCGATCGCCGAGCATCTCGAGCGGGCGGCCCTCCGCGCCGTCCAGACGCCGCAGGGCTTCCAGTACCGCGGCCTCCTCGGCGCGTACCTGTCGGTCGGATCCGCCTCCCAGGCGGCCACCGACGACGCCGAGATCTGGGCTATGGCCGGCGGCTCCGTGACCGTCGTGGACGGCGAGCGCGACAACGCGAAGATCACCTTCCCGGAGGATATGCGGTGAGCGTACGGGTAGGGCAGGGCTGGGACCTGCATAGGCTCGGGCCCGACCGGCCGCTGATGCTCGGCGGCGTCGAGGTGCCGTCGGAGCTCGGGGAGCTCGGCCACTCCGACGGCGACGCGCTGTTCCACGCCATCGTCGACGCGATGCTCGGCGCCATAGCCGCCGGCGACATCGGCCGCCATTTCCCGCCGTCCGACCCCCGCTGGAAGGACGCGCCGTCTCGCCTGTTCGCCGAGAGGGCGGCAGCGATACTCGCCGGCTCGGGCTGGCGCGTCGTCAACGTGGACGCGACCGTGGTGCTAGAGCGGCCTCGGCTAGCCCCGCTGGCCGACGATATCCGCGCCTCGGTAGCCGACGCGCTCGGCCTGCCGGTAGAGGCCGTGTCGGTCAAGGCCAAGACCCGCGAGGGCCTCGGCGACGTCGGCCGCTCGGAGGCCGTCGAGGCCCAGGCCGTCGTGCTGGTCGAGCGGATAGGCGACTAGGCCTTCCGCTCGGGTTCCCGCGGCCGTCCTTCCGGCCTCGCGGACTGGATGATCACGACGCAGCAGAATATTCCCGCGAACGACAGCGCCTGGATCGGCATTATCGGCACCGAGTAGGCCGAATAGGCTATCAGCACCGGGTACGCGATCTGGGCCCCCCAGAGCGACGGCGCGACGGCGGTCATCCGCCCGTGCGAGTACGCCACCTGCATGAACGCGACGACCGCGACGGTGGCGACGACGTACATGTACAGGTACGGCGTCGCCAGGTACGACAGCACCCTGCCGCCCTTCGCGTGGCCCATCGCCTTGACCAGCACGATCACGATGCCCTCGAGGCAGCCGGCGCAGAGGGCGAACAGCGACGCGTACGGCCCGTCCCCGAGCCTCGCGCGGCGCCTGAGGCCCAGCGCGGCGGCGGCGATCAGGAACGGCGCGGCGTAGAACGCGAGGATCGTCGCGAACGGCGCGGCGCTCGACTCGAATCCGGCGGGGGAGCTCAGGTTCGCCGCGGCTATGAAGGCGACGAGGGCGGCGGAGCCTATCGCCGTCCGGCGCGATACGCGCTCGTCGAGCGCGAGGGCCGAGAACGCCGCGGTGAATACCACGTTGAGGCCCATCATCGCCCCGACGACCGACGGCTCGAGCGCCTTGAGCGCGAAGAAATAGAATACGACCAGCGAGTTGTTCAGGGCGAACCCTACGAGCCAGGTCGCCCGGTCCCGCCGGTACCGCGCGTCGCCCGCCGCCTCGGCGCCGCCGCGCCTGGCGGCGAGCCACGCGACGCCCTTCTTCTGGAGCACCATGCCGAGCGATATGACCGCGCTGCCCAGGACTGCGGACAGTACCGATAGCCAACGGGGGAAATCCATCCGCTACAGCTTCCGCGTCGACCTGCGCAGGCTCTCGAAGAGGCTGGCCCAGGGCGATGCCGCCCGGTAGAACACCGGCGGATAGCCGAGCGGCGCCTCTATCGTCACCTCGCCGCCCCTGAATTCCCTGGACGTCCAGAGATGTACCCAATGATCGGCGGGCAGGACCGCGTTCGACAGCTCGGCGCCCGGCTCGACGACCGGCGCGACGAGCAGGTCGCGGCCGTATAGGTACTGGTAGTCCAGCGCGCGCAGCTCCGGCTGGTCCTCGTAGTGCAGCCAGGTATGGCGTATCGGGGGCAGGCCCGACGAGGCGTATTCGGCCATCGTCTCGGCGTGGTACGGCGCCAGCGCGGACCAGACGGCGGCCAGGCGCGCGAAATGCGCCAGCGCGGCGGGGCTGGACCAGGGCTGGGCGTTCGCCTCGGGGCGGTCGCCCTCGTGCGTCCGCATGATCGGCGTGAACGCGGCCGTCTCCGCCCAGCGCGCGAGGCATTCGTCCGAGCGCCTCGTCCAGGCCGTCGTCGCGTCGCCGCCTATGTCGGAGTGCCAGATCCCGGCGCCCGAGAAGCCGAGCGACAGCGAGGCCGGTATGACGCTCGGCAGGCCGTCGCGGCGGTTCCAGCCGGCGCTCCGGTCCCCTGCCCAGAAGGCCCCGGCGTGGCGCGTCGATCCGGCCCATCCGGAGCGGCAGAAGAAGGTCGCCTCGCCCTCCTTGCCCGCCTTCCGTATCGCCTCGGCGTTCGCGCCGGCCCAGAGGACCGGGTATTCGTTATGGGCGAGGAGCGGGTCGCGCCCGCCGTGGAGGACCGCGTCCACCGGCAGGTGCTCGCCGGCGTCGGCCATCCAGCCCGCCATGCCGATGCCGAGCATCTCCTCGGCTATGACCGAGGCGATCCACGAGAAGGCCTCCGGATTGAATAGGTCGACTATCGCGGCCGGGCGCGCCTGGCCGGAGAGCAGGTAGTCCGAGCCGTCGTCGCGCTTGACGCAGAAGCCCTTCCCCGACGCCTCGGCGTACAGCTCGCCGTCAGCGGCCAGGTACGGGTTCACGTAGCCGATGAAACGGATCCCGTCGCGGGCCAGGGCGGCTATCTCCGACGGCAGGTCGGGATACAGCTCCCGGTCGTAGCGCCAGTCCCAGCGCGGCCGCGATACCGCGCCGGCGCGGGTCCGTCCGCACCAGTCGCGGACCCAGACGGCGCCGACCGGGACGCCGGCGCCCCGCGTCGTCTCGAGCTTGCGCCGCAGCTCGGCCGCGCCGCCCTCGACCCCGAGCCAGACGCCGTCCCAGGTCCACGCCGGGAGCGGCGGCTGGCGGCCGACGGCCGCGGATAGGGCGCCGACGGCGGCCGGCATGTCGTCGGCGAAGCCTACGACCAGCTCGTCGGGTATGGCCCAGCAGCGCAGCGTCGTTAGCCTCGGGCGCCTGAAATCGAAGACGCAGCGGGCGTTCGTGCCGACGTGCACGTAGGATCGTTCGCTGGTAACGAAGGACGGCTGGCCGAGGCCCGTGGCGTGCGGGGCTCCTCCGCGCCCGGCCGACGACAGCGGCGACGCGAGTCCCCGCCCCCTGGCCGCGCCGCGTTCCTCAGACCACAGGGGCACCAGCTCCCCCTTGAGGTCCAGCCGCGAGAACTGCTCGCCGCAGCCGAAGACGCTCTCGCCCGGCGTAGCCGGGAGCCGCATCGTGAAGCGGTTGAACGCGCGGTCGTAGCGCGAGAGGCTTATCCTGAGCGCGCCTCCCGACTCGCGCACGGCCATGCGAGCGAGGCCGTCGAATTCGACGTCGATGAAGCCGTCGCGGGCGCTCGCCAGCTTCCACGCCTTGGCCTTGAAGACGGACTGGCGACGCTCCCCGAGCTTGTACGATCCGCCGCGCCGCCTGGCCGAGGTCTCCGCGGTGCCGAGCTCGATCAGCGGCGCCCTGGCCGAATGGAGCAGGGCGCGTCGTCCGTTCAGGCTTATGGAGAACCCGTCGTCGACGGCGTCGAGCTGTATCAATGGATGGCCTCCCGCCGGGCGGCCCGCTCGGCCTCCCGTATACGGTACCATATACCGGGGCGATCGGGCCGGCAATACCGATTCGGACGGAGCGAGGTTGCCAGGAGCCATGGCTTCAGGTAGAATCCGGGCTTAGGATGATCCAAGCGGCGCTCTCTTCCTCGGCGATGATCGGGGCCGATATAGATACGGTACTCGAGACGGCCTCCGCGGCGGGGCTGCGCGGCGTCGAGTGGACCGACGACGGCTTCTTCGATCCGCGCGACCCGTCCTCGGTCAGCGCCGCGATGATGGCCACGCTGCGCGCCGGCCTCTGCACGGTATCCTACGCCACCCTCTACCGCGCCGTCGCGCACGACCGCGCTGCCTTCAGGTCCGCCCTCGGCGTCACGCGCGACTTCAACGCGCCCATGCTGCGCCTCTGGTCCGGCCCGCGCGGCGACGACCGCGGGCTCGACGCGAGCGCCTTCCTGGACGAGTCCAGGTTCCTGGGAGACGAGGCCGGCAAGCACGGGATCACCCTGTGCTTCGGCATATCGCGGCGCTCGGTGCTCGCCTCGTGCGACGAGGCGACGAGCGTCCTGGCCGGGACCGACCATCCCTTCGTCAAGCTGGCCTGGGAGCCCGCGTCCCGCGGCGGCTTCGACGCGGCGATGGAGGACTTCACGCCGCTGTCCGGGCGTATAGGCCTCATCGTCGCCCGCGGCGAGGACGTCCTGTCGGCGGACGGCTCGGCCGACGCGCGATCGGAGGAATGGTACCAGTACCTCGACTCGTACGACGAGCAGTGCGGCAGCCCGGACATGGCGCGCTACGTCGTGCTCAGCTCGACGGCCGGCGGCCCGGAGCGCCTGGCCGAGGCCGCCGGCGCGATCGCCTACTGGGGCGCGATGTTGCGCCGCTACCGCCGGCGCCGCGTGATGTAACGGGGGCTCGGGCTCAGGCCTTCTTCGCCTCGTCCCAGTAGCGGTCCATCATCTCCAGCTTGCCCGGCTCCATGGCCTCGCCGGCGGCGGCCATCGCCTTCTCGACGTGGCGGAAGCGCCGCGAGAACTTCTCCAGGGCGCGGTGCATCGCTATGGCGGGGTCGACGCGGTGCTTGCGGGCGACGTTGACCAGCGAGAAGAACAGGTCGCCGAGCTCGTCCTCGAGCGCCGCCTTCTCGGCCGAGTCGTCGCCGCCGGAGGCGGCCTTGGCCTCGATCGCGGCGCAGGCCTCGCGCGACTCGCGCAGCTCCTCCTCGAGCTTGTCCCACGGGCCGTCGCTGTCCGGCCAGTCGAAGCCGACCTTCGCGGCGGCCTTCTGCAGCTTGTAGGCCCGCTCGAGCGGCGGCAGCGCCTTGGACACCGAGTCGAGGGCCGAGTCCTTCTTCCTGCGTCCCTCGACGTTCTCCTTGATGTCGTTCCACTGCCTGAGGACGGCGTCCGGCGTCTCGGCCTCGGCGTCGGCGAATACGTGCGGATGGCGGCGCACCAACTTGTCCGAGACCGTGTCGAGGGCCTCGGCGACGGTGAAGTCGCCCCGCTCCTCGTAGATGACGGCCATCATCGTCGCGACGAGCATCACGTCGCCGAGCTCTTCCTTGACGTGGTCGAGCTCGCCGTCGTTGATCGCCTCGACGCACTCGTAGGCCTCCTCTATCAGGTTGCCGCGTATGCTCTTCGGGGTCTGCTCGCGGTCCCAGGGGCAGCCGTCGGGGGCGCGCAGGCGCGTGAATATGTCGTAGAGGCGCCTGAAGGCGCCCTCGGGGGCGGAGTTCCTCGTCGTCGTGTCCATGACGGCATTGTGGCGAGCGGGGAGGGCTTGCGCAAGTGCCGGGCGCCGTCGCGCGATCGGCTCGCCGCCCCTTAGCCTCGGTCCCGGCCCCCGTTCGGATGCCGCGTGCATGGAAGGCGCATAAACCGATCCGGATGGCCCTAAACCGTGAATAATGTCGGCATAAACACGGCATAATCGGCGTTCCGGCCGATTGACATACTGGCCCCGTATGCCGCATTGTGCGCTCGTCTATGATCGATTCAGGCGGATCGTATTCCGCCCCGGGCCGGTATCGGTCTCCGGAAACGGCCGTCCGGTACGACGGCATCATGGAACGCGGAGGGGAAAAGCAAAAGACGGTGAAAGGGAGCGACGTAGTCATCGAGCACGTACGCAAGTCGTTCGGCGAGTTCAAGGCGTTGGACGATGTAAGCATCGGCATCAGGAAGGGCGAGTTCTTCTCGCTCTTGGGTCCATCCGGCTGCGGCAAGACCACCTTGCTGCGCATCATCGCGGGCTTCGAGAGCCCCGAGGGCGGAGCGGTGCTGCTCGACGGCAGGGACGTGCTCGGCCAACCGCCCGACGCGCGGCACGTGAACACCGTCTTCCAGAACTACGCGCTGTTCCCGCACCTTACCGTGTTCGAGAACGTGGCCTTCTCGATGCGCCTCCGTAAGGCCCCGGAATCGGAGGTCAAGGCCAGGGTCGCCGAGTACCTGCAGCTCGTCGAGCTCCAGGCCCACGCCTCCAAGAAGCCGGCCCAGCTGTCCGGCGGCCAGAAGCAGCGCGTCGCGATAGCCCGGGCGCTGATCAACGAGCCGTCGGTGCTGCTGCTCGACGAGCCCCTGTCGGCCCTCGACGCCAAGCTGCGCCAGCACATGCTGATCGAGCTCGACTCGATCCACGACAAGATCGGCATCACCTTCATCTACGTAACGCACGACCAGCAGGAGGCGCTGTCCGTCTCCGACCGCATCGCCGTGATGAACGCCGGCGAGGTGCTCCAGGTCGGCACGCCCCAGGAGATCTACGAGGCCCCGGCCACCGACTTCGTCGCCAAGTTCATAGGCGAGACCAACCTCTTCGAGGCCGACGTCGCGTCGGTGTCGGGCGAGACGGTAGAGCTCCGGACCGACGGCTTCGGCCCGGTCAAGGTGACGGCGACCGAGCCGCCGCCGGTCGGCTCCCGCGTCAGCTGGACGATACGCCCGGAGAAGATACGCATCGGCCTCGAGGAGCCCAGGTCGGCCAGGAACGGCATCAACGCCGTGGCCGGCGTCGTCGACGAGCCGATCTACTCGGGCTTCCAGAGCAAGTTCTACGTGCGCGCGCCGAGCGGCCTCGTGCTCAAGGTGATCAAGCAGCACGCCGACTGGTCCGACGAAGGCCCGGAGATAGCCTGGAAGGACGCCGTCTGGCTGTCGTTCAGCGCCGAGGACGCCTACATCGTCGAGGTCAAGCGATGAATCGCCCCGGCGACCGCGCCGGCGGGGGCGCCCTCGGCTCCGTCCGCGAGCCGGGCGGCCTGTACGCGGCCCCGGCCACGCTCTGGCTGACCGTCTTCTTCCTGGCGCCGCTCGCGATCATCGTCGCCTACAGCTTCCTGACGCCGGGCGCCCGAGGCGGCGTCGAGTGGACGCCGACCCTGGACGCGTACCGCGCGATAGCAAACCCGACCTTCGCCAAGGTCACGCTGAACACGATACTCGTCGCGATCGGCGCCACCGCCGTCACCCTGGTCATCGCGCTGCCCTGCGGCTACTACATGGCCAGGAGCGAGCGCCAGACCCTGCTGCTGATGCTCGTGATGATACCGTTCTGGACCAACTTCCTGATCCGCATCTACGCGTGGATAGCGATACTCGGCAACGAGGGCTTCCTGAACGACCTGCTGAGGGCGCTCGGCCTGGTCGACGAGAGCGTGCGGTTCCTGTACAACCGCGGCGCCGTCATGCTCGTGCTCGTCTATACCTACCTGCCGTACGCGATCCTGCCGCTGTACTCGACGATCGACAAGTTCGACTTCTCGCTGCTCGAGGCCGCCCGCGACCTCGGCGCCTCGAAGCTCGGGGCGATCGTCAGGGTACTGCTGCCGAACGTCAAGGGCGGGATACTCACCGCCTTCCTGTTCACCTTCATACCGATCTTCGGCGCCTACGCGGTGCCGCTGCTCGTTGGCGGCACCGAGTCGTACATGCTCGGCAACCTGATAGCCGACGAGCTGACCAAGAGCCGGGACTGGCCGCTCGCCTCGGCTATATCGCTCGTCATCACGCTCGTCACGACGATAGGCGTGCTCCTGCTGCTGCGCGCCAACGGCGCCTCGACGCTCGGCGGCCCCGCCGGCGAGGCGTCGGCCGACGGGGCCGCGCCGGAGCCGGCCGTAGGGGGCGCGCGATGAGCCGCCCCGCGTCGCCGAGGCGATCGAGCTTCTCGAGGGGCGTGTTCATAGGCACGATCGTCTTCCTGAGCCTGCCCCTCCTCGTGCTGGTGCTGTACTCGTTCAACGAGTCCAAGTCCGGCGGCTGGACCGGCTTCTCGGTCAAGTGGTACGTCAAGCTGTTCACCGACTCGCCGCAGCTGTGGCGCGCCTTCGGCAACAGCGCCGTCGTGGCGCTCGGCTCCGCGGCCGTCGCCACGGTAATCGGCACGCTCGGCGCGGTGGCGGTCAACTGGTACCGCTTCCGCCTCCGCGGCTACCTGCGTACCCTGACCTTCATGCCGATGATCCTGCCGGAGATCATCATCGGCGTGTCGCTCCTCGTCTTCTTCTCGGGCGTAGGCCTGCGCCTATCGCTGTTCACGGTCTTCGTGGCGCACGTATCGTTCAACCTGCCGTTCGTGTTCCTGCTCGTCCTCGCCAGGCTCGAGGAGTTCGACTTCTCGATAGTCGAGGCGGCGCGCGACCTCGGCGCGAGCGACGGCCAGACCCTGCTCCGCGTGATCCTGCCGATATCGACGCCGGGCATCGTCTCGGGCTTCCTGACGGCGGTCACCCTGTCGCTCGAGGACTTCGTGATAACGTTCTTCGTGACCGGCCCCGGCGCGACGACGCTGCCTTTGTACGTGTACTCGGCGATACGCTTCGGCGTGTCGCCGGTGATCAACGCGCTGTCCGTCGTGATGATCCTGGGCACCGTGCTGCTGACCTGGTCAACGCGCAATTTCCTGAAGTACATCGCGGCGAAGTAGGCCGCGCCTAGAGACGATTGGAGGCAATGACGATGAAGAAGCGAATGATGATCGCGGCGTTCGCCGCGACGATAGGCCTCGTAGCATCCGCCTGCGGCGGCTCCTCCGAGAAGCTGTACCTGTTCAACTGGATCTACTACATACCCGACGACGTCATCGAGGACTTCACGGAGGAGACCGGCATCAAGGTGATAGTCGACTCGTACGCCTCGAACGAGGAGATGTACAACAAGATCGTCGCCGGGGGCTCCGGCTACGATATCGTCGTCCCGTCCGGCGACTACGTGTCGATCATGATAGCCGAGGGGCTGCTCGAGCCGATCGATACCTCCAGGCTGGCCAACTTCGGCAACCTGGACCCGGCCGCCCTGGCGCGCATCGGCTTCGACCCGGGCAACCGGTACAGCGTCCCGTTCATGATGGCCGCGGCCGGCGTCTCGGTGAACCGGACCAAGGTCTCCGGCTACGAGCATAGCTGGAACGTCTTCGACCGCTCGGACCTCGGCGGCCGCATGACCATGCTCGACGACATGCGCGAGGTGCTCGGCGCCGCGCTCAAGTCCCTCGGCTACTCGGTCAACGACCCGGACCCGGCCCACCTCGAGGAGGCCCGCCTCGTCGTCGAGCGCTGGAAGCCGAACCTGGTCAAGTTCGACGCCGAGTCGTTCGCCAAGAGCTTCGCCTCCGGCGAGTTCTGGGTGGTGCAGGGCTACGCCGAGAACGTGTTCATCGAGTACCCGGAGGACAGGCGCGACGAGGTCGACTTCTTCTTCCCGAAGGAGGGCGTGCCGATGTACATGGACAGCTTCTGCGTGCTCGAGGGCGCGAAGAACGCGGACGCGGCGTACCGCTTCGTCGACTACATGCTCCGCCCCGACGTCGCGGCCCGCGTCGCCGACTACCTGATGCTGCCGTCGCCGAACGTGCCGGCCCGCGCCCTGATGACGGTGACGCCGAACTACGGCTTCGACGACCTCGCCGCCGGCGAGTTCAAGGAGGATCTGGGCCAGGAGACGCTCAAGCTGTACAATGACGCCTGGCGCCGCATCCGGGTAGGGAACTGACGGCCGGCGCCGGGAGGTTCGAATGCTATCCGGGCTCAAGTCCCTCGATCCGGTACTGCTGGCGTTTCTCGCCACGCTGTTCACCTGGGCGGTCACCGCCCTCGGCGCCGCCCTCGTGTTCTTCTTCAGGACCATCAACCAGAAGGTCCTGAACTCGATGCTCGGCTTCGCGTCCGGCGTGATGATAGCGGCCAGCTTCTGGTCGCTACTCAACCCGGCCATAGAGATGGCCGCGTCGATGGGCAAGAACCCGGTCGTGCCGGCCGTCGTCGGCTTCCTCGCCGGCGGGCTGTTCCTGCTGCTCGTCGACGTGACGCTGCCGCACCTGCACCTCGGCCTCGAGCGCGTCCAGGCCGAGGGCATCAAGACCACCTGGAAGCGTAGCGTGCTCCTGGTGCTCGCGATCACGCTGCATAATATACCGGAGGGGCTCGCCGTCGGCGTGGCCTTCGGCGCCCTCGGCCTGGCCGGGTCGCCGGCTACCTTCGGCGCCGCGGTCGCGCTGGCCATAGGCATAGGCATCCAGAATTTCCCGGAGGGCGCGGCCGTCTCGATCCCGCTCCGGCGTGAAGGCTTCTCGCGGCGCAAGAGCTTCCTCTACGGCCAGGCCTCGGGCATCGTCGAGCCTATCGCCGCGGTGCTCGGCGCGCTGCTCGTCGTCTCCATCCAGCCTATCCTGCCGTACGCCCTGGCCTTCGCCGCCGGCGCGATGATCTACGTGGTCGTCGAGGAGCTGATACCGGAGGCCCAGCAGCACGGCAGCTCGGACTTCTCGACCATCGGCGCGATGCTCGGCTTCGCGGTGATGATGCTGCTGGACGTCGCCCTCGGCTGATCCGGGGATCGGCGTTCCTGGGCGCGGACCGCTCCGTGGAAAGGCCGCCGGGCGTCGACTCGCCGGCGGCCCTCGCCTCAGGGCGGAGCGCCCCTTCGCGTAGCTATCGCCGCCGGCCGCTACTCAGTCAGCTATCGCCGCGACGGCCTTGACGTCCTCGGCGCCGAGTCCCAGGCCGAAGCCGAGCGTCCCCGGCGTAGCGTCCAACCACATGAGCAGGCCGGAGAGGTTCGCCGCGTTGAAGCCGAGCGGCTCCCGGTCCTCCGGCATCAGGCGCAGGACCAGCCTGGCCAGGTTCCTCGTCGATACGTAGGTCAGGGCCCGGGCGTCGGCCGAGGCCCCGGCCCTGAGCGCCTTGAAGGCCTTGTCGGAGCGCAGCGGGCTCGCGGCGCCGTCCTCGGCTATCCCGGCCGCGACGGACTTAGGGTCGCCGAGGCCGATGAACGCCTTGTCGTCGCGATAGACCATCACCGGGGCCATCAGCCTGCCGAGCAGCTCCATAGCCATCGCCTCGCTCGAATCGACCGCCTCGGAACCCGTCGGGGCGAACCCGTATCGATAGGCGTCGTAGGGCATGCCCGAGGCCACGCCGACGGAGCGGTCCGCCGACAGCGACAGCCCGGACGCCTCTAGGAGCTCGGCGTACTCGGGCGCGGATATGGTCCCGAGGGCCTCGGCCGCGGCGTCGCGGAAGGCCTGCCTGTCGCGCAGCTCCATCGCGCCGCCGACCGACAGCCCGAGGCCGCGCGAGAGCAGCTCGAGGGTCTCGGCGTCGCCCATATCCGCGTCGGTCCGGATCGCTCGGATCAGCTCGGCCGACGGCGCCAGCGATATCGACATCCCGCCGTTCAGGCCGGTCGCCTTGGCGTAGGCCTTGGCGGACTCGATAGCGTCGTCCGCTATCGAGCCGTCCGGCAGGACCAGGCGGTAGAGCCCCTCGAGCAGCGGGAGGCTCCAGTCGTACGGAGCCGACCACGCGAACGATACGAGCGCGTCGGCGTCGCAGTAGCGGAGATAGGGTAGCGAACGGTCGCCGGACGAGGCGGCTGAGGCGAGCCCGGCCAGCGTACCGCCCGGGGCCAGCTCGACGCCGACCCTGAGCCAGGCCCGGTCGGGCTGGACGGTCAGCGCCACGGAGAGGCCGGTCAGCTCCTCGAGCCCAGCCTCCATCGCCTCGGCGACCGCCTGGGGCGCGTCCTCGAGGAGGCCTATCCCGCCTGGCGCCGCCATGTCGTCGTAGGAGCCCGCCTGGTCGGCCTGGCTCGGCTCGTCCCATGAGTAGTCCTCGGCGTATTCGCCGGCGTCGCCCGTATCGTCGATGCCCGTATTGTCGATGCCGGGGTTGTCGATGCCTGAATTGTCTATACCGGAGTCGCCGATGCCTGAATTGTCGATACCGGAGTTGTCGATACCGGAGTTGTCGATACCCTCATCGCCGTAACCGTAGTCGTCATAGTCGTAGTAATCGTAGTCGTCGGACGATCCCCCGAGCAGGGAATCGAGCCCGCCGGGCATCGTCTCGAGCAGGTCCGCCACGGCCGACGGGTCGATCCAGACGGCCAGGCTGGACGGCGCCTGGGCCGCGAGGGACCCGAGGCTCATCGTCGACCCGGAGCCGTACGCCGGGATAGCCTCGCCGTCGGAGCGGATCACGGCGTAGCCCGGGTAGTCGACGGCTACGCTCGGGGCCCGGCCTTCGCCGCCCATCGCGCCCGCGGCCCGTTCGATCGCGCGGCGGGCGTCGTCGCCCAGGGACGAACGCAGCGGCAGGAAGACCAGCGCGGCGGTCTCGCGCCCGCCTTCGGACCGGTAGACGGCCGCCACGACGCGCCTGCCCGGGTCGACCGCCTTGAACAGGGCGGCCGCCGACTCGGCGTCGGCCTCGCTCCCCTCGGGATGCAGCGCCGCGTCTATCGCGGACGACAGGCCGGCGGCGACGTCCTCGAGGCCCGCGTTCCTCATGAAGCCTATCGAGTTGCCGAGCAGGGACGCCGGGTCGCCGACGCTCGCCACCGCGACGGCCCCCGCCGGCACGTGCTCGAGCGGGTCGAACGGCGGCTCGGGCGTGGCGCCGATAAGCGTCATCGACGCGACGACGCAGGCGAGTAGATAGACGCGCGTTTTCTCAGTGCGGGGCATGCCGGTGTTCCTCCGTGCGATCGGTAGTTACCGAGAAAGGATACCGTACCGCGCCCGAAGTATCCAGCGGGCGGCGGCGCGTCGCTTGCCCGCCGGCCGCCGCCGGTATAGGATGGCCGGTACCAGGAGGCCGACGATGAGCATGGCGATGAGCGACGCGGTAATCGAGCGTATCGCGGACAGGATGGCGGCGGAGCGCGGCGAGGATTGCCGCGAGCGCGCGCTCGAGGGCGCGCGCTGCGCGGCGCCGCTATGGCGCGACGAGGACGGCACGCCGACCGATTTCGAGGCGTTCTGCCTGCGATACTTCTGCGCGACCGAGGCCGAGCGCGACGCGCTGTTCCTGAGGCTCGAGACGGTCTTCGAGGAACTGTACGGCTCGGCCCTCGCGCTCTCCAGGACCTTCTCCTGGGGCGTGCACGTCGACCGGGGACCGGTCCTGCCGGTGGACGCGATACTTTCCGAGTGGTCGCCCTACGCCCATTTCAGCGACGACTTCTACGGCAACAAGCTCGCCTTCGTCGTCCACCTCAACTTCCCGTACAAGGGCCTGGACCGCAAGCTGCGCGAGGGCCCGTCGTGGACCCGGAGGCAGTGGGCCGAGGCCAGGCTCGGCGACCAGTTCCTCGACCGCGTGCCGTCGGACGCGTCGCAGCGGCTCGCCGCCGCGTGGGCCGAGGCCGAGACCTATATAGCCGGATACTACCTGTACCCGGCCATGCTCCGTGACGCGTCCGGGGCCGCCGGCTCTCCGGCTTATGGATTCCCGGAGGACAAGCGCCTCCTGATGCACTGGAACATGCGCGACGAGATCAAGGCGCTCTACGCCGACCCGGCCGGCCTGCCCGGCCAGCGGCTCCTGTACAAGGCGATGGAGCGCGTCGTCGACGGAACCATACCGAGGGCCTTCGTCGATTCGCGCGAGCTGGCCTGGGACCCGTTCACCGGCGAGGCCCGCCGCGCAGACGGTAACGCCGCCAATCCGGAGCGCGAGGGCGACGGCCGCTACGAGCGCCTGCTCGCCATCTTCAAGGCCGAGCGCGGCGTCGACCAGTGGTGCCCCGAGACGCCGACCCTGATAGCGCGCAAGTTCGGCGTCGAGCGTGAGATACCCGAGCGCCAGGTCGAGCGGCTGTTCCACGACGCGCTGTCGGCGCCGCTGTTCGGCAAGGCCGCGGACGCCCTCCGCCGTCGCCTCGGCCGCCCGCTCGAGGCCTTCGACGTCTGGTACAAGGGCTTCGGCGACGGCGACCTGCCCGACGAGGCCGCCCTCGACGCCATCACGCGGGCGCGCTATCCCGACGCCGGGGCCTTCAAGGCCGATATCCCGCGCATACTCGTCGCGCTCGGCTTCGACGCCGACATGGCCCGCTGGCTGTCCGAGCGCATCGAGGTCGATCAGTCGCGCGGCTCCGGCCACGCCATGCCGGCCGCCAAGCGTTCCGACTCCGCGCGCCTGCGCACCCGCGTGCCGGCCACGGGCATGGACTACAAGGGCTACAACATCGCGTGCCACGAGCTCGGGCACAACGTGGAGCAGGTGCTCTCCCTGCACGGCATAGACGAGTATTTCCTGGCCGGCGTGCCGAATAACGCGTTCACCGAGGCCTTCGCGTTCGTGTTCCAGGCCCGCGACCGCATGCTGCTCGGCCTCGAGGGCGCCCCGTCGTCCCCGTCCGCCCTGGCCGACTACTGGAGCGCCTGCGAGATCGCCGGCGTCGGCCTCGTCGACATGGAGGTCTGGCGCTGGATGTACGCCCATCCCGACTGCACCGCGCGCGACCTGCGCGAGGCGACGATCGAGATCGCCAAGTCGGTCTGGAACCGCTATTTCGCGCCGGCCTTCGGCCTCAGGGACGCGCTGGTCCTCGGCTCGTACTCGCACATGGTCGAGCTGTCCATGTACCTGCCGGATTACCCCCTCGGCCACCTCGTCGCCTTCCAGATCGAGGCCGCGATGGCCGGCAAGCCGATAGGCCCGGAGATGAGCCGCATGTGCAGGCTCGGCCGCCTGGCGCCGAACCAGTGGCTCCGCGAGGCCACCGGCTCCGAGCTGTCGGCGGCGCCCCTGATAGAGGCGGCGGAGCGGGAGCTGGGCTCCTCCAGTTAGCGACGGCGTAGGGTAGCGGAGCGGGTTCGTCCCGCCCCGCTATTCAAACGCCTGATTGCTCAGTATATTGATATATCAGATGGTATACGGTACGAGATCGCCGCCTGGCGGCGGTTCCGTGCCGAGCCTCCCGCCGTCGGCGGTGGCGCGGCGGCCCGTCAGGGCCGCCCGGGGGCGATCGTCGCCCCCGGTAAGCGCCGAAGGTCTTTCACAACACCATGCTTCGAGCTCCGATAGCCTACAGCCGGGTCCCCCCGCGCCACGGACCGGAGCCGATGGGCCGAGTCCGAAAGGACTCGACCTCCCGCTACCTTGGAAAGGAGTATGGCATGTACGATTCTCTTATCTACGGACGCGAGCCCTCCCCGGGCCTGCCGCCCAACGAGCCGGTGCGCTCGTACGCCCCCGGCTCGCCCGAGCGCTCCGCGATCGACGCCGAGCTCAAGGCCATGGCCGCTAACCCGGTCGAGATCCCCCTCGTCATCGGCGGCAAGGAGGTACGCACGGGGCGGATCAAGGAGATCCGCTCTCCGCACGACCGCTCGCTCGTGCTCGGCCGCTACCACGAGGCCGGCGAGGCCGAGGCGATCGCCGCGGCCGACGCGGCGGCCGTAGCCTCCCGCGAGTGGTCCGAGACGCCGTTCCAGGAGCGCGCCGCGGTGTTCCGCAAGGCCGCCGACCTGATCTCGTCGGGATGGTGGAAGACGCTGAACGCTTCGACGATGCTCGGCCAGTCCAAGAACGCCTACCAGGCGGAGATCGACTCGACCTGCGAGACCGCCGACTTCTTCCGTATCAACCCGGCCCTGGCCGAGAGGCTCTACGCCGAGCAGCCGCGCTCCGGCGCCGGCGAGCGAAACCTGACCGACTACCGGCCGCTCGACGGCTTCGTCTACGCGGTCACGCCGTTCAACTTCACGGCGATCGCGGCCAACCTCCCGTCGGCTCCGGCGCTGATGGGAAATACCGTCGTCTGGAAGCCGGCCTCGAGCTCGGTGCTTTCCAACTGGCACCTCATGCGCCTGTACAAGGCGGCCGGGCTCCCCGACGGCGTGATCAACTTCCTGCCCGGCTCGGCCAGGGCGATCAGCGCCGGCGCGCTGTCCAGGCCCGACCTGGCGGGGCTCCACTTCACGGGCTCGACCGCGGTGTTCAATAGCCTCTGGAAGGGCATCGCCGACAACCTGTCCGCCTACTCGTCGTATCCGCGCCTCGTCGGCGAGACCGGAGGCAAGGACTTCATCTTCGTCCATCCCGACGCCGACCTCGACGCGGCGGTCGCTGCCTGCGTCCGCGGCGCCTTCGAGTACCAGGGCCAGAAGTGCTCGGCGGCATCGCGGCTGTACCTGCCCCGCTCGATAGCCGGACGCTTCATCGAGCGGCTCGCCGCGGAGATATCCTCGCTGCGCGTCGGCCCGCCGACCGATCACGCGAATTTCGTCAACGCGGTGATCGACGAGGCCGCGTTCGATACGATCACGGGCTTCATCGACCGCGCCGAGGCCGATCCCGCCTGCCGTATCGCCGCCGGCGGCGGCTACGACAAGAGCCGGGGCTTCTTCATCGACCCGACCCTGATCGTCAGCGACGACCCGCGCTCGGAGACGATGGCCAACGAGATCTTCGGTCCGGTGCTGACCGCGTACGCGTACGACGACTCCGATATGGCCGCCGCGTACGAGCTGGTCGATACCACCTCGCCCTACGCGCTGACCGGGGCGGTGTTCGCCTCGGACAGGCGCGCCATCATGGAGGCGACCCGCGCGCTCAGGCACGCCGCCGGCAATTTCTACATCAACGACAAGCCCACCGGCGCGGTCGTCGGCAGGCAGCCCTTCGGCGGCGCCCGCGGCTCCGGCACGAACGACAAGGCCGGCTCGTTCCTGAACCTGGTCAGGTGGACGAGCCCGCGGACGATCAAGGAGAATTTCGCGCCTCCGGCCGACTGGCGCTATCCGTTCCTAGGGTAACGACGCGGTCTCGGGCCGTATGGCCGGCTTGGCCGTACGGCCCGGCCCTTCCCCGATCGCGCGACGGAAGGCGAGGGAAGGCGACGACGGGCGGCTAGCGGGCGACTACGGTCAGCGCGGCGGCGCCGAGCAGGCCGGCGTCGCCGCCGAGGCCGGGCCGCACGATGAACGCGTCCATCGCGCCCGGCTCGTCCAGGCGCGGCGCGTAGCCGGCCAGGCGCTCCGACAGCCTCGCGCGCACCCGCTCCGCGAGGCCGGGCGCCGAGCCGAGGCCCCCGCCGAGCACGATCCGCTCGGTCGCGAGCGCGAGCACGAGGGGCAGGAAGCCGGACGCCAGGTAGCGCGCCTCGAGGTCCCAGGCCGGGTGATCCGGCGGCAGGGACTCGGCGGGAGCGCCCCAGCGCTCGGCGACGGCCGGGCCCGAGGCCATGCCCTCGAGGCAGGCGCCGTGGAAGGGGCAGCGGCCGGGATAGCCGTCGTCGGGCTCGCGCGGCACCGGCACGTGCCCGGTCTCCGGGTGGCCGGCGCCGTGGAGCAGCGCGCCGTTCGATACGACGCCGCCGCCGACGCCGGTGCCGACCGTCACGTAGACGTGGTCGCGCAGGCCCCGCGATGCGCCCCATAGCCCCTCGGCCAGGGCCGCGGCGTTCACGTCGGTGTCGACCGCCGGCTCGAGCCCCAGGGCGGCGCCGAGCGCGCCCGGCAGGTCGAAGCCCGCCCAGCCCGGCTTCGGCGTCGGGCCGATGCGCCCCCAGCCCGGCTCGCCGAACCTGCCGGCGAGCGGCCCGAACGACGCGAGGCCGAGCGCGTCCGCCGGCCCGGCTCCGCCGAGGGCCTCGGCGAACCAGCGTTCCGCCGCGGCGACCGTCTCCTCGGGGCGGCCGGTCGGTACCCGGCCCTTGGCCAGGATCCGGGGCGCGGCGCCGGCCGATCCCGCCTCGAGCACGCCGAGCACGAACTTGGTGCCGCCGGCCTCGATCGCGGCTATGCGCATCGTCGCCTCGCCCCCGTCCGCGGCGCCTTAGGCGCCATCGCGCTTCTTGTCGGCCTGGACCGACTTGACGTAGATGAAGTAGTCGTTGTCGGCGTCGTAGAACGCCGGTATATGGCCGATGGTCTGGAATCCGTTCGACTGGAAGAAGCCCTCGCCGACTGAATCCTCCTTGAGCTTGCTCGTCTCGGTGCGGATCACCGCGTAGTTCCTGGACTCGAGCAGCCGCTCCTCGAGCAGCTCGACGAGGCGGGGGCCGACCGCCTTGTTCCTGTAGTCGCGCCCGACGACGAAGGTGTGCACGTCGAAGGTATAGTCCGTATTCGGGGCGCGATAGTACAGGCAGAAGCCGGCCAGGGTCGCTCCGTCGCGCAGCTCTATCAGCTCGAACGGGTCGCCGGGCTTCTCTTTCCAGGTGGCTAGCGTTTCCTTGAGTATATCGAGCTCGATGTCCCGGTAGGCCCCGGTCTCGAGCGATAATAATTCGTATTCACGAATGTTTATCATTCACTTTTTCTCCGAGCGATCCGCCGTGAACGGCGTTTTTATACTGAGCGACAAGCCATACCGGATTATTTTACTCTATAAAGCCTTGATTGTACACAATATCGGCATATTATACGTGTACCCTTCGTCGCGCGCTCGCGATGGACATTATCGGTCAATGTTTCAGGGTATCGGGCCGAAATATAATAGGAGCAGTAAACGAAGTGTCGGCGCCCGCCGTATCCGCCGCGACGGATCCGCAGGCGGCCGAGGCAAGGATGGAATGCAGTGACGGAATATACTTTATATAACGCCGACGTAGCGAGCGGCGACGTCGTCCGCGCCCGCGGCTCCGTATCGGTCCGCGGCTCCAAGCTCGCCGACAAGGCGGCCGGCCCCGCCTACGACCTGGGCGGCGCCTCCTTCGTCTATCCCGCGCTGATCAACGTCCACGACCACTTCAGGGGCAATTACCTGCCGCGCGTCGGCCCCAAGGAAGACAAGTACTATATCAACTGGGCCCCGTGGGACGCCGACCTCAAGTCGTCGCCCGTGTTCGACGAGCGAGCCAACATCAGCGTCGAGCAGATGTATTTCCTGTCGGCGTATAAGAACCTCTTCTCCGGCGTGGCCACGGCCAACGACCATTTCCCGCACGAGATCAACGGCGCGTACCTCCCGAGGCTCCCGATCCGGGTCATCGAGGCGTATACGCTGTCCCACGAATGCTCGTCGTTCGACCTCCATTGGGGAGACGGCGTCGAGATAGAGCACGCGCGCGCCAAGGAGCGCGGCTGGCCGCACATCACCCATCTCGAGGAAGGCTTCGACCCGGAGTCCCAGGACGGCGTGCCGATACTCGAGAAGCTCGGCTGCCTCGACGACCACTGCGTCCTCATCCACTGCATCGGCTTCTCGGACGACGACATAGCCAAGACGGCCAAGGCCGGCGCGTCCGTGTCCTGGTGCCCCGCGTCGAACATCTTCATGTTCAACGCGACCTGCAAGATCCGCAAGATGCTGCGCGCCGGGATCAACGTAGCCATAGGCACCGACTCGACCGCTACCGGGTCGGTCAACCTCCTGGCCGAGATGAAATTCGCCCGCGAGACGTACCGGGAGATGTACGGCGAGGACCTGCCCGCCTCCGTCCTGTTCAGGATGGTAACGGCGAATCCCGCCAAGGCCTTCCGCATGGCTGACCGCGTCGGCGCTCTCGAGCCAGGCATGGACGGCGACGTCCTCGTGCTCAAGGCGCGGAAGGACGAGCCGTACGAGAACCTGGCCGCGGCGACGATGGAGGACATCGAGTTCCTATCGGTCGGCGGCGTACCGGTCCTCGCCGAGAAGCGCTTCGAGGAGCTGCTGCCCGATTCCGGCTACGAGAGGCTGAGCGTCGGAGGCCGCGCCGTCTACGCGAGGGGCGAGCCGGCCACCCTGTACCGATCGGTCCGCGAGGCGGTCGGCTTCAAGAAGCGGCTCGATTACCTGCCGTTCGATTGTTGACGATGGCCATGGCCCGATCCGGCGATATATACTATACTAGCCGGGCGGTCCCGGGAGTTCCGCGCCGGGCCGTACTACTGGAATAACGAGGAAACGATGCCCAAGGTAGGTACGTACCGCGCCAATTCTGTCATTTACTTCCAGGGAGACCTGGGGGACAAGATCTTCGTCCTCCAGCGCGGCAGGGTTACCCTAAACTACAACGATATCGAGACCGGCAAGCTGATACGCGAGATAATCCAGACCGGCGAGTTCTTCGGGGTCAAGAGCGCCCTCGGCCGCTATCCGCGCGAGGAGAACGCCGTCGTGCTCGAGGACGCCAACGTCCTGGCCTTCACGGTACCGGAGTTCGAGGCGTTCTCGATGTCGAACACCAGGATCATCATCAAGATGCTCAAGGTGTTCTCGAACCAGCTCAGGCACATCCATAAGCAGGTCGAGAACCTGATGGAGAACCCGTCGGCGGTCAACGCCGAGACCGGCCTATTCAAGACCGGAGAGTACTACCTCCGCAGCCGCATGTACTCCCAGGCGCGCTACGTATTCGGGCGCTACCTGACCTATTACCCGGCGGGGCGCCTGGCCGAGCAGGCCGGGCGCTACCTGGAGACGGCCGAGGCCGCGCTGGCCCGCTACGGGGACGGCAAGGGCCCCGCGCCGCTCGCGGTAGCGCAGTCCGCCTCGGCGCAGGCCGGGTCGTCCGACGCCGCTTCTACGGCTCCTCAGGCGACGGCCAAGCCCCAGGAGGGCGCGGGCCTCTCCGACGTGGCCAAGGACTACTACAACGCGGTCAGCCTGTTCTCCCAGGAGAAGTACCAGGAGGCGATGAAGATCCTCAAGGTGATCCTGGAGACGGGCAGCGAGTCGGAGTACGTAGGCAAGGCCCAGTTCGACATGGGGCGCTGCCTGTTCGCCCTCGGCCAATGGGACCTCGCCATCAAGCACTTCACCGGCATAGTCCAGAGCGCCCCGAAGCACCCCGACATGTCGGATATCCTCTACATCATGGGGCAGTCGTGGGAGAAGAAGGGCGACAAGGCGCGGGCCAAGGCCTTCTTCGCCAAGGTGCTGTCCATGCCGGGCGACGACGACTCGAGCGCCCGCATCAAGGCCAAGAAGGCGCTCGGCGCGCTGGGAGGAGCCTGAGATGGCCGATCTAGCCGGCTTCAGCCGCTTCGCGCGCACCTATCAGGCGGGCGAGATAATCTTCTCCGAGTACGAGCCGGGCGACAGCTTCTACCTGATCCAGGCGGGGCGGGTCCGCATAACCAAGATCGTAGGCGACATCGAGAAGAACATCGACATCCTCTCGGCGCCGGAGATCTTCGGGGAGATGGCCATACTCGAGGGCGCGCCGCGCTCGGCCACGGCCATAGCCGTCGAGACGGTCAAGGTGCTCGAGTTCAACCGGGCCAACTTCGAGATCCTGATGATGGGCAACCCCCAGATCGCGCTCAGGCTGCTCAAGGTGTTCACGAAGCGCATCTACGACCAGAAGCGGCGGTTCATGATCCTGACGCTCGACGATCCGCAGGCCAAGATAGCCGACGTGTTCCTGATGCTCGACGAGACCCAGGGCGCGCAGAACCAGGGCGAGGAGCTCGGCGACAAGCGGGACTTCAAGGTGACGGTCGACGACGTCGCCCACTGGGCCGGCATGAACACGGCCGAGGTGCAGACCCTGCTCAGCCACTTCTCGAACCAGCGCCGCATCGAGCTGTACTCCGACCACATCGTCGTCAAGAACATCAACGACTTCATCCGGTTCGTCAACTCGAAGCGGAAGAAATAGGCGGCTCGCCCGTTCCTCGCTCGCCCTTTCCCCTTGCATCGCAGGGCGCGTTTCAGGTATAGTCTCGCGCGTATCGCCGAGATAGCTCACTTGGCAGAGCGGCGCACTCGTAATGCGCAGGTACCGAGTTCGATTCTCGGTCTCGGCTTGAAAAGGCGCGTTCCCGTACGGGGGCGCGCCTTTTTCATAGCCACGGAGCCGGAGGGGAGCGCCGAGCCGGTCGACTGGCGCCTCCGATGACGGCGCCGCGCGCGAGCGGGGGCGCCCCCTAGAGCCCGGGGTAGGGATCGACCGACTTGACCTCGAGCTCCTTCGCTCCGAGCCCGCGGCCGGTGACGATCCTCCATAGGCCCGAAAGGGCGCCCCGGAGCATGAAGCCGGTCGTCAGGACCTTCGCCTCGATCCCCGTCCCGCCGTCGGTGCGCGGGGATACGAGGTCGACGATACGCGCCGCCGGGACCTCGGCGGGCCTGCCCCAGAGAGCCTTGACGACGGCCAGCGGCTTCATCCTGTCGCCGTAGCCGCGGACCGCCTCGACCTTCGATAGCATGTCGGTCAGGACGAGGCCCGGGTTGAACGCGAAGACGCCCACGCCGCCGCCCGCGTACTCCTTCGCGAGGGCCCGCGTGAAGTTGCGGACCCAGACCTTGCTGGAGCTGTACGCGTTCTGCATGGGGATGGCCCCGCCGTCGCCGCGCCCGAGGATGTTCACGAGCTTCCCCGCGCCCCTCGGGACGAAGCGCCTCAGCGCGACGACGGAGCCGTTCATCGTGCCGGCGATATTCGTATCGACGACGGCCCGCAGCGCGCCGACGGGCAGGTGCGCCGTCGGGCCGTAGGGCGCCGATAGGCCCGCGTTGTTGATCCAGATATCAACGCGGCCGAACGCCGACTCGGCCAGGCCCGCGAGGGCCTCGACCGCGTCGTAGTCGGCTACGTCGCAGGCCCGCCCGACGGCCCCGGCCCCGCCCGCGACCAGGTCCGCTACCGCGGCCGCGGTCGACGCGGCGCTGCGCGAGCCTATGCATACGGCGGCTCCCGCGTCCGCCAGGGCCTTGGCTATCGCGAAGCCCAGCCCGCGCGAGGCTCCGGTAACCACGGCCACTTTCCCTTCCAGTATCCTATCCGATGCCATGCGTCCGTCTCCTTACGATACGTTCCGTACGTTCGCGGCGGCTATCGCCGCTAGTACAAATCGAGTACATTCCGAGTACTCGGCAACCATATCGCGTTGCGCGATAGCCCGCCTACACTACGATAGCTAAGCCTAAAGTAAAGGAGCTACTCATGAAACGAGGAAGGCTGATTCTATCCGTCGTCATGGCGCTGGTCCTGGTAGGGAGCGCCGCGGCGCAGACCATCACGGTCGGATCGTGGAGGACCGACGACGTCGCCCAGTGGAAGGGCCTCATCG
>QKAK01000063.1 GCA_003247225.1 Spirochaetota bacterium | reverse complement strand
CTACGCCAGCCGCCAGCTCGAGCTTCAGGCGCATCGGGTTCTCGCCGGCCTCGAGCCTGGAAGCGGCGCCGGCGATCTCTTCAGGCGAGGCGAGCAGTACGAGCTCACGGTAGGTCGCCATGGCCTCGTCGGCTATCGCCATCACCCGCGCGAACTGCTCGTCGGGCCCGGCGTCTACCGCGATGTCGTTGCCGAAGGACTTGGACATCTTGCGGCCGTCGAGCCCGGGCAGGAGCGGCATCAGCATCGCGCACTGCGCGTCGAGCCCCCGGTCGCGCTGCAGCTCCCGTCCGGCGAGGATGTTGAACCTCTGGTCGGTACCGCCCAGCTCGACGTCGGCCCCGACCATCACCGAGTCGTAGGCCTGGAGGACGGGGTACAGCAGCTCGTGCAGGCCGACGCGCTCGCCGTCGTCGTAGCGCCGCCTGAAGGTCTCGTGGGCCAGGAGCTGGGAGGAGCTCGGCGAGCGACAGGGCGCCGTACCACTCGCTCTGCCGGCGCAGCTCCGCCTTGGCGCCGTCGACGACGCGGAAGATCTGCTCCGCGTAGCGCTCGGCGTTGAGCCGCACGCTCTCCATCGACAGCGGCGGCCTCTCTGCGTTGCGGCCGGTCGGGTCGCCGATGGACGCGGTGTAGTCGCCGATGATCAGCACGGCCGTATGCCCCAGGTCCTGGAACTGCCTGAGCTTGCCCATCGGCACCATGTGCCCGATGTGCACCGCGCTCGCCGTCGGGTCGATGCCGAATTTGACGCGAAGCGGCGTCCCGGATGAGACGCTCCGCTCGAGCTTCTCGAGCAGGGCCTCCCGCGGGACGATCTCGTCGCAGCCGCGCTCGAGCAGCCGCAGCTGGCGCTCGGCCTCGTTCCTAGCGTTCATGGTATGCCTCCTCGCGGACCGTCGTCGAGGGGCGCGGTCGGCGCCGACCGGGGACGCGGCCGGGCGTAAAAAAAAGCCCGCGGCCGGCGCCCCCTCGGGGAACCGGCCGCGGGCTCTCGCGGCGTACGCTCTGCCGCTAGCCTCGCGAGCCTCCACGGGGGAGTCGCGACGAGTACGAGCGGTAATAATAGCTGACGTGAGCGCGCTTGCTGTCCACGGCGCTACTGTAGCACGGCCGGGTCGCTTAGGCTAGGCCCGGCCTAGTCCCGCTCCGACCAGTGCTGCCTGGGAACCGGGTTGCTGCCTTCCCAGATGATGCGCCTGAACTGGACCGGGTCGGTGTTGCCCTCCGAGTTGATCAGCAGTACCTGGCTGTCCTCGTCTAGCCGGAGAGCTTCCTTGAGCGCCTTCGCCCCCTTCTCCTGCATGATCGTGACGAGGGCTCCGAGGGTCACCGCGCCGCTCTCGCCCGAGACGATGAACGGATCGCCCTTGAGCGGCGTCGCGTAGATGCGCATGCCCTTGGCCGCGACGTAGTCCGGCACGGTCACGAATGCGTCGACGGTCTCCTTGAGGACGTCCCAGGCCAAGGGGCTCGGCTCGCCGCAGGCGAGGCCGGCCATGATGGTGTCGAGGGCGCCGCCCACCGAATGGGGCTCGCCGTCGTCGACCTTCGCGCTATGGAAGAGGCACGCCGCCCGGTCGGGCTCGACGACGACGCATATCGGCGCGTCGGCGCCGAACAGGTTGTGGTAGTAGCCGGTGACCGCCGCGGCGAGGGCGCCGACGCCGGCCTGGACGAAGACGTGCGTCGGCTTGACGACGCCCTGCGCGCTGAACTGCTCCTGGGCCTCGGCGAGCATCGTCGTATAGCCCTGCATGATCCAGGTAGGCACCGCCGTGTAGCCGTCCCAGCTGGTGTCGCTGATGATCTCCCAGCCGTACTTGGCGCTGTCGACCGCTATCTGCCTGACCGCGTCGTCGTAGTTGCCGTCGATGATCTTGACGGTGGCGCCGTAGCTCCGGATCGCGTCGATCCTGCGTCGGCTCGTCTCGGCGTGCACGTAGATCACGCAGGGGTGCCCGAGCTTCTGGGCGGCCCAGGCGATGCCCCGGCCGTGGTTGCCGTCGGTGGCGCTCGCGAAGGTGATGGAGCCGAGGCGGTCCTTCACCTCCTTGGAGAGCAGGTACTCGTACGACATCTTCTCGTCGGGGATGCCGAGGCGCTCCTGGATGAAGCGATAGAGCGCGAACGAGCCGCCGAGCACCTTGAAGCTGTTGAGCTCCATGCGCGAAGCCTCGTCCTTGACCCAGATGCCGCCGACCCCGAACATGGCGGACAGGTGGGGCAGGGCGAGGAGCGGGCTCGTCCTGTAGCCCGGTATCTGGCGGTGGAATTTCCTGCTCTTCCTGGCGACCTCGATCGGGAACATCTCGCGCGCGGCCGCGAGATCCCTCTCGCCGTGCTCGCGGAGTATCCAGGCGATATCTAGCTCTGTGTCGGTCATCGTGCGCTCCTTTCATCCCATTGTCGAAATAAAGGCGGCCTTGTCAAGGACGGCGCGGGATTGCGCGGCGTCGCGCCGCGGCGTAGAATCTCGGTATGAACGAAACGAAAGAAAAGTCTCAGTGGCGCGGGCGTATCGCGGCAGTCACGACCTTCAAGTACCTGTCCCCGGCCGAGCTCGACTTCCTGATCGATAAGGCCTCCGTGGTGACCTGCCGCCCCGATGAGATCATCGTCCGAGAGGACGAGGTTAGCCAATACTTCTTCGCGATCCTCGACGGCGCCGTCAACGTGACCGTCGACGAGGCGTCGCTGGACGGCTCGCTCCGCAGCGTGTACATCTGCACGCTCGGCCCGGGGGACGTGTTCGGCGAGGCCGGGATCTTCATCAAGGTGAAGCGTACCGCGACGGTCAGCGCCGCCGACGAGGTGACGCTCCTGCGGCTGCACCGCGACGACATGAGCGCCTTCATACGGAGCAAGCCGGCGGGGGGGAACAAGTTCCTGCTCGTGATCATCTACAGCCTGCTGCGCAAGCTGCGCGCGGCGAACCAGGAGCTGGCCTACGAGCGCAAGGCCGACATGGACCAGGCCGACGTCGACAGCCTGCTGGCGGACATGCTCGGCGACTGACGCGAGCCGGGCCGGCTAGAGGCCCGACAGCAGCTCCGCGATAGCCACCGGCCGGCCGTCCACGTCGCGCCTGACGCATACCTCGAGGCAAGGCGCGGCGCAGCCGACGCACGAGGCCCGGCCGGGCTCGCGGCCGGGCCGCCCGCGGTCGCTCTCGGCTAACCGCTTGACGGCGCCGGCGCCGTTGCCGCATTCCAGGCGCCGCAGGGCGCCCGGTACGTCGATGCCGGCGGGGCAGGCTCGCGCGCAGGGCGGCTCCTCGCACCAGCGGCATCGCGACGCCTCGACGCCGGCGGCGCTCGCCGGCACGTTGCCGGGCGTCCCGGCCGGCAACAGGCGAACGACCGAATCCCCGCGCGGCGCGTTGCGGAATTCCGGAAGGCCGCGCTCCCTGAGCACGCGGTCCGCTGCGCCTATCCCCGAGACCGTTACCGCCGGCGTGCCGGTGCCCATCGTCGTCCATTCGCCGGCGAACCACAGCCCCGGCCACGGCGAGCGGGCGCCGGGCCGTTTGAGCAGGGCCTGGCCGAGCGCCTGCTTGGGGCCAGCGACGACGCCGCCCGGCTTGCGCAGGTAGCGCTCGACGGTGGTCGGGCTGGCCAGCACCGCGTCGCCGACGGCGGCCGCGAAGCCCGGCCATCGGCGGTCGACGAGGCCCAGGATACGCCGGCCCTCGGCCCGCTTGGCCGCCTCGTACGCCGGGTCGCGATGGGCGGCCGAGCCGGGGGACGGCCAGTCGGCGAAGGTCGGCCCGAGCAGCATGAAGGAGCATCGCCCCTCCGGAGCCAGCCTCGGGTCCTCGAGCGATTCCAGGTAGAGCGTGACGTCGCCCTCGTCGATCGCCTCCTTGTTGTCGATGAACACCTCGATGGGCATCGCGTCGGGGGGCAGGGCCGCCATGTCGACGGTGCCGTAGACCATGAAGTTGCGGTAGGTCATCTCGTAGCCGAGTACGCGCTTCTTCCAGCGCCTCGGCAGCAGCCGCTCGGGCACGAGCCCGTCCGCCAGCTGCGACAGCGCGCCGGCGAAGACCACGTCGCGCGCGCGGAACTCGCGGCCGTCCTCGGTCGCGGCCCCGACGGCGCGCCGGCCGTCGAACAGGATCCGGCCGACCGCGGCGCCGTACTCGATCGAGCCGCCGCGATCCTCAACGGCCTTCTCGAGCCGGCCGGCGAGCATCGCCGGCCCCCCGGCTATCGAGTACGCCCCGCCCTCGTGGTTCTCGACGAACATCGTGACCGCGAGCACCGCGGGCGTCTCCGGCATCGTGGTGTAGCAGTAGGTCGAGGTCAGCTTGTCGAAGAACCGTATCAGCGACGCGTCGCGCAGGTGCTTGCGGGCGAGCGACTCGGCGCTCTTGGCCAACAGGGTCAGCGCCTTGAGCGAGTCGCGCGGGTCCGCTCCCTTGGCGGGCGCCAGGTCCTTGAGCCGCATCTCGCTCGGCGGCACGTACGAGGCCGACGAGCCGGCGATGAGCGGGTGGAGGGCGTACAGCTCGTCGTAGAACGCGCGCAGCGAGTCGCGGGTGCCGGGGAAGGCCTCCGCCAGCTCGTCGATGAAGCGGTCGACGTCGCGGTGGAACACGATGCGGCGCTCGCCGTAGCGCACGCTGTACGGCGCCTCGTGGCGGTAGACGTCTATGGGCTCGCCGAGCTCGTCCATCACGTAGCGGTGGGGGGAGAAGCCGCCGTCGAAGCCGAACAGCAGGGCGGCGCCGAGGTCGTAGGTGACCGCCCCGCGCCTGAAGGACGAGCAGGAGCCGCCGGGCGTCGCGCAGGCCTCGAGGACCCGTACCGACAGGCCGCGCTCGGCGAGCAGCGCGGCGCAGGTCAGGCCGGACAGTCCGGCGCCGATGACTAGTACATCGCTTTCTATCATAGGGATACGACTATATACGCGACGGCGCGGGGCCGCAACCGAAAACCGCGGCGCGGCCCCGCGACGCTATGTCCGCTCGATCGCGTCGAGATGGCGTTGGTACGAAAGCAGGATGCGCTCTATCTCGGTCTTCGATACCGCCGACTGCCCGATCATGCGCTCCAGGGCCGCCTTGATGGCCTCGTAGTCCTCGAAGCCCCGGTCGACGGCCTCGAGGTCCGCGTTGACCGACGAAAGCTCCACGCGCTCGCGCTCGATGATCTCGACGAGCTCTTTCATGACGCGGGAGCCGGACTGCACCTCGTCCCTGATCCTGTCCATGTCCGCGGCCAGCGACGCTATCGTCCTCACGAGGAAATCGACGCTCTTGCCCGTCCGCTCGATGGACTCCTTGGTCGAGACCGTGTGCCGCCTGATCTCCGACGCCACGACGGCGAAGGCCTTGCCGGCGCCGCCGGCCCTCGCGGCCTGGATGGACGCGTTGAGCGATAGGATGCTCATGGTCTCGGCGATGTCGTCGATGACCGCCAGCTGCTCCCCCGCGTTCGTCGCCTCCTTCCTGAGCGCCTCGCTCAGCGAGTACGCCTCGTCGAAGACGGACTCGATCGACGAGAAGCTCCGGTCGGCCTCCTCGACGCGCGCTCCGGCCTCGTCGAAGGTCGCCGAGAACGCGCTCATGCTGGCCTTGAGCGAGACCCCGACTCGCTTGAACAGTCCCGTCATATCGAGGAAACGCCGGTTGAGCCCCGCGACCGTCGCCGATAGCAGCTCGCTGCGCGATACGACCTCGAACAGCGATGCCTTGAACTTACTGTTCAGGTAATGGAGCGTCCTCCGCTCCGATCCGGCGATAGCGGGTTTCGTCGCGTCCATCTCCCTACCTCCCGATGAAGATCGCCGTCAGCGTCTGGTTGTGGTGCGTGAATAGCTCCTCGCCGAAGGTATTGAACCCGATGAACGGCGCGGCCGCGAATATATCGTTGAAGGCGGCGGTCGACCTCGAGGCCTTGAGTTCCAGGTACCGCAGCACGCAGTTGAACAGGAGCGCTCCGCGTACCTCGCCGAGCCGCCGGTTCGCTTCCCCGAGGGCTTCCCTGGCGTTCTCGAGTATATCGCCCGGCTCGAGCAGGCTGACGGTCGTGCCCGCCTCGATATAGCAATAGAACTGCAGGCCCGTTCCGTCGACGACCGCGTTCGGGCTCCTGACGTAGACCGTGTCCCCGATGGCGACGCCGAACGGGCGCCGCGAGAAATCCATGACCCCGACGGCCTCCGGGCCCGGCAGGCCGAGAAGCTCGGCGTAGCGCACGGCGGCGGGCTTGCCGTCGATCTCCCAGACCACGCGGCGAGACGGCTCCGACTTCGTCACGACCATGGAGGAGCCGGCGGGGCGGCAATGGACGAAATGGTCGTAGTAGAACGGGACCTTCATCCTGAGCACGAGCAGCACGAGGCCGTCGGACGACATCCTGGCGCCCGAGGCGACGTAGGTGGCCTCGAAGGCCAGCTCGTCGGCGGCCGCTCCCCCGACGAGCGGTATCGGGAAGTCCTCCGCTACCATGAGCTCGCGCATGATCTCCTCGCCGAGGCACAGCCCGTCGAACAGGATCACGCCGATATACTCGGCCGGGTTCAGCCTCCTGCCTCCGAGCTGGCGCTTCAGGTCGGACAATACGTCCCTCGCGACCTGGGCCGGGGCGTCCTTAACGCCTTCTCGCATCGCGACGAAGGCCTCGGCGACCTCGTCCGACGAGATCGTCATGGCCGTGACGCCCTTCTCGATCGCCCCGGCGTTCGACCAGCCGCCTATCATCGACGCTCCGACGCAGGCCGCTCCCGGGAATCGCCCGTTGACCGCTTCGACTATACCGGAGCCGGCGAGCTCGCTCGAGAAGAAGTAGAACAGCGCGCGCGTATCCGGTTGCCCGACGTCCCGGAGTATCCTGTCTAGCTCCGATCCGGGGCCCGAGGAGGTCTTGATCGCCATAATCGCTCCTTTTGCCGTGAGAGGGTAAGCGCGATCAAGGGGCGTGTCAACGCGTTTAGCCGGATCGATTCGCCTCGACCAGGTATAGCCTCGAGCCGTAGTCCGACAGGATGCGCACGCGGTCGTTGTAGCCGGTGCCGGAGAACTGCTGGATCAGCTTGACGCCGTAGCCGGTCAGCAGGTCGCCGGCGACGACGTACTCCTCGGAGGCCATCTCGAACATGTAGTGCTCGGACAGTACCGTATGCACGACGCCGTCGCCGCGAATCTTGACCGGCAGCACGCGGTTGACCAGGTTGCCGAAGGCCTTCACGTTGATGTACTGCGTCCGGCCGGCGACGCGGTAGTCGGCCTCGGGGTCGAGGCCGGGCACGGCGAGCAGGTCCTGCCCGAGGCCGACCGTCGCCGGTCCCTGGAAGAGGCCGCTTATCGCCCGGCGGCCGTCGTCGGAGACGACGGTCCAGACTATCTTGCGCTCGTCGAGCCTGGAGCGCGAGCGGATGAATAGGCCGAACTGCAGGAGCTTCCTGTGCTCCTTATACCACGCGACCTGGGCCTTAATCGCCTTCTTGTCGAACGTCGACAGCATCGTCAGGTCCAGCTCGTAGCCCAGGAGGCCGAACGCGGCCACGTTGAAGCGCGTCTCTATCGTCGAGGCGCGCAGGGTCTGCATGTTCGGGCTGGCCGACACGTGCGCGCCCATCACGCTCGGTGGATAGCCGTACGAGGTGCCGCCCTGGATGCTCTGGCGGGCGTACGCGTCGGTGTCGTCGCTGGTCCAGGTCTGGGGCATGTAGCACAGCAGCCCTAAGTCGAAGCGGTTGCCGCCAGACGCGCAGGACTCGAACAGGATGCCGGGGAAGCGCCTCGTCAGCTCGGCGAGCACCTCGTAGAGGCCGAGGATATAGCGGTGGTGGAACTCGCCCTGGCGCTCGGGCGGCAGGGCCTTCGAGTAGCCGTCGGAGATATTACGGTTCATGTCCCATTTGACGTACTCGACCCTGGCCTGCGAGAAGGCCTTGGTCATCGCCTCGATCAGGTAGGCGCGGACCTCCGGCATCGTCAGGTCGAGCACGAACTGATTTCGGCCGTAGGCCGGCGCGCGGTCGGGCGTCGAGACGGCCCAGTCGGGATGGGCGCGGTACAGGTCGGAGTCCTCGCTTATCATCTCCGGCTCGACCCACAGCCCGAACTTGAGGCCGAGCGCGTTGACCTTCCCGGCGAGGCCCGCGATGCCTCCGGGCAGCTTCTTCTCGTTGACGTCCCAGTCGCCCAGCGAGCTCGAGTCGTCGTCCCTATGGCCGAACCAGCCGTCGTCGAGCACGAACAGCTCGATGCCCAGGTCGGCCGCCTCCTTCGCGAGCGCCAGCAGCTTGCGCCTGTCGAAGTCGAAGTCGGTCGCCTCCCAGTTGTTGACGAGCACGGGCCGCTCGCGGTACTGCCACTCGCCGCGCACGATCCGGTCGCGCACGAAGCGGTGCAGGTTGGCGCTGAGCCCGTTGAAGCCGTCCGGGGAGAAGGAGAGCACGGCTTCCGGCGTCGAGAACGACTCGCCCGGCTCGAGCAGCCACTCGAAGCCCGACGGGTTGACGCCGGTCAGGAGGCGGGTCTTGCCCTGATAGGTCCGCTCGACGATCTCGGCGTGGTTGCCCGAGTAGACGAGGTTGCTCGCGTAGCACTCGCCGCGGAATTCCCCGCAGTCCGGGGCCGCGAGCATGACGAAGGGATTATGGCGGTTGGAGCTGTTGCCTGTCTTGGAGTCGTTGACGTAGACGCCCGGGGAGAGCGGCTTGTCGTGGCGCTCCCGCTCGTAGGCCCAGCAGCCGTCGAAGGTGACGAGTCGCCAGTCGCCGCCGAACAGGTCGAGCTGGGCGCTCATCAGGCGGCCGATCCGGACCGGGCCGGCGCCGCCGTCATGGCGCAGCGTCGCGAAGCGGGTGATGACGTCGTAGGCCGCGTAGACGCAATAATGGAGCGTCAGGGTCAGGCCGCGCTCGTCGCGCAGCGTTACCTCGGTGGTCTCGACGTCGTCCTCGCCGCCGGTCGCGCTCGGCAGGCCGTCGATCGCGGGCCTGCCGCGGTAGCTCCGCGTCGAGGCGACGCGGAAGTCGGTCGTTCGGCTACCGTCCGAGAACGCCAGCTCGATCGCCGGCTCGCGGTAGTCGCCCTTGCCGAGCCCGGAGTATTCCAGGCACTGGTCGTCGAGCCCTAGGTTCTTGTGCTCCTGGCTGACGTTGACCATGGTGCCGTAGGGCACGTCGTTCTTCTGCCTGAGCGGCTCGTAGTCGGCCATGCGGCGCAGGCGCGGGCCGTAGTACAGGTTTTGCAGATGCCCCGTCGGCAGCGCGTCGATGATATAGCTCGTCCTATCGGTATCCAGGTGTATGACCTCACGCATGGCGGGCCCTCCTCTCCTCGAGCTCGGCCTTCACGGCCTCGAAGTACTCGCCGTTGAGCCTATAGCCTTTCAGGTAGACGACGAGGGAAACGGCGATCAGCGCCATCGGCACGGCGAACATCAGGACGCGTATGCCGGTGACGGCGCTCGCGCTCTGGGCGGCGTTCGCGACGAAGCCGAAGGCCGCGAGGCCGACGCCGGTCACGAGCCCCGACAGCGCCATCGCGAATTTTACCATGAAGGTCTGCATCGAGAACACGATGCTCTCGCTGCGCACGCCGAGCCTCCACTCGCCGTAGTCCACCGCGTCGGCGAGCATCACGCTGGTCAGCACGAGCGAGAAGCCGAAGCCGAAGAACAGCACGACGCCGGCGACCGCCATCAGCGCGATGCCGTCGCCGGTGGTCTTGCCGATCACGTAGAGCGACACGTAGCCTATGATCGGCAATACGGCCGACAGGATGAAGACCCTGCGCCGCGATAGCCACTTGGCGAAGGCCGGGAAGACGACCATCGCCAGCACCTGGGCGGCGGCCGTCAGGTAGAAGGTGCCGTACAGCCCCTCGTCGCCCACGTCGTACTTGAACCAGTACAGGCCGAGGCTGGCGGTCAGGTTGATCGCGAGCGTGTACAGGGTCATCGCCACGATGATGACGAGGAGCTGGTCGTTGCCGGCTATCGTCGTGAATATCTCCTTGAACTTGAATTTCCTGTCGCTCGGAACGACCACCTTCTCCTTGACGAACAGCACG
The DNA here is from genome assembly GCA_003247225.1 of Spirochaetota bacterium. Lineage (GTDB taxonomy): Bacteria > Spirochaetota > Spirochaetia > Treponematales > UBA12059 > SZUA-370. The sequence continues at coordinate 15,506 of QKAK01000063.1, read as the reverse complement.
GTGACGACGTTGGTGACGACGAAGGCCGCGCCGATCAGCGCGGCCAGCCAGAAGAAGCCGCGCGACTGCTGCTCGGGCGTCGGCATCGCGTCCGGGGCTACGCCCCCGAGCTTCGAGACGAGGGCCAGGCCGAGCGAGCCGACCGCTATGTTGCCGACCGCCGCGAAGACGCGCGGTATGACCGAGATCGTGTTCCGCTCGCCCTCGTCGTCGGCGAGGGCCGGGATCATCGACCAGTACGCTATGTCCTCGAGCGTGTAGGTCATGCCCCAGAGTATGTAGACGACGCTGTAGAAGACGTACTGCCCGGCGCCGCGGACGTCCGGGTTCGAGAACAGCGCGAGCAGGACGACCGTGTTGCTCAGCGTGCCGGCTAGTATCCACGGCCTGAACTTGCCGAGCCGGCCCCTCGTGTTGTCTACCAGCCATCCGGCCATCGGGTCGTTGACCGCGTCCCATATCCTGGCCGCCATGAACAGGACGCCGAGGAAGGCCGGGGCCAGTCCGACGACGTCGGTGAAATAGAACATCAGGAAGGTATTGACGATGCCGCAGGCCATGTCCTTGCCGAGCGCGCCGACGCCGTAGCTCGCTTTTTCCTTGAGCGATAGTTTCATGAATCATCCTCCGGGGCCGCCCGAGCGCGGCGGCCAGACCAGTATCGGGTCGGCCGCGCGTGTCGTCAATGCGTCCCGTCTCGTTAAGCGGAGCGCGATTGATTCTATGCATAGGTATTCGCTACTTGACTAAGACCGACTAACTACTATACATAGAAACAATCGGAGTACTTTTTACCCGGCGCTTCGTCGGCGCGCCGACCCTCGTGGGCCGGGAACGTACGACGCGGCCGCGAATCAGGAGGAACGAATGAGAAGAAGCGTAGTGGTGGTAGCGATCCTGGCCGTCTCGGTCGCGCTCGTCCTTAGCGGCTGCCAGAAGAAGGAAGCCGGGACCATCAAGATAGGCGTGGCCGGCGCGCATTCCGGCGACCTGGCCTCGTACGGCCTGCCCTCGGTGAACGCGGCCAAGCTCGTGGTCGAGGCGGTCAACGCGGCCGGGGGCATAGACGGCAAGAAGGTCGAGCTGTTCGTAGAGGACGACCAGTGCAAGCCCGAGCTGGCGACCAACGCGGCGGCCAAGCTCGTCAGCGACGAGGTCGTCGCGGTGATCGGCCACATCTGCTCCGGCGCGACCAAGTCGGCGCTCGGCATCTATAAGGACTCCAAGATCATCACCGTCTCCCCGTCCGCGACCACGCCGTCGCTGACCCAGAGCGGCGAGTACCCGAATTTCTTCAGGACGATCGCGCCGGACGACGCGCAGGCCAGGCTCGCGACGAAGTTCATCAAGGAGACGCTCGGCCTGTCGTCGCTCGCGGTGCTGCACGACAAGGGCGACTACGGCAAGGGCTTCGCCGAGCTCGTCAAGCAGTACGCCGAGAGCGAGGGCATCCGCGTCGTGCTGTTCGAGGGCGTCAACCCCGGAGCGCCCGACTACTCGGCGGTGGTCAACAAGATAGGCAACTCCGGCGCGGCCGGCGTCGTCTGGGGCGGCTACCATCCCGAGGCCTCCAAGCTCGTCCAGCAGATGAAGGACAAGGGCATGGACCTGCCGTTCATCTCCGACGACGGCGTGAAGGACCAGACCTTCATCGAGGTCGCCGGCGCGTACGCCGAGGGCGTCTACGCGACCGGCCCGATGGACACCAGCTCCAACCCGCTGGCGGTCAAGGCCGTGGCCGACCACAAGGCCAAGTTCGGCGAGGAGCCGGGCGCCTTCTTCCTGAACGCGTACGCCGCCACGCTCGCCGTGGTCAACGCGATCGACAAGGCCGGCTCGACCGACTACGACGCGGTGATCAAGGCGATGCGCTCCGAGTACGTCGAGACGCCGCTCGGCAAGATCAGCTTCGACGGCATCGGCGACGTTATCGGCTTCGGATTCTCGGTATTCCAGGTCCAGGGCGGCACCTACGTCGAGCTGAAGTAAGCGTCGGCTAGCGAGCGGCCCCGCGGCCGCCCCGGCGAAAGCCAGCCGGGGCGGCCGCGTCGTATGGGCCCTCCGGCCGAGAAGGGGTCATCATGGATTTTTTCCTGAAGCTTTTCCTGAGCGGTACGGCCAAGGGCAGCATCTACGCGCTCATCGCCCTCGGCTATACCATGGTCTACGGCATCGTCCAGCTCATCAACTTCGCCCACGGCGAGGTGTACATGATCGGCGGCTTCACCGCGCTGATAATCGGGGGCTTGCTGTTCTCTTCCGGCATGGCCGTGCCGCTGGTGCTCCTGCTGTCCATCCTGGCGGCGGTCGTCTTCTCGGCCGCCTTCGGGTTCACGATCGAGAAGCTGGCCTACAAGCCGTTGCGCGAAAAGCCGCGGCTATCGGCGCTGATCAGCGCGATAGGCATCTCGATGATACTGCAGAACGTCGTGCTGCTCGCGCAGACCGAGAAGTACCTGTCGTTCCCGTCCTACCTGCCCGAGCTCGAGTTCCTCCGGCCCGTCCGGGAGTACCTGAACTCGACCCAGTTCATCATCCTGGTCACCACCGCGGCCATCATGGTGATCCTTACCCTGACCATCAAGTTCACCCGCATGGGCAAGGCGATGCGCGCCACCGCGCAGGACAAGCACATGGCCCAGCTGGTCGGCGTCGACATAAACGGCGTTATCTCCCTGACCTTCATCATCGGCTCCGCGCTGGCCGCGGTCGGCGGCGTCCTCATCTGCTCGTACATGGGGCAGATCAACTACTATATAGGCTTCGTCGCCGGCATCAAGGCCTTCGTGGCGGCGGTGCTCGGCGGCATCGGCAGCATACCGGGCGCCGTGCTCGGCAGCTTCATACTCGGATGGACGGAGAGCCTGGGCACCGGCTACCTGTCGAGCGACTACGAGGACGCCTACGCCTTCGTGATCCTGATACTCATCCTGATACTCAAGCCCGACGGCATCCTCGGCAAGAACCAGAAGCAGAAGGTGTAGCGGCATGGAACGAAACAAGCTCTTTCGCGACCTGCGGACCTCGCTGATAATCGCGGCGTGGTTCTCCTTCCTGCTGTTCCCCCTCCTCGTGATGAAGGTGTCGGTCACGAGCGGCGCGGCGCTCGTGCGCTTCCGCTGGGAACGGCTGCCGGGCATCGCCGTCGCCGCGTTCGCCCTGTCGTTCGCGTGGCGCAGGGCGCTCGAATGGAACGAGGCGCGCGGCGACAAGCCGAGCGGGGCCGGCCCGATAGCCGCCCTGACGGCGAGGGCCCGCTCCGCGCTGGCCGTCAAGCCGATCCGGCTGTCCGTCTCGGCGGTACTGCTCGCCGTCGTGGCCGTATATCCGTTCGCGCTCGGCATGTACCATACGAACATCATGATCACGGCGCTGATCTACGTGATCCTGGCGCTCGGCCTCAACATCGTGGTCGGCCTCGGAGGGCTCCTGAACCTCGGCTACGCCGCGTTCTTCGCGGTCGGGGCCTATACCTACGGGCTCCTGTGGAAGTACGCCGGCCCGGCCTTCGTCGCCGCCGGCGTAGACCCGGGTTGGCTGTTCTGGATAGCCCTGCCTACGGCCGGGGTCCTGGCGGCAGTCTTCGGCGCCCTCCTGTCGCTGCCTGTGCTCAGGCTGCGCGGCGACTACCTGGCCATCATCACGCTGGCCTTCGGCGAGATCGTCCGCATGGTGCTGCAGAATTCCGGCGCGGTGACCGGGGGCGCTACCGGCATCAGCCTGATCCCGCGGCCGTGGTTCTTCGGCCTGCGCCTGCCGCCCAGGCAGGCCGCCACCTACATCTACTACATCGCGGTAGCCCTGGTCGCCCTGACCGTCTTCGTCGTCAGGCGCATCGAGGACTCCCGCGTCGGCCGAGCGCTCGAGGCGATGCGCGAGGACGAGATAGCCTGCGAGGCGATGGGCGTCGACCTGGTGCGCAACAAGCTGGTCACCTTCTCGCTCGGCGCGTTCTGGGCCGGCATCGCCGGCGTACTGCTGGCGGCGCAGACCACCTACATCAACCCGGACAGCTTCACGCTCTGGGAGTCGATCACGGTGCTGATGGCCGTCGTCATCGGCGGCACCGGCTCGATCCCGGGCGCCATAGGCGGCGCCCTGCTCCTGAAGCTGCTGCCCGAGTACTTCAGGCCCCTGGCCCAGTACCGCATGCTGATCTACGGCATCGCGATGATACTCGTGATCATATTCAAGCCCGACGGCCTGTTCCCGAGGAACCGCAAGAAGTACACCTTCGAGGGCGCGCCGTCCGAAGGCGGCGCCTCGCCGGCCGCGGACGGCCAGGAGGCCCGCCGATGAGCGCGACCGACCCCATCCTCGAGATCGACAGGCTGTCGATGATCTTCGGCGGCCTCCGGGCCATAGACGACGTGTCGCTCCATATCCGCGAGGGCGAGATATGCGCGCTGATCGGCCCGAACGGCGCGGGCAAGACGACCATCTTCAACTGCATCACCGGCGTATACAGGCCGACCGAGGGCCGCGTGACCATACGCCGCGGCAGCGGCCAGCGCGAGGCTATCCAGGGCCTCAAGCCGAACGTCATCAACCGCAAGGGCCTGGCGCGCACCTTCCAGAACATCAGGCTGTTCGGCAACATGACCGTGCTCGAGAACGTGATGATAGGCCGGCACAACGCGCTCGCCGCCGGCGTGCTCCGGGCCATAGCCAGGGACGCGGCGACCCGCGACGAGGAGGAGCGGCTGATAGACGACTGCCGCCGCATCCTCGTCAAGATGAGGCTCGACCCGTTCATCAACGAGACGGCCAGGAACCTGCCGTACGGCGCCCAGCGGCGCCTCGAGATAGCCAGGGCCCTCGCGACCGATCCGTTCCTGCTGCTGCTCGACGAGCCGGTCGCGGGCATGAACCCGCACGAGACGAAGGAGCTCGAGGAGACGATCAACCTGATACGGGACGAGGAGAAGGTGACGATACTGCTGATCGAGCACGACATGAGCCTCGTGATGAACGTATCGGAGCGCATCTACGTGCTCGATTACGGGCGGCTGATAGCCGAGGGTACCCCCGACGAGATCAAGGGGAACCCCGAGGTCATCAAGGCCTACCTAGGAGAATGACATGGCTTTGATGGAACTCAGGGACGTCTGCACGTACTACGGTAATATACAGGCGCTGCGCGGCATATCGCTGTCGGTGGAGGAGGGCGAGATCGTCACGCTGATCGGCGCGAACGGCGCCGGCAAGACGACCACGCTGATGTCGATCTGCGGCATCGCCCAGATTCGCTCCGGTAGCGTGACGCTCGACGGCGAGGACATCTCGAGGAAGAGCCCGCACTCGATCGTCGCGATGGGCCTGTCCCAGGTGCCGGAGGGCCGGCGCATCTTCCCGCAGCTGACCGTGCTGGAGAACCTGGACATGGGCGCCTTCCTGCGCCGCGACAAGGCCATGGTCCGCGTCGACCTGGAGGAGGTCTTCGACCTGTTCCCGAGGCTCGCGGAGCGGCGGAACCAGCAGGGCGGCACGCTGTCCGGCGGCGAGCAGCAGATGCTGGCCATATCGCGCGCCCTGATGGCGAGGCCGCGGATCCTGCTGCTCGACGAGCCGTCGCTCGGCCTGGCCCCGCTGATAGTCCAGAACATCTTCGAGATAATCAAGCGCATCAACGAGGAGCGGAAGACCACCGTGTTCCTCGTCGAGCAGAACGCCAACATGGCGCTGAAGATAGCCGACAAGGGCTACGTGCTGCAGAACGGCTCGATCAGGATGGCCGACTCGGCCGAGCGCCTGCTCGCTAACGAAGAGGTGCGCAAGGCGTACCTCGGGCTATGATCCGTAAGGAGGCAGTATGACCGTAGGCAACCGCATGAGCCGGCGCCTGATCACCGTGAGCGCCGATACCGCCGTACCGGAGGCCCAGGCCCTGATGCGCCGCGAGAAGATCCACCGCCTGCCGGTGCTGAACAAGGACGGCAAGCTGGTAGGCATCGTCACCGCGTCGGACCTGCGCCGCGCGTCGGCGCCGCCGGCCACCACGCTCGATATCTACGAGCTGCACTACCTGATCTCCAGGCTCAAGGTCGAGTCGGTGATGACCAAGAATCCGATCACGGTGCGCGAGGACCTGCCGGTAGAGGAAGCCGCGCGCATCATGGACGATAACCGCGTGGCAGGCCTGCCGGTGATAAGCGACGGCGAGCTGGCGGGCATCATCACCGAGTCCGACCTGTTCAGGCTGTTCATCGACCTGTTCGGCGCGCGGCACCGCGGCGTGCGGCTGACGCTGCTGATGCCGGAGAAGCGCGGAGAGCTGGCGGCAATAGCCGCCGCGATAGCCGACGCGGGCGGCAACCTGCTGTCCCTCGTCGCCTTCGACGGCGAGGACAAGGAGACCAGCTACTGCACGCTGAAGGTCGAGGGCGTGGCGAAGGACGCCCTGGTGGCGGTCGTCGAGCCGCTCGTGGCTCGCGTCATGGAGGCGAGGGAGAGCTAGGGCGAGGGGCGCGCCGCGCCCCCGTCCCGGGCGAGGATGCCGGATCCGAGCAGGGCGACCATGCCGGCCAGCTCGTCGCGCGCCTCGCCGATTCTCTCGAGGGCTTCGGCCGGGCTCATGGCGCGGTAGCGCTCCACGTAATCGTCGGCGAGGCCGCGCACGCAGGCGCAGACCAGGTCCAGGGCCCGGCCGCGATCGGTGCCCGGGGCCAGCCCGGTGGCGTCGAGGGCTCGGCCGAGCGTCTCCCTGGACGCGGCTATCGCCGACGCGAGCCTGGCGCGCAGCTCGGCCGCCAGCTCCGCCGGGGCGTCGACGTAGGCGCCGAACACGAGCCGGTACGCCTCCGGAAGCTCTATCGACGCGCGCAGCTTGGCGGCGGTGGCGTCGGCTATCGTCTCGAAGAGGTTCCCTCCGCCGGGATAGCCGTAGGACGACATCCGTTCCCCGAGCATCGCCTCCGCGCGTTCGAGCGCTGCCATGTACAGGGCGGGCTTGCTGCCGTAATGGTGGAACACGAGCCCCTTGGAGACCCCGGCGCGCTCGCGTATCGCGTTCGTGTTGGCCTCGTGGTAGCCCTTCGACGCGAACTCGGCTATCGCGGCCTCCAGTATCGCGTCGCGGCCGGCGGCTTCAGGCACGGGCCGCTCCGGGATAGGCGGCGGACAGGAACGCGTCGAGCTCGGCGTTCACCGCGGCGCCGTCGTCGAGGTTGGTCGCGTGGCCCGCGCCGGGTATGACGACCATGCGCGAACCGGCGATGCGTTCCCGCATGAACGCCTGCTGCCGCCCCGTAAGGTTATCCTTATCGCCTATCATGATCAGCGTCGGGCAGGCGACCTCGCCGAGCCGGTCGCGGCTTTCCATGCTGGTCGTCGCCCTCCACAGCCTGCCGAAGCGCTCCCGGGGTATCGACGACATGGCCTCGTAGAGGTAGGCCTTCGCCTCCGCGTTCGGCCTCGCCAGCAGCGAGCCGGCCATCATCCTCGCGGACAGCTTTATGGGTAGATGCTCCATCCACCAGCGGTTGATCGGCACGCAGGTCCGCTCGAACCAGTTGAACGAGTTGGAGCAGGGCGTGCCGATCAGGGCGAGCGCCGCGACCCGCTCGGGATAGCGTACGGCGGCCCGCAGCGATATATGGCCGCCCATCGATAGGCCGCAGAGCGCGGCGGATCGTACCCCGAGCCTATCGAGCAGGGCGACGAGGTCGGCGGAGTAATAGGCCGGGTCGACCGGCCCGTCGGGCAGCGTCGAGCGTCCGTGGCCGCGGACGTCCCATGTGACCACCCGGTAGCGGTCGGCGAAGCGATCGACCTGCTCCCGCCACATCCGCCCGTCGAGGGCCGCCCCGTGGGTGAATACCAGCGCCGGGCCGTCGCCGGCTTCTTCGTAGTGGATCGTCGCTCCCCCGCTCTCGAACGTAGCCATGCTCGCCTCCTTAGATGCTGACCCGTGGGTCAGCGTTACTGTAGCGAAAACTGACCGGCGGGTCAATGGATAGACGGGGCGCCCTTGCCCCGTCGGGCCGCTCGGGGCCATACTCGAGGCATGACCGTGACCGAACTGCTCGAAGCCATCGCCCCGCCCAGGCCGCTGCCGGGGGCGGCGGCCCGGACCGCGATGGCCCCGCCGTTCCGACGGCTCGAGCTCGAGGCGCTCGGCTGTATAGGGGACCCGCCCTCGGCCGTCCCGCCCGTTGCGACGGGGGCCGGGTGGCGGGAGGCGGCGGTGCTGATACTGTTCTATGATGGCGGCGACGGGCTCCGCTTCCCGCTGATCGTCAGGCCGGACGGACAAGGCGTCCACGCCGGCCAGGTGTCGCTGCCCGGCGGGGCGCGCGAGCCGGGCGAGAGCCCCGAGGACTGCGCCCTGCGCGAGGCGCGCGAGGAGATCGGCGTGGATCCCGGCTCGGTCCGCCTGGTCAGGGCGCTTACCCCGCTCCATGTCCCGCCGAGCCGCTTCCTAGTGCGGCCCTTCGTCGGCGTCGCCGCCTCGCGCCCCGAATTCAGCCCGTCCGAAGGCGAGGTAGCGGCGTTGCTCGAGCCGCGGCTCGACGAGCTGCTCGACCCGGCCGGCGCGTCCTGCGTCGACGTACCGCTCGGCGTATCGGCCGGCGTCGCCGAGGCCCCGTGCTACGAGCTGGCCGGCTATCCGGTCTGGGGAGCCACCGCGATGATCCTGTCCGAGCTGCGCGCGATGATCGCCGGCGAGCCGGCTGCCGACGGCCGACTATCCGGCCGCCGATACGGCTAGACCGAGAACCTGGCCATCTCCGCGTCGAGCGCGCCTACCGACTCGAGGTTGCCGTCGACTTGCTTCCTGACCGCCGCGAACGACTCCTCGAGCGCCGTCACCTCCCGCGTCTGGCGGCTCGCGTCGGCCGCGAGGCTCTCCAGCCGACGGAGCACGCCCTCGAGGGCCATCGCTATCTCGTCGCCGCGCCTGGCCTGGTCGCCCATCATCGCGCTGACCGCGTCGGCCGACTTGACCGCCTGCGTGATCGAGCCTATCACGGCGTCGGTGCCGGCGGCCTGCTCCTTGGCGGCGGCCGCTATCTCCCGCGATATCGACGCCGACTCGCCGAGCCCGGCCGTCAGCCCGGCCAGGGCCGCGCCGGAGGCATCGGCCTGGCGTACGCCGTTCTCGACGCGCTCGCCCATCGCCTGGATCAGCTCCTTGATGGCGCGGGTGCGCTGGGCCGCGTTTCCCGCGAGGGAGCGGACCTCGTCGGCGACCACCGCGAAGCCCTGGCCGCGCTCGCCGGCGTGGGCCGCCTCGATCGCGGCGTTCATCGCGAGCAGGTTGATGTCGGCGGATATCTTGTTCAGCGTCGTCAGCACGGACAGCACCTCGCCGGCGGCGGCGTCTATCTGCCCTATCGCGGCCCTGGTGTCGCGTACCGCGGCGCTGCCGGCGTCGCCGCTCTCGGAAAGCCGGCCGGACAGCGACCCGGCCCGCTCGGTCATGGCCGAGATCGAGCGGATGCTCGCGGCCATCTCCTCCATCGCGGCCGAGGTCTCGGCCACGAAGCGCTTCTGGTCGTCGGTGGCGGCGTCGGCCGCCGCCACTCCGTCCCTGAAGGATCGCAGCGCGTCGACGAAGGTCCTGGTGGCGGCCGCCTGGGACTGCAGGGTCGTCTCGAGCTCGCTCACCGTCTCACGCGTGCCGCGCGCCAGGGCCTCGGACTTGACCAGCTCGCGGTCTATCGCCTCGGAGCTCTCCCTGGTACGCTTGGCGGTGCGGCCGATATCCCTGGCCACCGAGTGGAAACGGTCGAGGAGGCGGTTCAGGAGCTCGGTCAGCTCGCCGAGGTCGTCCATCGCGCGGATGCTCAGGCGGATGCGCAGGTCGCCCCCGCCGTCGAGCACGTCCCTGACGCGGTTGGCTATCGCCCGCAGCTGCCCGCGCAGGCTCGACGACACGATCGCCTGCACCGCGCAGCAGATGCACAGCGTGAAGGCGGCGTACATGATGAACATCGTCTGCTGCCGGCTCACCGCGCCGTCGGCGCGTTCCCACGGCAGCGGCACGTCGTCGGCGCCGACGCTCGAGCGGGCGCCCAGCTCGGGCAGGCGCTCCGCGAGCAGCGAACGGTAGGCCGTCCCGGCGTCTTCCGGGGCGATGGAACCGGTAGCGACGCCGGCGAGTATATCGTCGCCCACCTTGTCGAACTCGACCGCGTCCTTGACGTTGAACTGTATGAAGGTGATCGCGTAGACCACGAGCGCGGCCGACAGCCCTATCTGCCTGCCGGTCGTCGAGCGCTCGCGCCTGCGGTTCCCGATCTCGCGTACGCCGAGGCGGTCGCGCACGTCGGCGAAGGCCATCTCGTTCAGGGCGTTCTGGGCCGAGGCGTAGATCACGCCGCCGGCCAGGTTGGAGACGAGCACGACCAGCCTGTCGAAGCGCAGGATCTGGTGCAGGAAGCCCTGCGAGACTACGAAGATCACGTAGCCCGCCGCGAAGCCGACGATGTTCTCCGCCAGCACCACCTTGGAGAAGCCGATCAGCCGCTTGCGCGTGCGCTCGAGCTCCTCGGCGGGGACGTCCTCGCCGCGCTCGAGGGCTAGGGCCACGCGCTGTATCCTCAGGGCGAGCAGGTACAGGATCAGGCCGAGCACCAGGGCCGGCGGGATGACGACGCTGAGCATGTACGAGGCCGTCATCACGAGCAGGTCGGACAGGCCGGAGACGCCGAGTATCAGGCCGTCGCGGAAATAGGTGAAGACCTGCATGACGAGGTACACCGCTATGATCATGACGACGGAGTTGCGGGTTACGCGAAGTGCCAAGCGTTTATTGGACATAATGCTGGAGTCTATCACGGAAGGGCGTATCTGTGGACGCGCCGTTTCAGGTAGAATAGGGCGATGGAACCGAATGCCGCTCCGGCCGGCCGGGACAGTCCCGACGGCTTCTGCGTCGAGCTCGACGCCTCGGCCCTGGCCGGCCTCAAGAAGATGCCGGTAGACGTTTTCGACGACGTCTATCTCGGCGAGGTCAAGCCTGACGCCCTCGTGCTATGCGTCGACGTGCGCAACTTCAGCGATTTCCTCTGCTCGCACGACGAGGACGAGGTGTTCGCGCTGATCAAGGACTTCACCTCGAACCTGCTGTCCTGCGTCAACCAGTACGGCTACGGCTGCTCGTACTACAAGCTGATGGGCGACGGCGCGATCGTCATATGGGACCGGTTCGACGAGGCGAGCTCCCGCGAGGCCCTCTCCGTCTTCGATTCGTACGCCGAGTTCGTGGCGGAGGATCTCTTCAGGCCGTACCCCGATCTCGGCCTGGCCGGCGCCCTCGTCGTCGAGAAGGTCTTCAAGTACGAGATATCGGCCGAGGCGTCGCAGCTCAAGTACCGCGACTACGTCGGCTACGGCATCAACCTGGCGTGCCGCCTCCAGGCCCTGGCGCGCAAGGGCGAGCTCGCCGTCAACGGGCGCCTCGCCTCGAGCGGCCTCGTGACGGCCGTGCCCGACGCGTCGTCGGGCGTACTGGCCGAGCTGCGCTCCATGAAGGGCCTCAAGGACGAGGACAGGGACGGCGCCTTCTTCTATCGGACGGGCTAGTCGGTCCCCGCGGCCCGCGCGCGGCGCGAGAACGCGAGCAGAGCGACGAGTATGGCCAGCCCGGCCGCCATCAGAGCCGCCCCCGAGGCCAGGCCGACCCTGTACGCGAGCACGGCGCCCTCGCCGGCGCGGATCAGCGCGTCGATCAGCGGCCCGGTCAGGAACGTGGCCGTGACTCCCCAGCTCAGGAAGAAGGTGCTGTTGTAGAACGCGAAGTACCGCCCCCGTTTCTCCGGCGGTATCAGCGTCGAGGCGAAGGCGTACGACGAGGCCGCGATGCAGCCGTCGGACACGCCCTTGAAGACTGCGCCCAGGTAGACGAGGCCGAGGCTCGGCGCGACGGCGTGGAGCGTCATCGAGACGATGCCCGCCAGCGCTCCGGCCACCAGCAGGCGCGCTATGCCCAGCCGCCTGCCGAGCGAGCCGACGAAGAAGCCTATGACGATCAGGGCGGCCGACTCGACGTTGACGACGAGGCTGATGGTCCTGGCCGGCGCCGCGAAGCCCTCGGCGAGGTCGAGGTACTGGCCGCGGAAGGCGCCGAGGGTGTTGATGCCGGAGTTCATCAGGAACATGGCGACGAGGAAGGTCGCGAAGACCGCGAGGCTTCCGCCTGGCGCCTTGCCGCCGGCCCTGGCTCCGTCGCGCGCGGCGACCTTGAGCTCGGCGTCTGCCGGGTCTCCGTCCGCCGATCCGGGGCGGAACGCGATGCCGCCCTCGGGCAGGAACAGTATCGGCACGACCGACGCGGCCATCACGACGGCCGATACGAAGAAGATGCCGCCGGCCGAGTAGCCCCAGCCCGGGATGGCGCGGCCGATACCGTCGTACAAGAGGCCCGCGGTCATCGCGCCCACGATCCTGCCGACGCCGCCTATGCTCTGGAACCGGCCCTGGACCGCGTTGCGCTCCTCGGTCGTGTAGACGTCGGAGATGAAGGCGCTCCAGCCTATGTTCGACATCGACCAGAAGGCCTCGATCACCGTCAGGCCGGTAATGATGACGTAGCCGGCCGCGCGGGGCGTCGGCGCTATGGAATGGAAGTACCACATGGCTACGTGGCCGACGCTGGCCATCAGCTCGCCTATGACGATCAGGGTCCTGCGCTTCTGCAGCCGGTCGGTCAGGCGTCCCCAGACGAGGGTCTGGAACAGCACGTTGAGCGCCATCGGCACGGTCTCGAACAGGGTGGTCTCGGTGACCGAAAGGCCTAGGCTCGAGCGCAGGTAGACGGCCAGGAAGGTGTAGAAGATACCGCGCCTGAACATGGCCAGGGCCTGGAACGACGAGAGGCCGAGGAAGATGCCGTCGCGCTTGAGGGGGAATTTCATGGTATGGGCGGTTCCTTCGGGGCCGGACGCCCGGCCCCGAGGGAAGATTCCCTTAAACCGCGTCGAAGGTCAAGCCGGCCCTTACTCCTCGAGCCCGAAGAGCCGCGCGAGCTCGTCGTACCTGGCGCGCACGAGGCTCAGCTCTGCCGCGCCGAGATCGGCGTCGTCGGAAAGCGAGAAGAGCCCTTTCTTGGCCTCCTCGAACGCCGCGACCATCTGCGCCTTGGTATCGGCGTCCAGGGCCGGGTTCGCCCGAGCCTCGGCTATGGCCGCGTCGAGTTCCTTGACCAGGTCCGGGTTGGACTTCTCCATGTGCACGTAGGCCAGGCCGGCGAGCGCGGCGCCCGCGACGTAGTCGAAGCGCGCCGGTTTCCATCCCTTGCCTCGGATGAAGGCCTCGAAGTCGGCGCCGGTCAGGTAGGCCGCGACCGCGCCCGAGAGGTCTTCGTCGAGGCCGGTTCCCCTCGCCTCGAACCACGCTACCACGGCCGGCCAGTCGCGTATGAACGCGTCGAGCTCCCGGGCGCTCATCGCCGGTTCCTCCTGGGAGAAGGCCGGCGTCGCCGCCAGGGCGATCAGCGCGGCTGCCGCGATCGCCCGTAGGATGTTTCTTTTCATGCCGAGGAGTATAGCACGCCGCCGCCGTCCGCGCCGCCCGGGCTCAATCGAAGACGCCGAGCTTCCTCGGCACCCAGCTCGGGTAGCCGCAGGTCAGGGTCGCGGCGACGGCGCGTACGGTCTTGGCCCTCGTCCATGGGACGGCCCTGCGCTCGGCGGCCTTCCTCCAGGCCCGGAGCGCCGCGGGCAGCTCGGCCAGGTGGATCGCCTCCGCGGCCCCGAAGATGGCCAGCCAGGCGGCGGCGCCGAGCCCGAACGTAGCAACGCCGGCGGCGGCCAGCGCCCCGAGGGCGAGCGGCCCGAGCGTCACGGCGGTGGCCAGGACCTGCTTGGCGCGCCAGAGCGCTCGCTCCTTGACCCTGAAGACGATGATGCCGCGCAGCGACGCCAGCGTCGCGTCGTCCTCGAAGTCGAGGAGCCTGCGCATCTCCTCGGGCTCGATCGGCGGCATCGGCCAGGCGACCCAGTCGCGGCCCTCTTCGCCGGGGGCGAGCTGCCTGGTCTCGGTCGGGCCGTCGTTCAGCCTGAGCGGCACGTCGAGGCGCTTGCCCGACTCGATCAGGCGCCTCCGCGCCGAGCGCTGCCCGAGGGTAGCCGCGAGCATCGGGAACAGGTTCCTGTTGCGCAGCGACATGACCCTGCAGGGGGTCCCGGACAGCTCGTGGAGCACCACGTGCGGCGCGTTCGGCAGCACCATGCAGCCGTCGACGAAGCGCGTCGCCAGCGGCGCGAGGGCGCGGGTGCACGAGCCTATCACGGCCTTGCGCATGCGCAGCGCGCGTATGTCCTCCTCGGCGTAGGGCTTGCCGTCGGCGTCGTACCATTGCCGGCGGCCGTCGCGCTCCAGGCCGCAGCCTATGATCAGGGCCACCGGCCGCCTCGGGCGCACGCCCTCGGCCTCGAACATCGAGAACGCGAAGCGGGTGGTCGCCACGCAGCCGCCGCGGCACGAGGCCTGCATCGCCTCGACGAGCTCGGGGCCGGCCTTGCCCTCGAGGCCGCCGCGGTCGATGCCTATCAGCACGAGTATCCCGGGGAAGGCCGCGCGGACGCGCTCCGAGGTCAGGGACCAGTCGGCCGGCCTGAATCGTACGGGAACGGCGCCGCCCAGGTCGGGTACGGCGCTCCGCGCCGACGAAAGGCCGCCTTGGTCGCGGGCCGGCGCGTCGAACCCGGCGGCCAGCACCCTGGCGCCCGCGGCGTCCCCGAAGCCGAGCTCGTCGGCGACGCGCATCAGCTCGATATCCGCCGGGTCGAAGCCCATTAGGCGCGTCGCGACCCGGTCGGTCTCCACCGGGTGGTCGCCCGCGATGATCATCCGCGAGTCCACCGGATCGACCGGCGCGGGGCACTCGCCCTCGCCCCCGACGACGCCGTCTATCACGACGAGGTCCGGCTTGAACAGGTACAGCATCTCGACGAGCTTGCGGTTGATCGCGTAGTGGTGGTTGCGCTGGCGCAGGTTGTACGGAATGACGCCCATCGCGTTCTTGAAGCCGAGCGTCACGCCGGTGTACAGGTTGGTCTTGAGCTTGGGCACAGAGACGTAGGCCGCCTCGCCGCGGACGACCGCGGCGAACGCCTCGGGCACGAGTATCTCGCGCTGCGCCGAGGCCCGGGGCAGCAGGTATCGGACCGCCGGCGTCTCCTCGAGCGCGACCAGGTCGCAGCCGCGGCGCCTGGCGAGCCGGTCTATACCCGATACCCTGAACGAGCCGCGGGTCGGGGCCCCGCGCCCCGACGACTCGACGATGCGTATCGTCGACGCGAAGCGTCCTATCCATAGCACCGCGGCGTCGAGCACCCGCGGGTCGGTGGTCTCGGGGAAGGACCTCCGGGCCATGCCCATATCGTGGTAGACGGTCACGAGGTTGGGCTTGACGAGGACGGGCCTGCCCCTGAAGCGGTCGGATACCGAGGCCTCGGCGTCGAGGCGGTCGAGCGCCGCGAACACCGCCCGGCGTATCGCCAGTACCTCGGGCCGGGCCTCCCACGCCTCCGTGCCGTAGTCGCGGGGCAGGGCCGCGC
>QKAK01000085.1 GCA_003247225.1 Spirochaetota bacterium | reverse complement strand
GGCTAGAGCCTCCCGAGGCCGGTATCGCCGTGGATCTTGTACATCGAGCCGTCGCGGTCGACGTATAGCTTCCTGTCCGGGAAGTACTCGGGCAGGTACTCGAGCAGCAGGTCGCGCACCCGCTCCTCGATCTCGTTCCGCTGGGCCGCGGGCACCGCCTCGTCGGTCGCGAGGATCACCTCGACGAGATAGCCCCGACCGTGCTCGCTGCCGTAGCCGGGCGTGAAGAAGGTTCCGACGTTGAAGAGGCCGTCCGCCTCGGGGTTCGAGGTCGCGCCGCGCCGCGGCCGGTTGCGCCTGAGCGCCCACCTTCCGCCGTAGGCGTCCTCCAGCTCGCGGTCGATGCGGTCGAACATCCTCTTCAGCTGGTCGTCCCAGGCGATCGTCTTAGGGTGGTACATGGGCGTCCTCCGGCGCTTGACCCGCCGCGCCGGGGCGGATCATCATGGCGCCATGATCATACTACCAGGTCTTACCAGCACGAAGAAAGAGCGTATCCCCGCCTTCTTAGCCGATATGCGCCGCCGCGGCGTCAAGAGCATAGCCCTGTTCCCGACCTGCCTGACCCGCTCGGAGCGCCAAGCCCTCTACGCCGAGCTCGAGGACGTCCCCGGCCTCGGGATCCCGCACGTCCACCTGCGGTCAGACTGCGGCGCCGAGGAGATCGAGTACCTCGCGGGACGCTTCGGCACCGAGGCCTTCAATATCCATCCGCGATCGAGCACGCACCCGTTCGGGCCGCTGCCGCCCGAGCGCGCGTCGTCGATATACGTCGAGAACGTCGACGTACCGCCCGAGGAGGCCGAGCTGGAGGGCGATGGCGGTCCGGCTCCCGGAGGGCTGTGCCCGGACTTCTCGCACCTCGAGAACGCCAGGCTGATGGGCATGGGCGAGTACGTATCGACGATGGACCGGCTGTTCGGGCGTTTCCCGGTCGGCTGCTGCCACCTCTCGGCGGTCAGGGTGGGCGTGCCGAACCAGTGGTCCGGCCAGTGGGACCACCACGAGTACGCGAGACTGTCTGACCTGGACTACCTGGCCGGCTACCGAGACCGGCTACCGGCCCGCTGGGCGTCGCTGGAACTGGAGAACGGGCTCGAGGAGCAGCTCGAGGCCGTCGACTACCTGGGCGGGCTACTGGCGCCGCGATAGCGGCTAGCGGCTCGTTCCCCGGCTCGGCAGCGGTATCGTCACCTCGACGACCGCGCCGCCTTCGTTGAAGCGCCTTACGGAGCCTCCCAGCTGGGCGGCCAGCGAGTCGACCAGCGTCGTGCCGAGGCCGGGCTCGTCGCCTTCCGTGAACCCGGGGCCGCCGTCCGCGACGCGGAGGGCCGCCTCCTCGTCGCCCCGCCTGGACAACGACAGCGCCAAGCGCCTCGAGCCGGGCGCGGCGCCGTACTTGACGGCGTTCGTCAGCAGCTCGTTCGTGATGATGCCCAGCGGCACTGCTACCGACGCGTCGACCGACAGCGGCTCGAGGTCGGCTCTCAGGTCGGCGTAGCCGAGGTTGTCGCACAGGTCGGCCGCGAGCGAGCCCAGGTATTCGTCGGCGCGCATCGTCCCGTCCGCGCCTTCGTGGTAGAGCCTGGCGTGCACGAGCGATATCGAGTGCAGCCTCGAGCGTATCGAATCGAGGGCCCCGACGAAGGCCGGATCGCCGTTGTCGCCACGCTGAAGCTCGACGAGGCTCTCCGCCAGCGCCAGGCTGTTCTTGATCCGGTGGTTCATCTCGCGCGCCATCAGAGCCTTCTCACTGGCCGCCTTGGCCAAGTCCTGAACCAACCGGGCGCTGACGAGCTGCAGTTCCGCGAAGACCATGCCGGGATAGATGAAGAGCGCTCCGATGTAGAAGATGTCGTCGCTTACGGGCGAGCCGAGGATCGGGGCCTGCCTCGCTCGGAAGACGTACACGAGTATCCTGCATACGTTGAGCAGGGCGTACAGCGAGTAGAAGGCGGCGGCTATCCGGGCCTGCATCGCGACGTCGGCCGGCGCCCTGCGCAACACGTACGCGGCGGAGAACAGGAAGACTCCCGCGCCGAACAGGGAATAGCTCCATACCCGTACCACGGCGTTCGGCTGAACGAACATGAACCAATAGTAGACTAGGAAGGGGAGGGCCCATACGACGGCCATCCATCCCCAGCGCGGCTTGTCGCCCAGGTATCTGGCCAAGCCGAGCGGTACGGCGATCGCCGCCGCGTAGATCAGCGCGGTATTGAACAGGTAGAGCGCCATCGAGGATCCCCGCCCGAACAGGATATAGAGCGCGGACCCCATGAACGATAGGAACGCGTGCGCGGCCCATTCCTTCGGACCGCGCGCGCTATCCTTGACTTGAATCGACAGCAGGCCCAGCATCATCGCGAAGATGAGGTACTCCAGCGTCATGGCTATCAATAGCTGCTGCTGGCCCATGCGCTGCTATCCTTGCCCGGGACGCAGGGCCGCGGCCGTCGCCGCCACCCTGCGGACCTCGTCCCAGAGAGCCGTCTCGGCGAAAGGCTTGGACAGGAAGCCGTCCATGCCGGCGGCCGAGCAGGCCTGCCTGTCCTCGGCGTAGGCGTGGGCCGTCAGCGCGATGATCGGAGTCCTGCCGCGGCCCCGTTCGGCCTCCATCTCCCTGATCCTTCGGGTGGCCTCGAGGCCGTCCATCCTGGGCATGCTCACGTCCATCAGTATGAAGTCCCATGAGCCCGTCTCGGCGGCCTCGAGGGCGTCCAGGCCGTTGCCTGCGGGCGATACCTCGTAGCCGGACGATTCGAGCAGGCGCTTCAGGTACAGCCTATTGATCGCCTCGTCCTCGGCGATTATGACGCGTCCCCCGGCCTTGCGCGGGGCAGCCGTAGCCTCGTCGTCGGTCGCCGGGGCGCCGCCCGAGGCGACGACCGGGCCGTCGCCCGAGACTTCGGGAACGGTCCCGCCGTCGGCCTCGGCCCTGATCGGTAGGCTTACCTCGAAGCGGGTGCCAACGCTCGGATTCGTCTCGTAGCGTATCGATCCTTCCATCGCGTCGACGATGGCCTTGACCTGGGCCAACCCCAGGCCGATGCAGGGGGCGGCGGCCGCCCGGTTCCTGTCGGCGTCGTAGAACGGCTGGAATAGGTGCTTCCTGGCCTCCTCGGTCAGTCCCGGGCCGGTATCCTTGACCGAGACGTACAGGCCCTCGTCGCCGAGCGCCAGCGTCAGCTCGACCTCGCCGCGATCGGTATAGCCGATGGCGTTGTCGCAGAGGTTCATGATCACCTGCGCGACGCGACGCTTGTCGGCGTAGACGAGCCGGTCCCGGCCGCGGGCCGAGAACCTGAACGCCAGGCCCTGTTCCTCAGCCCGCGGCCTCAGCTCGGCTTCGATCCACGACGCGAACGAGAGGTACTCGAACGCCGAAGGCTCCAGCCGGAGCGTTCCTTTCTCGGCGCCCATCGCGTCGAGGATGTTCGTCAGTACCGCGTTCAGCTGCTCCGACGACGAGCGCGCCATCGCCAGCGATTTGGCCTGGCCGTCGTCTAGGTCGGTCTTCCCCAGGAGGTCGATGGCGCCGATGATTCCCTGCAGCGGCGTCCGCAGCTCCTGGCTGACCCACGCGATGAAGGCGGACCGTCCCGCCGCCGACGACTCCGCCCTCCGGGCCGCCTCGTCGGCCTCGGCGATCGCGCCACGTAGCCTCGCGTCGGCCTCGTACGCCCGCTTCCGCTCGACGGACAGCTCGGCCTCCCGCTCGGCCAGTAGCCTGCGCATCGAGAACGCCCAGATCAGCGCGGCCGCGATCATGGTCAGGGCGGCCGTCGCGACGGCCGCGGCTATCCCGAGCCGCGGGTTGCCGCCGGAGCCCATGTCGTCGCCGAACCATCGCATGTAGATCGCGTCGTACTCGCCGCTTGAGCGTATGCTCGCGAGGCCCCGCTCGATCAGCGACAGCAGCTCGTCGTCGCCCTTCCTGACGGCGACGCAGTATTCGGCGCTGAACAGCGGCGGGCCGACCATCTCGATAGAGCGGAATTCCGGCTGCTTGACGGCGATGGATCCCTGGAGGGCCGACGCGATGGCGCAGTCCGCCTCGTCGCGCAGGATGGCGTCGAACAGCTCCCGCCAATCTCGCAGGACGACGACGCTCGAGCCGAGCCCGCTCTCGAGCGCGTAGTCGTGGCCTCGGTCCCCGTCCTGTACCGCTATGCGGCGGCCGTCCAGGTCGTCGGCTCCCCTGATGTCCGAGCTCTCGCGGGCGAACAGGCCGTAGACGTTATAGAAGTGGGGAGACGAGAAGTCGACCGCCTTGGCGCGCTCGGGGCTCCTGTACATGCCCAAGAGCATGTCGACGTCGCCTCGCTCGATCCGTGCCCGGGCCTCGGCCCATGATGACAGGCGTATATCGAAGCTGACGCCGATATCGTCACCGATGGCCCTCATGACGTCGACGTTGAAGCCCGCCGGATAGCCCGACTGGTCGATGAACTCGAACGGCGCGTAGTCCCAGTCCCCGCCCGCCTCGATGACGCGGCGCGCCTGGTTCGCCCCGGCCTCACTCTGGGAGAAGGCACGCGCCGAGGCGCAGAGGCAGAGCGCTAGTGCCAGGACCGAAGCGGCCCCTCGCCGGGGTTTCCCGTCGCGTGATGTCATCAGCATGAATGATACGGCATTCCTCGTCGTCGCGCAAACCATTCCTAATTTGTCCATAATGTTGATATACTAAGCCGAGGAGATTGCCTTGACCATACGAACGAAGATCCTGCTGCCGGTGATCGGCGTATCCGCCCTCCTGTTCAGCGTAGCGGGCGTCGTTTCCGTCATGACTACGGTCCGCACCGCTATCGCGAGCGCCGAGGAACAGGTGGTAGCCACTTCCGAGCGATACTCCTTTAGCCTGGAGGCAACGCTCAAGGGGCCGTTCGCCACGGTCGATACGCTCAGTACCCTGTTCGAAGGCTACATGCTGATGCCGGAGGACTCGAGGCGCGAGACCTTCGCGGCGATGCTCCGCTCGATCGCCGACAGGAATTCCGATTACGTCTCCGTCTGGACCGCGTGGGGCCCGGGGACGATAGACCGGCTCGACGACGCGCTGGCCGGCGGTCCCATGGCCAGCGAGAGCGGCGCGTTCTGCATCGAGTACTCGAAGCTCTCGGGAGGCCTCCGCCAAGGCTCGCTTCCGGACTCGATACGCTCGGAGAAGCAGTACCTAAACGCCTACGGCTCTCTCTCGGCGGCTATCGTCGGTCCGTACCAGCCTGACGGCGGCGCCGGTACCGGCACGGTCTTCAGCGTCTCGGCGCCCATCATCTACGGCGGCAAGTCGCTTGGCGTCGTCGGCGTCGAGATAGAGTCGTTCGATATCGTTAGGATGGTCAACGACCTGAGCCTGCAGACCGGCATGGACTACTCGCTGCTCGACAACGACTACGTGTACCTGGCCGCCGCCGACCCCGGCCTGCTAGGCAAGTCCATCACGAGCGTCGACCCTGGCCGTAGCGAAGAAGCCGCCGCCGTTCGCGCCGGCGAGCCGCTGCGCGTGAAGTACGAGGCCGACGACGGGGAGCGGCTGCGGGTCTATACCCCCGTGCGGATCGCCGATACCGACGGGTCCTGGTCCCTCGTCGTCGACGCGCCGACGAGCGAGATCCGCGCCCGCTCCGGGGCCGATTCCCAGATGCTCATGCTGTTCGCGTCGTTCGGCGCGGTGCTGCTCGCCCAGCTCGTCGTCACGATCATCGTGGCCGCCGTCGTGGCCAAGCCGGCGGTCAAGGCCGGGCGCCTGCTCAAGGACATTGCCGAGGGCGAGGGCGACCTGACCAAGCGCCTCGGCTTACGCACCGGCGACGAGATCGGGTTGCTGGCCAGGTCGTTCGACACCTTCACCGAGAAGCTGGCCACCATTATCGGCGACGCCAAGTCGGCCGTCGCCGCGCTCAAGGAGAGCTCGGCCGAGCTGGACGCCGGCATGGCCGAGGCTTCCGAGGCCGTGGGCCGCATCGACCGGGCCATAGAGGGAGTCATCGAGCGTACCGTCAACCAGGCGGCCAGCGTCGAGGAGGTTTCCTCTACGGTGGAGCAGATCACCAGGAACATCGAGTCGCTCGACCGGATGATAGAGCGCCAGAAGGGCGGCGTCTCAGAGTCGTCGGCATCCATCGAGGAGATGGTCGGCGCTATCGGCTCGATAGCCAGGAACGTCGAGGCCTTCGGCGACTATATGAAGCGGTTGATCGAGGCCTCCGACGACGGCAAGGGCAAGCTCGAAGGCGTCTCCGAGATGGTCAAGGATATAGCGACCCGTTCCCAGGGCCTATCCGAGGCCAACAAGGTGATCCAGGCCATAGCCGCGCGGACAAACCTGCTCGCGATGAACGCCGCCATCGAGGCGGCGCACGCCGGAGAGGCAGGCGCCGGCTTCGCGGTCGTCGCCGCGGAGATCCGGACCCTGGCCGAGCAGTCCCAGCTACGGTCGAAGGAGATCGCGGGCAGCGTGGCGGGGATCCGGGGCGGTATCGACAAGGTGGTCGCGTCGACCGTCGACGCGGAACGGGCCTTCGAGAACATCGTCGGCCACGTGCGCAAGGTCGGCGAGCTCGAGTCGGAGATCAAATCTGCGGTGGCGGAGCAGGGTTCCGGATCCCGCGTGGTGCTCGAGTCGTTGTCGTCGATCCGCGACATCACCGACGAGGTGCGCGGCGCCTCCGCCGAGATGACCCAGGGGGCGGCAGCGGCCGGCGAGGAGATGCGGCGCCTGCTCGAGCTGACCGAGGAGCTGAAGCGTAGCATGCGGGATATCGGCAAGGAGTCCGAGAGCATCAAGGGCGTGACCGCGAAGGTTTCCGAGCTCGGAGTGCGCAATGCAGAACTGGTAGGCCAGGTCGAGTCGGGCACGGATCGCTTCAGGGTGTAGTTAGTTCCTCGAACCTTGTGAGGGATGGCGCAAGCGCCGGAGCTCGGAGAGGCATTAGCATGGTGGAGGTACCGCCATGATCCCGACCTTCTGCCCGAACCCGCGTTGCGCCCATCACCACGACCAAAGCGACCAGTACTGGGGACGCTGGATCCCGATAGGCTACTACGACACCCTCGTCGTCGGCGCGGTCCGCCGCTTCAAGTGCCTCGCCT
>QKAK01000117.1 GCA_003247225.1 Spirochaetota bacterium | reverse complement strand
ACCCAGGCCTAACACGCACGGGGAGGCGGGGGCGATACGAATAATGGGGACATGATGAACGAGATACAGCACGGCTATCGGTATCCATGATTGCATCGACCTAATTAGGAACCGGAGCCTGAGCATTACTTGCCGCACGCCACGACGCGCCGCCCCGCTGGATGGAAACCAACCGCCCGATAGCCTACCCGTGCCCAGTCACGACGCGCCGCCGAACGTAATTCCGATAATTGATAGCCACCCCATGTACGGCACGACGCGCCGCCCTGCTGGATGGAAACCAATCGCTCGATAGCCTACCCATGCTCAGTCACGACGCGCCGCCCCGAAAACCTTGCTCGTAAGCAGGTCTCGCCTGCACGCGGAGGCGGGTGTCCAGGAGACGGCGCCCCTCGCTATGCGAGGGGTCCGCCTCCTGGACAGGCCCTGCCGAGATGATATATGTGGCCTGGCTACAATCCCGAGCCTTAGGGCGGCGCGTCGTTTACGGAATCGCCGTCAGGTCCGCGTGATCGGTCACGTCCCCTTCGGTGACGACGGCGTCCTGCAGCTCCGCGATGACGGCGCCGGTGGAGTCGACGCCGTACAGGTCGTAGGCGCCGGCGTCCATGAAGGCGAGCACGTAGGTGGCGTCCGCCTTGACCGTCGCGCTCGTGTAGGCGCCGGTAAAGTACAGGCCGTCGGCGTTAGCCGTCGTGGCCTCGGCGTCCACGTAGCTACCGTCGGTATACGCGTAGACCGTGACGACCCCGGCCGGTACGGTGCCGGTAAGCTGGCCTGCCTCGTTGTCCACTACCGCTCGCAGGACCGGCTTGACGACGTAGGTCGAGCCGGTCAGCACGACCGACTTGCGCACGTCGAAGTCGACGGTCACCGTGATGGCCCCGGATAGCGGCACGCGGAAGGCGTTGACTATCTTGAGGCCGGTGGCGGACGGCATGGTCGTGACCGCGGCGACGTCGCCTTCCATGACCTGGACCGCGTCGACGCCGAGCCTGATCTGGTTGATCTGCGTGCCGCCGGCCAGGACTATCGGGTCGCCGAGGTCCTCGTATAGCCCGCCCTGCAGGTCGAGCAGGTTTATCGTGACGGGCGGGTCTATCGTCACCTTCTTCCACGAGCCGTCGCCGTCCGCGAGGCTGGCGTCGGCGCTCTCGTTGACGGCCACCTCGCTGACCGTGACGTTGACCGCGGTGACGAGCGACTCGTCGATCGGCGCGTCGGTTAGCGCGAAGCCGACCGATACGTCGTTCGGCTCGGCGCAGGAGAACGCGAGCGCAGCGACGGCGATCAGGCTGAGTATCCAAGTAAAGCGTTTCATACGACCTCCTTGTACGGGACGGCCCCGGGGGCCGCGTCCGTATAGCCGGGTATACCCGACCAGGCCGTTGTCGGTTGCGCGCCGATCCGTGCTATATTCTCCATGCCATGCGAATTGACGACGAGACGCTGGCCGCGCGCGCCAAGGACGGCGACGAGCGTGCCTTCGAGGAGCTGGCGCTCCGCTACGCTAACCGCCTCTACGCGTTCTGCCGTGCCAGGCTCGGCTCCGACGAGGACGCCAAGGACGCGGCCCAGGACGCGCTCGTGCGCGCGTACCGGTCGCTGCCTTCATATGATAGCTCCAAGCCATGGTCCGCCTGGCTCTTCTCGATAGCGGCCAGCGCCTCGCCGTGAGGGCCGCGGCCGAGCGGGCGATAGCCGACGAGGCGGTCGCCGATGTATCCGGTCCCGAGGCCGAGGCGCTGCGGGCCCTGGCGGCGGAGGAGCTGCGGTCGGCCGTCGCGGGGCTGCCCGCGTCGCTGCGCTCGCCGGTCGAGCTGTACTATTTCGCCGGGCTCGACGTGGCGTCGACGGCGGCGGCGCTCGGCCTCGGGCTCGAGGCGGTCAAGTCGAGGCTACTCCGCGCCAGGCGCAGGCTCGGCCGTATTCTAGGCGATACGGCGCAACCGGACGGGCGCTAGGAAGGTATAGAGCGATATGGACGATAGGCGCGTTGAAATCAGGAAAGCGGCCCTCCGCATGCTCGACGAGCGGGACGGATTAGGCGGTTCTTCGCCGGTCCCGCCAGAGGCCCTGCCTTTCGGCGACGACGAGGCGGGCCGGGCCGTCGTCGGCCGCGCCATGGCGGCCGTACGCTCGGGGTACGGAGCCAGCCCCGGGAACGAAAGCCGCTTTAGGAACGGCCGTTCTGCCTCGCGTCGAGGCTCCAGGATAGCCTTGCTGGCCGCGGCGGCGGCGCTCGTCGCCGTCGCTTCCTCGGCCTTGACCCTGGCCTTCGTCCGGCGCGGCTCCCCCGCCGAGGTGCGCTTCGTGCTCGAGGCGCCCGACGCGACGAGCGTGTGGCTCGCCGCGGACTTCAACGACTGGTCGCCGTCCGGGTACGAGCTCGAGAAGGCTCCCGACGGCACCTGGTCCATCACCGTGCGGCTGAGGCGCGGCGCGTCGTATTCGTATAACTTCGTCATAGACGGCGAGCGCTGGGTCGCGGACCCGGCCGCGCCGTCAGGGCTCGACGACGGCCTAGGCGGCGTCTGTTCGAGCCTATCGCTCTAGGAGGCATGCTATGGCCAAGCGACCGACCTCCGCGCCGCGCATCGTCGCGGCGGCGATGCTGCTGGCGATCGGCGTAGGCGCCTTCGCCCAGGGCGGGCAGGGTTCCGGCGGACAGTCGGACCAAGCCGCGCAGGGAAAGGAACAGCCTGACGGGACTCCGGCCGCCGCGGCGTCGGCTTCCGCGTCGGGGCGGCCCGGCGCCGATACCGGCGAACGGCCGTCCTCCGAGGCCAGGGGCGAGGCGACGAGGGCGCGGGCGGAGCTGGAGTTCATGCGCTGGCTGGACTCATACATGCCGGGCGGCGAACTGGAAACGACGCGCGCGCGGCTGCGGGAGATGGCCGCCGTAGCCATCGAGGCCGGCGTACCGGCCGACGCCATCAAGGCCAGGATACGCGAGGCGGTCGCCAAGCGCGTATCGGCCGAGACGATGCTCCGCGCGATCGAAGAGGACGCGCTGCGTTGGCGATGGGTGGCCCGCCTTCTCGACGGCTCGGACTGGCCCCCGGACGACCGGGCGGCCGAACTCTACCTGGCCGTTTCGACCGCGCTGCGGAACGGCGTCGGCGAAGCCTCGGTGGCCAAGCTGATCATCTGGGCCAAAGGCGCGGGAGCGGACGCCGCCAAGGCGGGTGCTGCCCTGACCACCGCCGCATCGCTATCCATGACCTTCCGCGGCGCCGGCGCCGGAGACGCCGCGCTGACGCTCCTGCGCTCCAGGCTCCGAGTCCGCCAGTACTCGGCCGCGGTCGAGCTGGCCGTCCGCGCTCGCGAGGCCGGCGTGACGCCGGAACGCTTCATGG
>QKAK01000095.1 GCA_003247225.1 Spirochaetota bacterium | reverse complement strand
CATGAAGCAAGGAAAAGTGGTTGATCTAGATTCTTCTCTTGCCGTTCTTGCGGCGCAGTTAGGAAAAGAGAATCAACTTGCGATGGCAGATAGCATAATATATGCAACAAGCAGGAAATATAACGCAACTCTTTGGACACAAGATAAACATTTTAAAGAACTAGAGAATATTCAGTATTTTGATAAAGCCAGATAATGGCACGACGCGCCGCCCAGTATGGTTTGCGCCTGTAAAGGCCTCACTTAAATTCGGAGGTGGGTGTCGTTCACGATACATGTGGACATGATTAACAAGATAAAGCGCGGGTGTCGGATGCCATCTTAGCCTCGACAGAATCACGAACGGGATTGTGATCACTACCCGCTACCTGCCACGACGCGCCGCCCCGTTAACCTTGCTCGTAACCGGGCCTCGCATGCTCGCGGAGGCGGGTGTCCAGGAGACGGCGCCCCTCGCTATGCGAGGGGCCCGCCTCCTAGACAGGCCCTGCCGAGATGATATACGAGGCCTGTATACATTCCTGAGCATCAGGGCGGCGCGTCGTGGTAGGTCCCGCCTCTTGGGCAGGACCCTCCGAGATGATCGCGATCGCCGACTAGCGCGGCGATCGCCGGCCGTCGTTCGACCTGACTCGCTTTCGCTCGCAGGTCAACGGCGGCACCCGGCAATGAACCCGAGCCTCAGGGCGGCGCGTCGTGAGCCGCTTCTATCTCCTTGAAGTACCGCACGGTACCGACCTTCAGCTCGTCGGTGGCGCGCTCGTCGCAGACGATCACGAGCCGGGGGTGGAGCTGGAGGCAGGAGATGGTCCAGAGGTGGTTGACGCCTTCCTCGACCGCGTGGCGGAGGGCCCGGGCCTTCGAGGCGCCGGAGACGAGTATCATCACCTCGCGGGCGTCCATGATCGTGCCGACGCCGACGGTCAGCGCGGTGGCCGGCACCGCGGCGGGGTCGCCGCCGAAGAAGCGGGCGTTGACCGCTCGGGTGTCGCGGGTCAGGGTCTTAACGCGGGTCCGCGACGATAGCGAGGAGCCGGGCTCGTTGAAGGCGATGTGGCCGTCCTCGCCGACGCCGCCGACGAACAGGTCTATGCCGCCGGCCGCGGAGATCGCGGCCTCGTAGCGGGCGCACTCGGCCTCGAGGTCGGGCGCGTTGCCGTCGAGCAGGTGGGCGTTCCGCGGGTCGATGTCGACGCGGGAGAACAGGCGCTCGCGCATGAAGGTATGGTAGCTCTGCGGGTGCTCCTCGGGCAGGCCTACGTACTCGTCCATGTTGAAGGTGACGACGTTCCCGAACGACAGCCCGCCGCGGGCGACGAGGGACGCGAGCCTGTCGTAGACGCCGAGAGGGGTAGAGCCGGTCGGCAGCCCGAGCACGCACGCCGCTCCCGCCGGCGTCGCGCGTACCCGCTCGGCGATATGGCCGGCGGCCCATTCCGATACGGCCTCGTAGTCCTTTCGTATGATCAGCCGCACGATGCTTCCTTTCCGTTCACGCGAGCTCGTTCTTGATGAAGCGGCCGCCGACCATCGACGCCAGCACGGAGAAGTCCTTGCCGAACACGACGAGGTCGGCCTCGTAGCCGGGTACGAGGAGGCCGCGCTTGCCCAGGCCGACGATGCGGGCCGGGTTGCTGGCGGCCATCTCCACGGCGGCCTCGACGGCCACGCCCCAGTCGACGAGGTTACGCACCCCGGCTATCATCGTCAAGCACGAGCCGGCTATCACGCCGTCGCTCTTGCGGTGGAACACGCCTTCCTCCATGACGACTTCCTCGCCGTTGGCGTAGAGCGGGCAGCGCTCCTGCTCGGTCGGCTTAAGGGCGTCGGTGACGAGCACGACCTTGCTCTGGGGCTTGTCGCGCAGGAGCAGCCGTATCAGGTCGGGGTGCACGTGGCGGCCGTCGGCGATGATCTCGCAGGACAGCTCCGGGTTGATCAGGATGGCGCCGACGGCCCCGGGGTCGCGGTGGTGCAGCCGGCTCATCGCGTTGAAGAAATGGGTCGAGTGGAGTATGCCCGCCTGCATGCCCTCCATCATGTTCTCGTAGGTCGCGTCGGTGTGGCCGGCCTGCAGCACGATGCCCCTGGACAGGCAGTACAGCGCCAGCTCGCGCATGCCCTTGAGCTCAGGCGCCACGGTCATGTTGGTGATATGGCCCCGCCCGGCCCTGAAGAGCCGTTCCATGACCTCGAGGTCGACCGGGCGGACGAACTCGGGCCGCTGCACGCCGAGCCGGGCCAGGGAGACGAAGGGGCCCTCGAGGTGGACGCCCATCACCTTCGCGCCGGTCTCCCGTCCCATCGCGCCGACGCAGGCCTCGATCGATCGCTCCATGTCCCCAAGTTCCATCGGGTAGATGGTCGGGCAGAACGAGGTGACGCCGTAGGCGCCGAGCCGGTCGGACATGGCCATGACGGCGTCGACCGACATATCCTCGGTGCCGTAGCCGGCGAAGCCGTGGATGTGGGTATCGATGAAGCCGGGAGCGATATAGGCGCCCTGCGCGTCGTATACGGCCGCTCCGGCCGGGAATCGTTTCTGCGCGAGCCGTTTCTCGGAGAATACGTCGGCGATCCTGCCGTCCTCCACGAGCACGGCGCAGGACTGCATCTTGGCGTATCCGGCCAGGAGCGTCGCGTTATGGATGCATACGGTCGCCATCGTCCGCCTCCTCGGTGTCGATCCCTAGAATATCGCCAATCCGGGCGGCTAATGGAAGCGGCACGATACCGGGCACTTCCCCGTCGGCACGATAGCGCCGCTCAGCGCCCGAGCGACCGCCCGGGCGGAAAGCTCGGTGTACTCGTAGGCGCAGAGCACGGCGCGTTCCTCGCCGCCGAGCGACGAGAGCGTAGCGGCGTCGTACGGCTCGCGCGTCGCGACGAAGCCCAGCGGGACGCCCGCCGCGTCGCAGGCGGCGGCGAGGGCCTCGGCGAGTGCGGCCTGGGCCGGGTACCTGGCCAGCGAGTAGCTGCCCATGACGACGGGCCTCGATCCGGCCGCCGCCGCCGCTACGGCGGCGGAGATGCCGGCCGCGTCCGGGTCGACCGGCAGCTCTATCGACTCGAATCCGCGCCCGGGCGTTCGGGCGTTAGCCGCGTCGGGGTCCGCGCCTATGGCCTCTCCGACCGCGGCTGCTATCGACGGCCGCGATGCGTTCTCGTCCTCGACCGCGCTCATCAGCTCGGGCCGCAGGTCGACGTACAGGCATCCCGATCGGCAGTCCGGAAGGGAGCCGGAGACGAGGCTGATCGACGATTCGGACAGCCTCGAGGCGAGCGCGAGCGACTCGGGCCGCCTGAGGGCGGCCAGCCCGTCGGTCGAGGGTCCACTAGCCACCGCGGCCTTGGCGGCGAGCACGCGGGCGACCGACTCGTCGATGCGCGACTCGGGGATGCGGCCCGCGCGTACGGCCTCGAGGACCGCGTCGAAGGCTTCCTCCTGCAGCGAGGCGGTATGGCTGACGCATAGCACGTCGGCGCCGGCCAGCACGGCGCGCTCGGCCAGGTTCTCGTAGCGCCCGCGTACGGCCTTCATCTCGAGGCAGTCGGTGACGATGAGCCCGCCGAAGCCGAGCCTCTCGCGCAGGAGCCCGGTCAGCGCGCGCCGGGATAGGGTGGCCGGTAGCCGCTCCGGTTCGACGGCGGGGAATAGCACGTGCGCCGACATGATCGCCGAGACGCCCTCGGCTATCAGCCGCCTGAACGGGGCGAGCTCCACGGCTTCCAGCCGCGCGTCGTCGGCGCCTACCGTCGGCAGGTCCAGGTGCGAGTCGACGCTCGTGTCGCCGTGGCCGGGGAAGTGCTTCGCGCAGGAGGCTACGCCGGCGCGGGATAGGCCGCGCGCGTAGGCGGCGGCGAGCTCGGCGACGCTCTCCGGGTCCTCCCCGAAGCTGCGCACGCCGATGACGGGGTTGAGCCGGTTCACGTTGACGTCGGCGACCGGGGCGAGGTTCCAGTCGATGCCGACCGCCTTGAGCTCGGCGCCGTTGACCGCCGCCATCGCCTCGACGTCGGCTATCGTCGCGGCGCCCCCGGCGACGGCCGCCGCCGTCGCCATGGCGCCCGGGAGCGGCGTGAACCCGGCCCTGAGCCGGGTGACGATGCCGCCCTCCTGGTCTAGCGATACGAGCGGCGCTATTCCCGACGCCTCGGTCACGAGCGAGCGGACGGACGCGAGCGAGTCGCGTAGCCGTTCGGGGACGTCGGCGTTGCGCGAGAATAGTATGATGTTGCCCATGGGCCGCTTGGCCACGACGCGTTCAAGGGTCTCGAGCCCGGCGCGTCCGGCCGGGTAGCCGATCAGCATCATCTGGCCGATCTTTTCCTCGAGGCTCATCGCTGAAATCTTGTCCATACCCGAAGTATCTTCTATTCGTCGCCGTTTCGCAACAATATTTTATGAAAATCGATGAATTTCAGAAATGATATTCCATGAACGAAAAACTATGCTATACTCTAACGCGTTCACGATGAGTCTAACCCGATGATAAGGACAATGCAACGATGACAAGCGGAGTAGCGCTTCTACGCGAGATCGTCGACACGTGCACCGAATCAGAGCGCAAGATAGCCGAGTACCTTATCGATAACCCCAAGACGGCGGTTTTCTGTACGATAGCCGAGTTGGCTAGGCAGGCGGACACGAATCCTCCCGCGGTCATCCGGCTCTGCAAGCGCGCGGGGCTGTCCGGGTACCGCGAACTGCAGATCCTATTGACCAGGGATCTCTACGAGACCGCCGACCAGTCGGCCGAGGAGCCGCCCCCGGCGTTCGAGCTGGACTCGGGCCAGTCGGTCGACCTCATCGCCAAGACGATCGTGTCGAGGACGACGGACGCGATCGAGCGCGTGATCAGCCTGCTCAATCCGGCGGCCATCGAGGCCGCCGCGACCGCCGTGCTCGGGGCCAGGAGCGTCGCCATCTTCGGCGTCGGCGCGTCGGCCAACGTCGCCTACGACCTGTACCAGAAGCTGTCGCGCATCGGCGTGTCCTGCTCGTTCTCGTTCGACGCGGACGTCCAGGTCAGCGTCGCCTGCGGCATAGGCCCGAGCGACGTCGCCGTGGCCGTATCCTACTCCGGCAAGTCGGCGCACACGCTGACCGTCATAGAGGAAGCCAAGCGGTCGGGAGCCAAGCTGATCGGCATCATGAGCGTCGGCCAGAGCGCGCTCTCGAAGCTCGCCGACATCGCCCTCTACGTGCCGGCGACCGAGCCGCTGCTACGCACCGGCGCCTCGCTGTCGAGGGCGACCCAGCTGGTGATGGTCGATATCCTATACGCCACCATCATCTGCCGAAGCATAGAGGTGTCGATCCCGAGGCTCGAGCGCAGCCTGAAGGCCGTGCACGAGCAGGATCTCAAGCCGACGGAGCGGCGCTGACGTGCGGGCCGTCGCCGTCGATCCCGAGACCGTCGCTCCCGAGCTGGTATCCCTGTGGAACCGCTCCGCCGGCGCCGAGTTCCCGCTCGACGAACGGCTCCTGCGGCAGCAGCTGGCGCTCGACTCCGACCCGAGGCTCTGCCTCGTCGCGCGCCGGCCCGACGGGTCCGTAGCCGCCGCGGCGATCGCGAAGCGAGCGGCTCGTCCGGGCGCGAGCGGGGAGCCGCCGAAGGCCGGCTATCTTTCGTACCTGGCCGTCGACGAGGACTCGCGCCGGCGAGGCGTCGCCCGCGGGCTGCTCGACGAGGCCGCGTCGTGGCTGTCGTCGCTCGGCGCGGCCAGGATCGAGGTCGGCGGGGACTTCTACCACCTGCTGCCCGGCCGGCCGATAGCCGACGGCCCGGGCTACGCGGCCCTCGAGGCGTTCCTCCGCTCGAGCGGCTTCGTCGGCGAAGGGCTCGAGTACGACCTCTCGGCGGACCTCGATTCGCTCGCATGGCTCCGGGAGCCCGGCGGGCCGCCCGACCGCCGCTATCGCTTCGGGTATTACGAGCCGGCCTATCGGGAAGGGACGCTGCGCTTCCTCGGGGAATGCTTCCCCGGACGATGGGCCGGAGAGATACGGGAGGCGCTGTCCGCGGGGCTCCGAGGCTCCGACCTCGTCTTGGCGATAGACGCGGAGACCGGGGCGGTAGTCGGTTTCTCCCGCGTCTACGACGCGGACAGCCCGCTGCTCGGTCCGGGTGTCTACTGGCGCCGATTGATGGGAGCGCGCCCGGGGGGGCTCGGCCCCATAGGGATAGACGCCTCGAGGCGCGGCCGGGGACTCGGCCTGGGGCTATTGGAATATTGCGTCCGGGACCTCGCGCGCAGGGGGGTGGGGACTATGGTCATCGATTGGACCGACTTGGTCGATTTTTACGGAAAGCTAGGATTCACTGTATGGAAACGCTACGAACGAATGAGCAAGGGGATAGCGCCCAGGGCTTGATGGACCTCTCCGGCATGACGACGGAGCGGGAGAATCCCGCGAGCCTCGACATAGACGCGAAGGGTACCCGCGAGATACTGGCGATCATCAACGAGGAGGACAAGAAGGTCCCGTTCGCCGTCGAGGCGGCGCTCGACGACATCGCCGCGCTCGTCGACGACGTCGTCGCCTCCTTCAAGGCCGGCGGCAAGCTCGTCTATATCGGCGCCGGCACCTCGGGCCGCCTCGGCGTGCTCGACGCGTCCGAATGCCCTCCGACCTACGGTACGCCGCCTAGCATGGTGCAGGGTCTGATAGCGGGGGGGCGGGACGCCCTGGTGCGCTCGATCGAGTCCGCCGAGGATAGCGAGGAAATGGGCGTCAAGGACTTGGAGAGCGTCGGTTTCGAGGGCCGCGACGTGCTCGTCGGCATTACCGCGTCCGGCCAGGCGCCCTACGTGCTCGGGGCGATGCGGCGCGCGCGGGAGCTCGGCGCCGCCGTCGGCGCTATCTCCTGCAACGTCAATTCCGGTACGTTCGCGCTGGCCGACCATCGCATCCTCGTCGACGTCGGGCCCGAGGTCGTCACCGGCTCGACCAGGATGAAGTCCGGGACCGCGCAGAAGCTCGTGCTGAACATGATCACCACCGCGGCGATGATACGGCTCGGCAAGGTCTACCGCAACCTGATGATCGACCTGAGGCCGGTCAACCGCAAGCTCGTCGAGCGGTCGAAGAACCTCATCATGAAGGCCGCCGAGTGCGACCGCGAGACGGCCGAGCGGGCTTTCGCCGACTCGGGGAGAAGGCCGAAGATCGCTATCCTGATGGTGCTGCTCGGGATCGGCGCCGAGGAGGCCGAGAGGCTCGTCGCGATCAACGACGGCCACCTGTCCAAGGCGGTCGACGCCTATCGCTCGGGAGACGGGGCGTGAGGGGGACGTACCGCTCGATCGGGCTGATGTCCGGCACGAGCGTCGACGGCATCGACGCCGCCGTCTCGGAGCACGTCGTGGACGGCTCCGGACGGACGTCGACGAGGCTCCTGGCCGCGATCGGCGAGCCGCTGCCGCCTGGCCTGCGCTCGGAGATCTTCGACCTCTTCGAGGACGGCGCCGGCTCGCTCGACCGCCTCGCGCTGCTCGACGTCGCCCTCGGCGAGGCGTTCGCCGCCGCCGCCGCGGAGGCCGCGAGGGCGGCGGGGCTGAGGCCGGCCGACGTGACGGTCATCGGCTCGCACGGCCAGACGATCCGGCACGTCGCCGGCGCGCCGGGCGGCCCCCGCCGCGCCAGCCTCCAGATCGGCTCGGGCGCCGTCATAGCGGCCCGTTCGGGCATACCCGTCGCCTGCGACTTCCGCTCCGGCGATATAGCGGCCGGCGGCACCGGCGCCCCGCTCGTCCCCTTCTTCGACAGGGTCGCCGCGGCGGCCTTCGAGAAGCCGGTCGCGTTCCAGAACTACGGCGGCATCGGCAACGTCTGCTGGGTCCCCGAGGACGGCCCGCTCGTGGCCTTCGACACGGGCCCCGCGAACATGATCGCCGACCGGCTCGTCTCCGAGATGACCGGCGGCCGGCTCGCGTACGATAGGGACGGCCTTATCGGCTCGGGCGGGACCCTGCGACGCGACCTGCTCGAACGATGGCTCCGGCACCCGTTCCTCTCGAAGGAGCCGCCGAAGAGCTCCGGCCGCGAGGAGTTCGGTTCGGCCTTCTACGCGTCGGAACTGAGGCCGTTGCTCGACGGCGCGCCGGCCGGCCGGGAGCGGGACTCGCTGTGCGCCGACCTCGTGCGGACCGCCGAGGCCTACGCCGCGGAGTCGACCGCGAAGGCCTACCGCGAGCTGCTCCCCGCGATGCCCGCGCGGGTCGTCGTATCGGGCGGCGGCGCGAGGAACCCGGTCATTATGTCGGCCCTGCGCGACGCGCTGCCCGGCTGCCTCGTCGGCGACGCGGACGAGGCGGGCCTGTCCGTCGACTATAAGGAAGCCATGGCCTTCGGGCTGTTCGGGCTGCTCAGGTGGCTGGGCCTCCCGAATACCGAGCCCGAGGCGACCGGCGCCTCGCGCGCCGTCAGCGCGGGAGCGCTGTACCTACCATGACGGATTGGGTGTTCGGCATCGACGGCGGAGGGACGAGCTCGCGGCTGCGCGCCGAGTCTATGGACGGGGCCGTCCTGTACGAAGGCTCGGGCGGTAGCACCAACCTCAACTCGAACGCGACCGAGGCGGTAACGGCCACGCTGCGGACGCTTATCGCCGGCGCCATAGCCTCGGGGCTCGACCCGAATCGGTGCCGCGCCGGCTTCATCGGATCGGCCGGCGTCGATCTCGACTCCGATAGGGCGACTCTGGCCGACGCGACGCGGGCCGCCTTCTCCTCGGCCGCGTCCGGCGCCGGCCTATGCGCGGAGGCCGGTGCGAGCCTCCGGCTCGGCGCGGCCAACGACGCCGAGCCCGCGCTGGTCGGCGCTCTCGGGGACCTCGAGGGCTTCCTGCTCATAGCGGGTACCGGCTCCATCGCCTATGGCCGCGATAGGTCGGGGCGGCACGCCAGGGCGGGGGGGCTCGGTCATTTCCTCGGGGACGAGGGCTCCGCCTTCTGGGTGGCGTTCGAGGCGATCAAGCGCGGCCTTAGGTCCGTCGAGGGCCGCGACGAGGCGAGCGTCCTGATCGGGGCGGCGCTGGAGTTCTTCGGTCTTAGCGACGAGCGCGAATTCATACCCATGGCCTACTGGAATTTCGACAAGGCGCGCATAGCCTCGTTCGCGCCGCGCGTGGCGGCGCTCGCGGAATCGGGCGACGCGCTGGCGCGGTCCATCATGGACGGCGCCGCCGTCGAGCTCGCCGCGCTCGTCTCGTCGGTGTACGAGCGGCTCGGGGCCTCTATGGAGCGCAGGCGCCTCGCGCTGTACGGCGGGTTCATCCGGAAGAACGCGGCGCTGCGATCGGCGGTCGCGGCGATCCTGCGCGAGTCCCATCCGGAGCTCGTCGTCGTCGACGCCATAGGCGACGCGCAGACCGGGGCCTGCGCCCTGGCGCGGGAGCTGCTCTCCGAGGGCGCCCGGGGCTAGAGCGACCAGATCAGCCCCGCCGCGAGGGCCGACGCGACCGCGGCCCCGAGGTATACCGCGAATACGCGCGGCTTCGCGATGCCGAGTACCGCCGTCATGGCCGGCAGCGTCGTCGTCGCCCCGCCTATGAGGAACGCCAGCGCCGCTCCGCCGCTCATGCCCTTGCCGAGCAGGCCGCCGACCAGGCCGAGGGCTTGGGCGTTCGTCGTGTAGAACGGTACGCCGACGAGCACGGCTATGGGCACGGCTAGCGCGTTCTCCGCGCCTAGGGCGGCCCGTATCCACGACTCGGGTACGTAGAACTTGATGACGGCCTCGAGCGCGAACGCTATCGCCATGAATTTCCCCACGAACAGCACGCTCGAGAGCAGCTCCTCGCCGAAGCGCTTCGCCAGGCGCCGCGACTTCTCGCCGCTCGTCTCCGGCTGACCGTCGGGCCGGTCGCTCGGCTCGCCGGACGTCGGACGGCGCGCGTACGGAACGGCCGAAAGCGCGGACGATCCAGCCGGCGCCGCGGAGAACCTCGCCGGCGCGGCGAGCGCGCCCTGGCTGTCCCGAGGGCCGAAGCCGCGCGGCGCGCTACCGGCTGGCGCGCCTGCGCACGCGCAAGCGCCGGAGACGGGCTCGGCGGCCTTGGCGTCGCGAAGGATGCCGTCCCTGAAGAAGCCCCTCCGCTCGAGCGCGACGGCGGCCAGGCCGCCCCCTAGGCTCATCAGCGTCGTGGCGGCTAGCCGGGCGATCGCCAGCGGCCAGCCTATCGTCGATACGGACAGGAAGAATATCTCGGGATCCATCGACGGGGACGCCAGCCAGAACGCCATGACGGGCGCGATGGGCACCCCGGCGGATAGCAGCGAGAAGATGACCGGTACGACCGAGCACGAGCATAGCGGGCTGAAGGCCCCGAAGACCGTGGCCGCTACCACGGCCGCGACGGGACGCATCGACACGACGCGCGAGAGCCGACCGGCGATCGGGCTCATCCGTACGGCGGCGGCGAGGGGTATGCTGACCGCCCAGAGCGGCCAGGTATGCGCGAACGCGAGGACGATGAACCTGAGTATCCGCAGGGCCTCGCGCGCGGCGATCGCGGCGAAGGCGCTCATCGCGAGCCTCCGCAGCGGCAGTCGTCCGACGCCGACGAGAGGGCGTCGGCCAGCAGCTCCAGGGCGCGCCGGACCCCGGGCCTCTCGCCTTCCGGTATCAGGCTCATGACGGAGGCGGCGTGGTCGTTGAGGGCCGCGTTCAGCGACTCGTAGCGCGCCCGCCCGGCCTCCGTGAACGCGACGTCGTACATGCGCGCGTCGTCGCAGCACTTCCTGCGCTCCAGCAGGCCCTCGCGCTCAAGCGACCCGATCGCCCGGGACACCCAGCTCTTCTCGAGCCCGAGCCGGGTTCCGAGCTCGGCCTGCGGTACGGAGCCCTCGCCGCCGATCGCGCACAGTACCTGGCATCCGGTGGCAGTAGCGCCGCAGCATCCGGCCTGCGTCCTCTGGGCCGCCGCGTAGTAGCGGGAAACGGTCCGCAACAGCTCTCCGTCGGTCTTCTGCATAAAAACTCCTTATCGTTGTCACTAGCAACGATAAGGAGTTTGAGTTAAGTTGTCAATAGCAACTTGATGCAGAGGCGCAGATAAGCGGGATCGCCGCCGCTAGCCTAGCCGTCCCGCTTGCCGAACAGGCCCTTCAACGCGCCGAGCACGCCCCTCGGCGCGGCGTCTGAGCCGGGCTTCCGCGTCTTCGGCTCGGGAGCCTTCGGCGCCGCCGCGGCTTCATCGCGGGCGGCGGGCGCGGAGGGCTTGGCTTGCCGCCCGCGGTCCGGCCTGGGAGCCGGCCTCGGAGCCTGGCGCTGCGAGTCGCCGCGTTCGGCGTCCCCGGCGTAGCGCTCGCGATATAGGCGCATGCGCTCTTCCATGCTTATGGAGTACGGGTCGCGTATACGGTTGTCCGACCCTCCCCGCGGCCGCTTGCCCGACGGCCGGGCCTCGCCCGTACCGGACTTGCCGGCCTGTCCCTTGGCGGGCCGGGAGGGAGACGCCCGGCGACTAGGCCCGCCGTCCTGCCGCGCCGGCGCGGCCGCCTTGCCCCGGGCCTTCTTGCCGCGACTCGGAGCCTCGGCGTCCCTGGCCGCCGGCTGGGCCGCGCGCGCGCGGTTCGGCGCCGCGGACGGCTTGCCACCGGTGATGGCCGCGATGTCGTCCTGGATCGCCTTGATGTTACGGCCGTCGTACTGGCCGCCGCGGTCCCTGCGGTCCTGCGCTCGGCGGCGATCGCGAGGCTCGCGGGCCTCGGCCGGCCGGGCCTGCCTGTTCTCGCGTCCGGGTCGGGCCTTGCTCGGTTCGCGGGCCTCGCGGCCGGACGGCTCGGACGGCTCGGTGCCCGCCGGCGCCATGAGCGACTCGTCCGCCCGAGTAAGCTCGAGCCGCGAGCCTATGGCCCGCTCGATCGCCGGCAGGCCGAGCGAGTACCGGTCGCAGGCGAAGTTGTAGACGCCGGCGCCGCGCGCCGACGCGTTCAGGTGGCCGAGACGGGCAAGGTACGGCTCGCCGTCGAGCGGCAGGTCCCAGTTGACCAGTCGCGCGGCCCAGGCTCCCGGCAGGCCGGCGGCGCCCTCGTCGGTCAGCACGAGCGCCTCGTATTCCCCGGCGACGACGGAGTCGAGCACGGCGCGCTTCCGCTGCAGGTTGCCGAGCACGTACTCGGTCTTGACGCCGCGCGATCGCAGCATGCGCGCCACCGACTCGGCGCTATCCTTGAGGTTGCAGAAGACCGCGAACGGCCGGTCGGCGTCGCGCGAGAGCAGGCCGAGCAGCAGGCGAGGCTTGTCCTCGGCCGTGGTCGCGAAGCTCGAGGCGGGGGCGTCCTTGACGCGCTGGCCCTCGTCCTCCAGCTCTATCTCGACGAGCGAGTCGCAGAGCGGGGCGACGACGGCCCGATGCGCCGGCCGGAGCTCGGCCGCGAAGCCGACGAGGCGCCTTTCCGCCGACCCCGATCCGAGCGCGTGCCTGAGCATCGCGACGCTCGCCGCGCCGGCGAGCGGGTCTAGGTCGCTCAGGGCTACCAGGCCGAAGGCGTCCGGGTCGAGGGTGCCGGCGGCTATCCTCGAGGCTATCGCGTCGAGCGACCCGATAGCGGCGTCGGCGATCTCCGTCGTAACGTCGCGGCCTATAGTCGCGGAGGACGGGCCCTCGGGCCCGGCGACGCGGTCGAAGGCTTGCTTGAGGCCGGCTACCTCGCGGTCCGAGGGGGCTATGACCAGCGCCCTGAGCCTCGGCTCCGCCTGTAGCCTGGCGGCCACTGCGGCGAGCAGCACCGCGTCGCGCCCGGGGCCCAGGGCGACGCTCGCGACGACGTCGCCCTCGTCGAGCTTCCGGAGCAGGCTCCTGACCGCCCGAGGATATCCCGAGGACGCGATGATCGCGCCTATCCTATCGTCTCGTGAACCGTAGTCTTTATCCATGATTATCCCGTAGCTGTTCGTTTCTCAGCGCGCCCGACACGGCGTCCGTATACTGATTATACAATAGAATGCCATAAATTCATCGCGAAGGCTAGGCGATCGTCTCGCTCGAGTTGCCCGCGAGGCCGATTATCGTATAGAGTCGAGCGATGGTCAGGTTTTGGCGGATGATAGCGGTTTTCCCTATAGTCCTTATGGCGGCGTGCGGCGGCGAGGGCGCGGAGGCCGAAGCGAAGGCGAGCCCCCCCGACCCGCGGCTGCGGCTCGCGGCGGACGCGCTCGAAGCGGCCCTGCCCGATCGGGCGGCGGCCGTCTACGCGGCCGTATCGGCGGCGCCGGGGCGTTTCTTCGAGCTGCTCGACGAGGCGACCGCCGAGGCGGACGCGGCCGGCGGCCTGCTCGCGCTCGTCGACAAGAGCCGCCCTCTCGAACCGGGCTACGAGCCTGACGACCTGGTGTCGCTCAACGACTATCCGCTCTCCGTGACGAGGAAGGACCTGCGGCTCAGGAAGGCCGTCATGGCCGCCGTCTCGGAGATGGACGCGGCCGCGAAGGCCGACGGCGTGCGGCTGGTCTTCGCGTCCACCTACCGCTCGTACGAGTACCAGGACGGGCTGTTCAAGCGCTACGCGGCCGCGTACGGGGAGGCCGAGGCGTCGAGGTTCTCGGCCAGGCCGGGGACGTCTCAGCACCAGCTCGGCACCGCGATCGACTTCGACCCGATAGACGAGGCCTTCGCGTCGACCGACGCCGGCCGATGGATGGAGGCCAACGCCGGGCGATTCGGCTTCTCGCTATCGTTTCCCCGGGGGATGGAGGCCGTCACGGGCTACATCTGGGAGAGCTGGCACTTCCGCTACGTGACGAGGGCCGGCGCGGCGCTCGAGCGCGAGTTCTTCGGCGGCGTCCAGCAATACATGCTCGAATTCCTGGACGCCTATAGCCGTTAGCGCTTCGTCGTCGCGGCCTCGCGCTGCTTGATGGACTCCTGCCTGAAGCCCTCGGAGAACTGCTCGACGGTCTTGCCGAACTGCTTGTCGCTCAGGAAGCCGAAGTCCTGTAGCACGTCCCTGTCTATCTGGTCGTAGGCGATGCCGCCGTTCTCGTACTCGCAGAACACGTTCGCGAGGTAGACGGTGTACACCACGTCCTTGAAGTCGGTCGTCATCAGCGACGGCTCGTGGTGGAAGCGTATCGCCGCGACCAGCGACTCGGGGAAGTTCCACTTCTCGGCCACGCGCGCGCCTATCTCGGAGTGGTTCATGCCGCCGGCCAGGTCCTCGAAGGTGGACTTCTCGATGCCCTTGGCGTCGCAGAACGCCTTGATGTGGTCGAGCAGCTCCGGGTGCACCGCCGAGAAGATGATCTTGCCCATGTCGTGCAGCATGCCGCCTACGTACGCGTCGTCCTGGAGGGCGCGGTTGCCCGGCTTGAAGTTCTTGGCCAGGTTGTACGAATAGTAGGCGCAGCGGTAGCTGTGGTCCCACAGCGCGCGCTGGTCCATGCCGCGCTCGTCGGCCAGGATCTTCTGGGAGCCGTAGGAGTAGAGCAGGTTCTTGATGCCGCGCAGGCCCACGAGCTTGACCGCGTCGACTATGTTGTCGACCCTGCGGGGCAGCATGAACTGGGCCGAGTTGACCAGCTTGAGCAGGTCGGCGGTCATCGACGGGTCGGTGGAAATGTTCCGCGCGATGTCGACCATCTCGCTCTTCGGGTCGGATATCAGGCGCTGGATCGTCAGGATGTTCTCGGGGAAGTGAGGCAGCCTGGTGATCTGCCTGACCAGCTCGTCGGTCAGGGTCGAAAGGCTCTCGATCTTGGCGGCCGCCACCGGCACCGTGATGCGCGCGACGGTCTCGCCGTTGTCGGTATGGATGTCGAAGCACTCCTCGTCGAGGCTCATCTTCTTGAGCATCA
This sequence comes from Spirochaetota bacterium, assembly GCA_003247225.1. Taxonomy (GTDB): domain Bacteria; phylum Spirochaetota; class Spirochaetia; order Treponematales; family UBA12059; genus SZUA-370. The sequence continues at coordinate 14,236 of QKAK01000095.1, read as the reverse complement.
GCACCAGGATGACGAGGCCGAGGCCGGCGCCCTCGGACGCGTCCAGCACCTGCGACATGGCCTCCTCGAGGGTCTCGTACTTCCTCGAGTGGGCCAGCTTGTCCTGGATGCGGAGGTACTCGGTGCGGGTCAGCTCGACGTTGTTGCGTACCTCGAGCACGACGTTGGACCCGCGCGCCTGGAAGATGATCTTGATGTAGTACTGCCGTTCCTTCTGCTTCTGGAGGTAGTAGGCGATGTTCTCCATCGTATCGGCCTTGAAGGTGCGCATGCCCTCCTCGTACTCGGCCGGGTTCCTGAGGTCCAGGCCCTTCGTCTCGAAGTAGACGCGCTTCGTGTTGGCCTTCTTCGCGTTGACGGCCAGCTCCCGCAGGCAGTAGACCAGGTAATCCTTGATCCTGGCCTGGCCGAGCTCGCCGAGGAATACCGCGAGGACCTCCTCGATATAGACCTCTATCTCGTGGGGGAGCGTATAGGTGGTTATCGTCAGCGGTATCGCGCTATGCGCCGCTTTCTTGATCTTGCCGACGTCTACGACCAGTTCATTACCTGCCATGCTTTACTCCGTTTTCAGAATAGGACGACGCGCCTTCTAGATTACTTTATCCCGGCGGGACGCGCAACTGGGATGTTCGGGCGCGGCGGGCGGGCCTATCTGACCGGGACTATGATGTAATCGCAAATAGAAACCTTACGGATCATTGACAGCTTTTTTGCATGGCTAGAATTATCGGGATGAAAGAAATAGTCATAATAGTGGGCGACGACGCCGATCGGAGGATGCTGCGGGATTTATTGAGAAACCGATACGCCGTTCGGGCTTTCGGATCCATGGCCGACGCCATGGGCGAGGCCATGCCGTCCGGGCCCCGAGCCATACTCGTGGGATCGGATTACTGCGGCCCCGGCGGCGCCTTCGACCCTATCGCGGCCTGCGCCCGCGTCGACTCGGGCGCGGGCGTCGTCTGCGTGGCCGCCGCCGGCCGGACCGAGGGCTGGCCCGCTCCCGCCGGTTGCGAGTACGGCTACCTGGAGCGGCCCCTGCGGGCGGAGGCCCTGTACGCGGCGGTCAGGCTCGCCGTGGCCAAGTCGGCGATCGTCTCCGAGGCCCGGGGCGCGGCGGCCATGGGGCGGGCGGTCGCCGAGGCCGCGCCCGCCGCCGGGATGGGCGATGCGCCCGTATCCACGTTCGGGCGGAAGCTGCTCGGGGACTGCGCCGCGATGCGCAAGGTCCGCGAGCGCATCGCCCTCTACGCCGGCAACGACGCGCCGGTGCTGATCATCGGGGAGAGCGGTACCGGCAAGGAGCTGGCCGCCGAGGCGATACACCGCGGCTCGCGCCGGAGCGGAGGGCGCTTCCTGCCCGTCGACTGCGCCACGCTGTTCGAGAGCCTGGCCGAATCGACGCTGTTCGGCTCGGTCAGGGGCGCGTTCACCGACGCCGTCGACAAGCGCGGGGCCTTCGAGGCGGCGCGAGGGGGCACGGTCTTCCTCGACGAGATAGGCGAACTGGCCCTTCCGGTACAGGCCAAATTCCTGCGGACCCTCGAGTCCGGCAGCGGTTCGCGCGTAGGCTCGGTGGATCAGAGGCGCTACGACGTGCGCATCGTCTCGGCTACGAACGCCACGAGCCTCGGCGACGAGAGGCGCTTCCGTCCCGAGCTGCTCCACCGCATCAGCACGCTCGTGATCGAGATGCCGGCGCTCAGGACCCATAAGGAGGACCTGCCGATGCTCGTCGGCGCCATGCTGGCCGAGTACGCGCCGGATAAGCGCGTAGCGCCCGATACGGAGGACAAGCTGCGGGGCTGGGATTGGCCCGGGAACGTCAGGGAGCTACGCAACGTCGTGCGGAGGGCCGCGCTGCTGTCGGGAGGCCGCGAGACGATACTGCCTGCCGATATCGAATTCGATTGCGGGGCGAGGCCGGCTCAGGCCTGCCTCTTCTGATCGGCCGCCCGCGCGGACGGCGCTAGGACGCGGTCCTGGCCGACACGACCTCTAGGTACACGGCGTAGCCTCCGTGCGGGGACGGCCTTAGGGTCGGCGCCCGGGCGACGACCACGGCCCGCTTGCCGGCCGAGCCCTTCAGGAACGACCTGTACTCCTCGCCGCGGAACACGATGAACACGCGGTGCAGGAGCAGAGTCGATGGATCCCTCCACTCGCCTTCCATGAATTCGACCACGGCCTCGTATGGCTCGTCGCCGGTGACGCTCGGCGCCGATAGCGTGCCGAGGAGCAGGATGGCGCCGTCGGACAGGGGCGCCAAGGCCGCCTCGTCGCCGGCTTCGGCCAGGGCCGAGAGGCCGGCGACGCTGACGCCCAGCTCGATCCTGCCGTCATAGCTCGGCTCGCCGACCGGAGCCGACTGAGCCGCCGCGGTCGCCAGCGCCGCGGCGGCGATCGCCGCCGCGAACAAGATTCGTTTCATATCGCCCTCCGTCGCGCGGTGAACTCCGCCCGGATACCAGAAGCCTACTATCGCCCGGGGCCGCGGTCAAGCGAGCCTACTGCACCGAGCCTGGTAAACAGCGACGATAGCCGTTCCAGCTCCGTCTCCGACAGGGCCGCCCTCGCCGCTACCTCCCGCAGGAAGGCCTCGGCGTCGGATCGGCCGGCCAGCTTGTATAGGCCGGCCGCCTGCATCGCGTCGGCCATCCTGGCGGCCTCGCGGGCGATGGACGATCGCGGCGCCGCCGTCCTGCCGGCTCCGCGCCCTCGCTCGGGCCCGTCGGGCTTCGATGCAGCCAGGACCGCCTCGCGCAGCTCCCAGCAGGCGACCTGCACGGCGTGGGACAGGTTGAGCGACGGGAAGAGCTCCGACGTGCCGATGCGCACGGCCTCGTCGCACAGGGACAGCTCGGCGTCGGACAGCCCGTCGCGCTCGTTGCCGAATACGAGCGCGGCCGAGTCCGCCGGCGCCTCCGCATCCCCCGCGGGGACGACCAGGCGCGCCGCGAGCCGGGACGCGAACTCGGGCAGCGCCGCGCTCTCCTTGCGCCGCTGGCCGACCCGCCTCGTCAGGCCGGCCGCGATCGAGAACCCGCCGAGGGCCTCGCCTAAATCGTCGAATCGCTCCGCCGACTCGTAGACGTCGTAGGCGCCGAGCGCGTAGGTGCGGACCTCCGTCTCGTCATGGTCGGGACAGGCGGCCAGTACGAGCCGTCGTATCCCCATCGCCTTCATCGCGCGGCACGCCGCCCCCACGTTCGTCGAGCCTTCGACGCGGCACAGCGCCACCGCGACCCGGTCGAACGCCGGTTCTCTGCTCATCGGGCCTCCAGCCGGCCTCCCCGCTGTTTACGCGGGGCGCCGATCGGACTATAGTTCAAGCCCTGATGACGAACAAGAGCGACGAACGGGGCGCGGCCGGCCTCGCCGGGAGGACCGCGCTGGTGATCGGCGCGACCGGCGGCATAGGGGCGGCGGTCGCAGAGTCCCTGGCGGCGGCGGGCGCCGCGCTGACCATCCACGGCCGCGACGAGGGCCGCCTGGCGGCCAAGGCCTCCGAGCTGGCCGCGTACGGGAACGCGGTCGGGACGATCCGGGCCGACCTGTCCGGCGGCGAGGCCCCGCCCGACCTCTTGCGGGCCGCCGGCTCGTGCGACCTCCTCGTCGTCTCCTACGGCCCCTTCGTCTACAAGCCCCTCGCGGAGACCAGCCAGGCGGATTGGAGCCTCGCCGCGCTCGGGTGCCTGGCCCTGCCCGGGACGATAGCCACGGAGGCCGCCGTCGGGATGGCCGGGCGCGGTTTCGGGCGCATCCTGCTCTTCGGCGGTACCAGGACCGACGCCGTCCGGGGCTTCAAGGCCAACGCCGCCTACGCGGCCGCCAAGACCGGCCTCGGGGTCGTGGCCAAGTCTATAGCCGTGGAATTCGGCCCTCGCGGCGTCTCCTGCGCGGTCGTCTGCCCCGGCTTCGTGGATACCGAATACCTCGACGGCGCGATGCGCTCCAGGCTCGAGAGCGCCTCGCCCCGGGGCGGCCTGATCCCGACCGCGGAGCTGGCGGCGTTGGTCGCCTACCTGCTCGGCGGCGGCATGGACCTCGCGAACGGGTCGGTCGTGGTCGCCGATAGGGGGCTATATGCGTTTTAGGAGCGGCGTAATATAATATAGCTTTGGTAAACGACTTATTTTGCCGAAAATAACGTCGAAGGGGTCTATGGATCGATCGGGCCGTCAGTATCGATTTGACAAGCCATTGACGACGGCCTAAGATGATCATAGTATTGTGCTTTAGTAAAACAATAGACCTCACGATGGAAGAGGAGCACCATGCCAAATAACGATATCGTTCCTGGCTTCGACGACGAGAAGGACGATAGCCTGAAAATCCGGCTCCAGAAAATCGACCAGAGTTGCCTGGCGCTGTTCTTAACCGGCTATATCGATACATATAATTCGAATTTCTTCCAGAAGCGCGTCGGCAAGGCCATCGACGCGGGCTTCTCTCGCCTGATCTTCAACTGCGGCGGCCTGAATTACGTATCGTCGACGGGCATCGGGTCGTTCACGGCTTTCCTCAAGGCCGTTAAGCCGCGTTCGGGCGACATCGTGCTGCTGGAGATCCAGCCCAAGGTCTACGAGGTCTTCCAGCTGCTCGGCTTCTCCCAGTTCTTCAATATCAAGGACAACCTCGAGGAAGCCGTCGCGTACTTCCAGCAAGGCTCGCAGGTCAGCTCGCAGTCGGTGTTCCCCAAGATATTCTCGTGCCCTATCTGTACGAAGAAGCTCAAGGCGGCCAAGCCCGGCCGCTTCCGCTGCTCCGAGTGCAAGACCATACTGGCGATCGACAATTCGGGACAGGTGTTCCTCGGCTGATCGGCCGATACCCGCCTCATCCGCTCGGCGCCTCGAGGAGGAAACGCATGGCCGGCATGACCAAGATCGAGTCCTACCTGATGGACCTCGATATCTCCTATCAGGAGCTATCGCCCACTTCATTCTATATCGACGACCCCGACAAGGGCCTTCCCGGCGTCGTCGCGTCCCTCGACGAGCCTATCGTCACCATCCGGGCCCGCGTCATGCGGATACCGGCGGGCAAGCGGGAGCCGCTCTACGAGCAGCTGCTCAGGCTCAATTGCGCCGACATGGTACACGGCGCCTACGGCCTGGACGGCGATGACATCGTCCTCGTCGATACGTTAGAGTACGACACGATGGATAAGCGCGAATTCGAGGCTGCCATCGATTCCATCGGCTTGGCGCTGTCCAAGCATTACGGCGTCCTCGGCGCTTTCCGGGACCGAGCATAGGAGGCACGTTACCATGGGAATATTCGACAGGATGAAGACGGTCATCTCATCCAACATTAACGATATGATCAACAAGGCCGAGAATCCGGAGAAGATGCTCAACCAGCTCGTCGTCGACATGAACCAGCAGATGATCGAGTCGAAGAAGTCCGTGGCGATGGCCATCGCCGACGAGAAGAAGCTCGAGCGGGAGCTGATCGAGCAGAAGCGCCTATCCGACGACTGGGAGCGCAAGGCCGTCATAGCGGTCAAGGCCGGCAGGGACGACCTCGCCAAGGAAGCGCTGCTGCGCAAGCAGGAGGCGGAGAACTACTACCTGCAGCTCAAGCCGCAGTGGGAGTCGCAGAAGGCGTCGGTCGAGAAGCTCAAGGAGACGCTGCGCCAGCTCCAGAACAAGATCGACGAGGCCTCGCGCAAGAAGAACATGCTGGTGGCCAGGGCCAAGCGGGCGGAGGCCCAGCAGAAGATACAGAAGACGCTCGCCAGCGTCTCCGGCAACACGAGCGCCTTCGATACCTTCGACCGCATGGCCAAGAAGGTCGACGAGCTGGAGGCCAGGGCCGACGCCCAGGCCGAGCTGGCCGACCTGTCCCAGTCGTCGTCGCTCGACAAGGAGTTCGCCAAGCTCGAGGCCTCGGGCGGCGGCGCCGACGTGCTCCTCGAGGAGCTGAAGCGCAAGATGATAGGCGACGGGAGCGCGGAACCGGCCGGACAGGCCTAGCGTGCGGCTGCTCTTCGTCGGCGACCGCGAAGAGTACTATAGGTCATTAGCGGGGAGGGAGGACGGCGAGCCGTTCTCCCTCTCTTTTATATCGTACGACGCCTTTACCGGGGGGCTCGCCGACGTCGAGCCCTTCGACGCGCTGGTCGTTCCGGCGATGCGCTTCCTGTCGACGCCGCCGGGCCGGCTATCCGGCGCCGCCCCCGCCGTGACTATCGCCTGCGGGCCGGCGTCGATAGCCGACGAATGCTTCGAGGCCGGCTGCACCGATTATCTGTGCGAGCCATGGGGAGAGACGGAGCTTCGCGCCAGGGTCAAGTCCTGGGCGCAGTCGCGCCGCCGGGCTCCGGACGGCGTCGTCAGCCTCGAGGGCCGGCGTCTCGTCGGTCCGAGCGGCTCCGTCATCCTGAGCGAAGGCGACGGCCGCCTGCTGGCGTTATTGCTCGCCAGCCGCGGCGAGCCCGTGAGCCGATCGACGCTCGCCGCCGTCGCGGGCGTAGGTACGATGACCGGCAGGGCCTTGGATATGCGCGTCTCGAGGCTTCGATCCGCTCTCCGCAGCGTCGGCGCCGTCGACTCGGCGAGAGGGCTCAAGGCCGGAAACGGCGCCTATTCCATGTCCTGATATAGATAAGCGTCCTGTAAACACAAGCCTGTGGAAAACTTGTTCATTGTTTGTGCCGAAATCGGTGCGATTCCCCAGCGTTCTGTATAATTTCTTATACTATGGATCTTATAACCGTTCCTTTTTTTCTAAAATTCTTAATTCCTATTAATATAAGAAATTAAACATGGTCAAATAGATCTTATAAGCCAGATCAATATGGGAAGCTCCAAAAGCTCAAAATCGTATACAGCTATTTTTGTCGAGCCGTTGTGGATAACTTGTGTAGTCTTATGTATGAACGATGTAGCTCACGTCATCGAACGACGAGTAACGCTACCTCCGACAAGAAAATGCGTCCAGGAATGCCGGCGGCGGATGTACGCCGATGGCGCCAGATCGCGCCGAGGCCATTCGGCTTGTCAAGCCGTATGGCTCATGCTACAGTTTTGACCGATGAAAAAAATCGCGGCCGCGACTCTACGTTTTTTCCTCGGTTTCGTCGTATCGGCGGTCTGCCTATCGGCCGTATGGGCGCTCGCGGCGTATGCCTCCGAAGGATCGACTATAACGGTCGAATCGCTGCTGATGACGGCGTTCTCGTCGGTCCCGGCGGCGATCATCCTGGCTTCGTTCCTCACGTTCTTCCTATTGAACCGCACGCTATCGTCGAGGCCGCTCGGCGGCCTCGCCCTACTGCTGCTCGGCGGCTCGGCCGTCGCGGGCGCCGCCTTGGTCGCGCGCTTCCTCGGACCGTCCGGAGCGGTTCCGCCGGCGTACCTGCCTATCCGGTATCGGCCGATCGCGGAGTGGATGCTCGCCGCGGCTAAGGCGCCGTGGCCGCGCTTCGCCGCGTCCTATATCGCGTTCGCCGCCTACGCGTCGTCGTTCTGGGGCCTGACCCGGCTATCCCGCTCGAGGCCGCTCCTCGGCGCCTTCGTAGCGCCGGCCGCGGCGATCGCGTCGGTGCGGCTACTGTCGCTCTGCCTGTCCGAGCCGGCTAGCGACGCGTTCTCGCTCGTGGGCCTCGACCTGCCGAGGCTATACGCCCAGTCCGCTATCGTAGCCGCCGGCGCCTTGGCGCTGGCCTTGTTCGACCTGCTGTTCTCGAGGAAGCCGTCCGGCGGAGGCCGCGATGCCTGAGCGGAAGTCGAGCTTCCTGCCGGTCGCTATAGGGCTGCTGTCCCTCGCCTTCGCGGTAGGCTTCTTCGTCGCCCTGGTATCCGTCGGGCGGGCCGACGTGCTGTATAAATTCGCGTTGCCGTGGGAGGCTATGCGGGCGCTGATCAGCCTGGCCGACTGGGCCCCGGCGATCCTGCTCGTCGCGGCGGCTATCGCGACCGAGTCGTCGGACGCTGGCGCCGGTTTCTCGGGCGCGGCCCGCGGCGTGCTGGCGCCCGCCCTGGCCTTGGCCGCGGCCGTGTCGCTGTTCTACCTGCTCGTACTGCCGGGCGTCGAGGAACGGTCCAATCGATACGAGAGCCAGAGCCAGCTGTTCGCCGACTCGCTTCGGGCGGCCGACGCCGCGTATCGGGAGGGCCGCCTGGCCGACGCGGAGCTGGCGCTGCGGGCCGGCGCGGCCATCGACCAGCTCGACGAGCGCTTCGTCGAGCTGAGCGACCGGATAAGGGCGGAGTCGGCCCGCGCCAGGTCGTCCGCCGGCGACGAGCTGGACAGGGCTCCCGGCGACGGCGCCGACGACGTGCCGTGGCGCGCCGCCAACCGATTCTACCTGGAAGCCCTGCGGGCCAGGGACGAGGGCCGGCTCTTCGACGCTCACTACCTGGCTAAGCGATCCGCGGCGATCTACGCGAACGACGTCAACGTGCGGCGCCTGGTCGCCGAGACCTGGTCCGCGCTGCAGGCCCTAGGCCCGTCGCTCGAGGAGAAGGCCGCGGCGGCGTTCTACGGGCGGAAGCTCGAGGGCTATTCACGGTACCAGGAAGGCGACTACCTGGAGGCCTTCCGCATCTATACGGAGCTGGCCGAGGAGGCGCCCGACGACGCCGACGTGGCGGCGTACCTCGAGCGCAGCGCGGCCGGGCTGTCCGAGATATCGTTCTTCATCGAGGAGGACGAGCGCGCGTTCGCCGAGTCGGACGAGAGGCCGTTCTCCGCGACCCTGTCCGGGCCGCGCCCCGCCTGGCTGAGCGCTTCGAGGGCGGCGGCCTCCGACGGAGCCGTCTATTTCAGGGACCTGACGCTGAGGCTCGGCGGCGCTACGCCGCTCGAGGCGCGCGCGCCGTTCGCGAGGCTGCACGGCGACAGGCTCGTCCTGCGGGCCGTGGACCGGTCGAGGCCCGACCTGGTCTGGGAGCCCGAGTACGCGCGCCGGCCGTCCGGCCAGGACGACCCGGGCTACGCGCTGATCGTCCCGTTCACCCAGGAAGACGCGCTGACGGCCATTCGCCTCTCCGGCGCGCCGGAGGATATCCCGCTCGCCACGCTCGCGACCGGCATCGACGACGCCGAGCGGCTGGGGCTCGACTCCCGGCCGCTCAAGGCGGAGCTGGCCGAGCGCTGCTCCTATCCGTTCGTCGTGATCATGCTGGCCCTGCTCGGCGTAGGGCTGGGCGTGCGCTTCAGGCCGACCGAGCCGGTGGGGGCGGCCGCCCGCTACCTGACGGCGCCCCTGCTCGTGGCGCTCGCCGTACCGCCGCTGCGCCTGGCGGCGGAGCTGTCCGCCTCGGCGACGAGGGCCCTGGCCGTCCTGGCGCCGAGCGCCTGGTTCCTGCCCGCCTGGATAGGCGTCCTGTCGCTGTGCGTCGCCGCGAGCCTGCTCGTCGCCGCGCGCATAGCCTCGACGAGGGGCGCCTAGGCCGGCTCCCCGCGGGGCTATCCGTTCGGCGGGCCTATTCTTCGAACCGCTCTATCCTCGCGCCGAGCGCCTGTAGCCTCTCGGCTATGCGCTCGTAGCCGCGCTCGATCTGGTACACGTTCTTGATCACGCTCGTGCCCTCGGCGCATAGCGCCGCGATGACCAGGGCCATCCCGGCGCGCACGTCCGGCGAGGTCAGCGAGTCGCCGCGGAGCCTGGCCGGGCCGGAGACGACGGCGCGGTGGGGGTCGCACAGCACGATGCGGGCGCCCATGCCTATCAGCTTGTCGACCCAGAACATGCGCGACTCGAACATCTTCTCGTGGATCAGCACGGTGCCCTCGGCCTGGGTCGCGACGACGGTCATGATCGAGGTCAGGTCCGGCGGGAAGCCCGGCCACGGCGCGTCGTCGATCTTGGGTATCTGGCCTCCGAGGTCCGGCACCACGCGCATGCCCTGTCCCGAGTGGACCGACAGCGCGTCGCCGTCGAGGCTCCAGCCGACGCCGAGCTTCCCGAAGGCCAGCTTCATCATGCGCAGGTCGTCGGGCTCGACTCCCTCGATGACGATGTCGCCCCTGGTGACCGCGGCGAGCCCTATGAACGAGCCGACCTCCATGAAGTCCGGGCCGATCGAGTAGTCGGCGCCGTGCAGCGAGGCGGCCCCGTCTATCGTCAGGATGTTCGAGCCTATGCCGGAGACCGAGGCGCCCATCGCGTTGAGCATCCTGCAGACGTCCTGCACGTGCGGCTCGCTCGCGGCGTTGCGGATGACGGTACGGCCCTCGGCGATCGAGGCGGCCATGACCGCGTTCTCGGTGGCGGTCACCGAGGCCTCGTCGAGGAAGATGTCGGCGCCCTTCAGCTTGTTGGCGGTGAACTGGAACGAGCCGTCGACCTCGATCCTGGCGCCTAGCTCCTCGAGCGCGAGGAAATGCGTGTCGAGCCGCCTGCGGCCTATCACGTCGCCAGCGTGACCTTGCCGAACCTGGCCAGGAGGGGGCCGGCGAACAGGATGGACGCGCGTACCCTGGCGGCCAGGCCGACCGGCACCTCGGGCTGGCCGACGCCGCGCCCGTCTATGGTCCACGCGTCGGCGCCGAGCCGCTCGACCCCGGCGCCGAGGGCCCTGCAGATGTCGAGCATCACGAAGACGTCCTCGATCTCCGGCACGTTCCTGAGCGTGACCGGCTCCTCGGCCAGCAGGGCCGCCGCGATGCACGGCAGGGCGGCGTTCTTGTTGCCGCTGACGCGTATCCTGCCCTTGAGCGGGTGACCGCCCTCGATACGGTATTGGTTCATACCGGCATCCTAACCGGGGCGGACGAGGCCGTCAACGACGAGGGCGCGGATGCCGGAATAATGCCGGAAAGCCGCCGCGGCCCGGGCCGGTTTGACGGGGAAGCCGGGGTTCGCTACCTTTAAGCAACGGATTTAGACGAATCCGGGACGCCCGAAGACCCAGGAGGCCATATGTCGATAACCAGAAGGAACCCGGTGCCCAGCGATATCGAGATCGCCCAGGAGGCGAGGATCAAGCCGATCGTGCAGGTAGCCGAGGATTACGGCATCTGCGACGAGTGCATCGACCACTTCGGCAAGTACAAGGCCAAGGTAAGGCTCGAGTTCCTGAAGCAGAACGCCGACGCGCCCAAGCGCGCCAAGTACATAGACGTTACGGCGATCAGCCCGACGCCGCTCGGCGAGGGCAAGACCACGACGACGGTCGGCCTGACCCAGGGCCTCGGCCGCATAGGCAAGAAGGCCATCGCCGCGATCAGGCAGCCGTCGATGGGCCCGACCTTCGGCATCAAGGGCGGCGCGGCCGGCGGCGGCTACAGCCAGATCGTCCCGATGGAGGACTTCAACCTGCACCTGACCGGCGACATCCACGCGGTCGCCGCGGCGCACAACCTCTGCGCCACCGCCCTCGACGCGCGCATGTACCACGAGGGGCGCTGGTCCGACGCGTTCTTCCAGAAGCAGGGCATGACCAAGCTCGACGTCGACCCGTACCAGGTGCTCTGGCGCCGCGTGGTCGACATGAACGACAGGCCGCTCCGCGACGTGATCCTGGGCGTCGGCGGCGTAGAGAACGGGCCGCTCAGGCAGAGCGGCTTCGACATAGCCGTCGCGAGCGAGGTGATGGCCATACTCGCGCTGTCGAAGGACCTCAAGGACCTGCGCGAGCGGATGGGCCGGATCATCGTCGCCATAGACAAGAAGGGCAAGGCGATCACCACCGAGGACCTCGGCGTGGCCGGCGCGATGACGATACTGCTCAAGGACGCGATCAAGCCGAACATCCTGCAGACGCTCGAGGAGCAGCTGGCCTTCGTCCACGCGGGGCCGTTCGCGAACATCGCCCACGGCAACTCGTCGGTGATCGCCGACCTGATAGCCACGAAGATAGGCGACTACGTGATCACCGAGAGCGGCTTCGGCGCGGACATGGGCTTCGAGAAATTCGTCGACATCAAGTGCCGGACCTCCGGCATCTATCCCGACGCGGTCGTGCTGGTCGCGACGGTCCGCGCGCTCAAGATGCACGGAGGCGGCCCCAAGGTAACGCCCGGCAAGCCCTTGGCAGACGCCTACGTCAAGGAGGACGTCGAGCTGCTCAAGAAGGGCCTGGCCAACCTGACGGCCCACCTCGGCATAGTCAGGAAGTTCGGCGTGCCGGCGGTCGTCGCGATCAACGCGTTCCCGACCGACACCGAGGCCGAGTGGGCCGCGATCAAGGAGGCGGCCATCAAGGCCGGCGCGGTCGACGCGGTCGTGACGAAGAACTGGGCCGAGGGCGGCGACGGCGCCGTCGGGCTCGCCGAGGCCGTCGTCCGCGCGGCCGACAGGCCGAGCGACGTCAAGCCGTTCTACCCGCTCGACCTGTCGATCAAGGAGAAGATAGAGCGCATAGCCCGAGAGGTGTACGGGGCCGACCACGTGTCGTACTCGGCCGAGGCGGACAAGGCGATCGGCAAGTTCAGCGAGCTCGGCTACGACCGCCTGCCCATCTGCATGGCCAAGACCCAGTACTCGCTGTCGCACGATCCCGCGCTGAAGGGCGCGCCGAAGGGCTTCATCTTCCCGATCGCCGACGTCAGGATAGCGGCCGGGGCCGGCTTCATCTATCCGCTGTCCGGCGAGATCAACACGATGCCCGGACTGTCGAGCAAGCCCGGCTACATGGGCATGGACATCGACACCGACACCGGCCGCATCATAGGCTTATCCTGATTCAAAGTATACCACGGAGGCACGGAGCCACGGAGGAAGATGAGGAAGATGAGGAAGAGAGATAAAGAGAAAGAAGAATAAGAGCTTAGGAGCCTTTTCTTTCTTGCTCTTTCTCCACACATCTGTTCTTCATTTCTCTTATCCGTGTCTCCGTGCCTCTCTTCCTGGTTTTTTCTACTAAGCCAGGAGGTGCTCGAGGAGGATCTTCAGGCCTATGCCGACGAGGACGAGGCCGCCGGCGAGCTCGGCCCAGCGCTCGAGCCACGCGCCGATGCGCTTGCCGAACTCGCAGCCGACCAGGCATAGCGCGAAGGTGATTCCGCCGATGATCGAGGCGGCTATCCAGATCGGGGCGCCGATGACGCTGTAGCCGATGCCGACCGCCAGCGCGTCGATGCTCGTCGCTACGGAAAGGACGAGCAGCACCCGCAGGTCGAGCACGTTGAGCTTGCGCCTGTCCTCCTCGGTGCACGACGCGTCCTTCACGGCGCCGAAGGACTCGACGACCATCTTGCCGCCGACCGCGGCCAGCAGCGCGAACGCGAGCCAGTGGTCCCAGCGGCCTATCGCCGATGCGAAGGTCGAGCCGACGGCGTAGCCGGCCAGCGGCATCAGGAACTGGAAGAGCCCGAAGGAGAACGCGGTGCGCGCGGCGTAGGCGAAGGTCAGGCCGGAGACGCAGACGCCGCTCGATACCGATACGGCGAACGCGTCCATGGCCAGCGCGAAGCCGGCCAGGATGTACGTGAGCATGGATACACCTCAGAAGGTACGGGTCAGTAGGCGTCCGACGATAGCATGAAGGTCTTCGCGGGCGCTACCCCCGGGTAGGCGCGACAGCTCGCGCATCGCCCGGTCGGTGTAGTCGGCGGCCCTGGCCTTGGCCGCGTCGAGGGCTCCCGAGGCCCTGACCGACGCGACGACGGACGCTACCGCGGCGTCGTCCGGGGCGGACGTCCCGAGCAGCGGCCGCGGGCCGGGCGTCCCGGCCTTGAGCGCTAGGATCAGCGGCAGGGTGCATAGGCCCTCGCGCAGGTCGTTGCCGACCGGCTTGCGCATCTCTCCCTCGGTCGACTCGTAGTCCAGCACGTCGTCCATGATCTGGAAGGCCATGCCGACGTCGTAGCCGACGCGCGTGAGCGCCGCGACGACGGCCGGCGGGGCGCCCGCCTCGACGGCGCCCGCCCTGAGCGACAGCGAGAACAGCGCAGCCGTCTTGCCCGCTATCTTGCGCAGGTAGTTGCGCTCGCTCGCCGGCCACGAGAAACGCTCGAGGTCCTGGTGGATCTCCTCGGAGCATAGGGCTCCGATCAGCGAGGCGAGCAGCGTCGCGTTGCCCGGGCTGGAGCTCTCGGCGGCCAGCGCGAAGCATCGGGAGAACAGCCAGTCGCCGGCCAGCACCGCGTCCTTGGCGCCGTACGCCGTGTGGAGCGTCGGGGCGCCGCGCCTGGTCGGCGAGGCGTCGATCACGTCGTCGTGGATCAGCGTGGCGATGTGCAGTAGCTCGATCGCGGCGGCCAGGTCGGTCAGGTCGACGCCCTTGCGGCGTCCGAAGCGCCCGGCTATCAGCATGAAGGCCGGCCGGAGCATCTT
>QKAK01000186.1 GCA_003247225.1 Spirochaetota bacterium | reverse complement strand
ATCGCGTACTGCCAGGTGGTCTTCTGCTTCTTGGCGACCACGCCGGTCGTCTCGTCGAACTTCTTGACGAGTTCCCGCTCTACCGAAACGGCCTCGTCGACGCCCAGGTCGGCGCTGAAGGTGCCGCCCGGCGGCACGGCGCCTATCGCCGAGTCGGCTACGTAGCCGCCGTCCACGTAGACGTGGGACGGCCCAGCCAGCAGCGGATACTCCGAATCGTTCGTCGCCTCGGCCCTGAAGTACGCGTAGGGCGACAGTTTCGGCGCCGCCGCGTACGAGTAGCTGACAGGCAGCTCGAGCATCGCTATGGTCACGGTCCGCTCGCGGTTATCCGACGCGACGATCGAGGCGCCGGGCACGGCGAACGTAACCGCTGTAGCGCCGACCGAGGCGACGGATCCGGCGTAGCCCATCGCCGGAGCCTCGGCGGCCGCCTCGTACAGCTCGTCCTGGGCCATCGCCGCGGAAGGCGCCGGCGCGGCCATCGCCCTCGATTCCTTGGCCGATTCGCGGTAGTAGACCGGCGGCCTGTAGACGTCGATATACCACGGCTCGAGCTCGGGCGCCGAGCCGCCGGCTTGCGGCCTGGCGGTCGACAGGCTGAGCGCCACGCCCGACCAATCCTCCCCGGTGCCCTGCCTGACCGTCGCGCGGTAGTGCAGCGACAGCTTCCCGCCCTCCGAGTCGGCGCGCACGACGTAATCGGGCCTCCATGACGGCCCCGAGACGATATACGACAGCTCGAGCCGCGCGGTCGTAGGCGCGGGAGCCTCGAGCGACAGCTCCGCCTCGACGACGGTCAGGCCCGCGCCGCCGCCGAGCGCCCGCAGCTCGCGGTTCACGCGGTCTATCTCGGCCTGCAGGGTCGCGATCCTAGCCTTGGCCTCGCGCACGGCGAGGTTCAAGGCCTGGTAGCGCCCGCGGTAGAAGTCGAGCATCCTGGCCCAGGCGGCCGTATCGAGCGGCGCGGCCTCGTCGTCGGTCGCCGAGCTCGTCACGCGCTTGGCCATGTCGTCGACGAACCTTCGCTCCGCCTCTGCCTCGCGCACCCGGTCGGTCTCTATCGCCATCGAGGCCTCGTAGCCCCGTCGCTCGTCCTCGAGCGCCTTGCGCTCGGCGGACACGTCGCGCGATAGCTGGCGCGAGGATAAACGCACGTCGCGCAGCGTGAACGCCCCCGAGCCGCTCACCTGGAGGCTGGCGGGATCGGTAGCGGCGGGCAGGCCGGAAAAGACGAGCGTCGTCTCGCCGGCCGGGATTCGTAGCTCGGCCGTCCTGCTGACGAGCGCTCGGTCCGAGAATACGGTGACCGCGCCGACGCGCGAGTCGGCCTCGAGCGGTGCGGCCGACGCTACGGGAACCTGGGCGTTCGCCCCCGCGGCGGCTATGAACAGCGCGATCGAGGCGTATATGCTCCTATGCAGTCTCACTGATGGACCTCCATTCGATACCTATAGTGTAACGCGGCCGACGCGATTTCAGTAGGGGCCTGGCGCCGCGGGCTTGGTCATACCATCTGACAGTATTGTATCGAATGTCGCGGAGGTATATGATATTAACTCTCCAGGCCTCCCGGAAACGGCGTCGCGCCTGGAAATCTGCGACTGAAAGTCCCGGTGAGGTTCTCGTCCATGGCATCATTAGGCATAAACATCGGCTCTTCGAGCCTCAAGCTCGTGCTCGCCGAAGGCGATTCGATACTCTGGTCCGCGTCCACGCCCCACGAGGGCGACTTCCACTCCGCTGTACGGAAGCTGCTTTCCGAGAAGGCCATCCCCCTCGGGACGAAGGTCCTGGTGACCGGCAACGAGGGCCGCTACCTATTCAACGCCGCCGGCACCCTCGAGCCGCTCTGCGTCGAGGCGGCGCTCAAGGCGGCCGGCCTCGAGGCCGACGCCGTCGCGAGCATGGGCGGAGAGGACCTCGTCGTCTATTCCCTGGACCGGAACGGCAAGATCGTCAACAATTTCTCCGGCAATAAGTGCGCGTCCGGCACCGGCGAGTTCCTCAAGCAGCAGCTGGCCCGCATGGACATGACGCTCGCCGACATCGCGAGGGTGCCCGAGACCGCCAAGGTGCTCGCGCTGTCCACCCGCTGCTCGGTGTTCATGAAGAGCGACTGCACCCACAGGCTGAACAAGCGCGAGGCCACCAAGGACGACATCGTGCTGTCGCTGTCGAACGTCATGGCCGGCAAGGTCGTCGACTTCCTCAAGCGGGCGAAGATCACCGAGGGCAGGGTCGTCCTTACCGGCGGCCTGACCCTTAATAAGCACATGCTGCGCTTCATCAAGGAGCGGGCGCCGGGCATCGACTTCGTTGTGCCCGACAGCGCCGCCGTGTTCGAGGCCTACGGCGCCGCGGTGCTCGCCGAGAGCGCCGGCTCCCCGCTGCCGTCGACCGAGTCCCTGCTCAAGCCGAACGTAGTGCGCTTCGATACCCTCCCCGACCTCAAGAAATGGCGCGACAAGGTCCGGTTCTTCGAGAAGGGCGAGGGCAAGGTCGTCGCCGGCAGGAAGTACGTGCTCGGCGTGGACGGCGGCTCGACGACGACGAAGGCCTGCCTCGTCGACGCCGAGACCGACGAGATAGTCGCGAGCCACTACGGCCGCACCCACGGAGACCCGGTCAAGGCGCTCAAGGAATGCCTCTCCGTCATCCGCGACAAGATCATCGCCGACACCGGCGACGCCAAGGTCGACATCGAGCTGACCGCCACGACGGGAAGCTCCCGAGAGATACTCGGCGTGTTCCTCGAGACGCCCGGCGTGTACAACGAGATCATCGCCCACGCCGTCGGCACCGCCTACTTCGACAAGGGCGTCGAGACCATCTTCGAGATCGGCGGCCAGGACGCCAAGTACGTGCTGCTCAAGAACGGCGTGCCGATCGACTACGCGATGAACGAGGCCTGCTCCGCGGGCACCGGCAGCTTCCTCGAGGAGTCTTCGTCCGGCGACCTTTCCATACACAGCGCCAAGGACATCGCACCGATAGCGCTGGCCGCGGACGCGCCCCTCAAGTTCGGAGAGCACTGCTCGGCCTTCATCAACTCGGACATCCGCAAGGCGGTCCAGCAGGGAGCGACGAGGGAGAACATCACCGCGGGCATCGTCGTGTCTATCGTCGCGAACTACCTGAACCGCGTCGTGGGAAACCGCACCATCGGCGGCAAGGTATTCCTGCAGGGCGGCGTCGCCAAGAACGAGGCCGTGCCGCTCGCGTTCGCGATGATGCTCGACAAGGAGATCCTCGTCCCGCCGTCGCCCGAGCTGATGGGCTGCTTCGGCGTCGCGCTCTTGGCCAAGCGCAAGCGCGCCGAGGGCCTGCTCGACGACACGATCGTCGACCTCGAGGCGGCGATCAACCGCGAGATAGTCTACGAGCGAGTCTTCACCTGCAAGTCGTGCGAGAACAACTGCCCTATCCAGGTCCTCAAGGTCAACGGCCACCCCTACATGTTCGGCGGCCGCTGCAACAAGTACACGAACACCCGCAAGGCCGTGAAGGACGTGCCGGTCTTCGACTACGTCGAGAAGCGGCAGAAGCTGCTCTACGAGACCTTCGCCGCGCCCGCCGACGCCCTCGCCGCCAAGCGGGACTATACCGTCGGCATACCCCGCGCCTTCTCGACGCACAGCCTCTATCCGCTCTATTCCTGGTTCTTCCACGAGCTCGGCATCAAGACCGTGCTGTCGACCGAGGTAGCCCAGCAGGGCGTCGTACGCGTCGAGAGCGCGTACTGCTTCCCCGCTGAGATAGCCCACGGCGCCGTGCAGGACTGCCTGGACAAGGGCGTCGACTACGTGCTCCTGCCGCACTTCCGCGACATGGCCTCCTACGAGGATGACGTTCACGCGAACACCTGCCCGATCACGCAGAGCCTTCCGTATTATATAACCAAGGCCTTCCCCGAGGTCGACGAGAAGAAGTTCCTACCCCTCGTCGTCAGCTTCAAGTTCGGCGACAAGAAGGCCCTCGAGCTCTTCTGCACGATGACCGACCGACTGGGCATCGGCGAGGCCGAGACGAAGGCCGCCTTCGATAAGGCGCTCGCCAAGCAGCGCGAGTACTTCGCGGCGGCATCAGCGCTCGGGCGCGAGGCCCTCGAGGAAGCCAAGACGGCCGAACGCCCGGTCATCGCGGTGCTCGGCCGCCCATACAACGCCTTCACCCCGGAGGCTAACATGGGCATCCCGCGGAAGTTCACCACCCGCGGGTACTCGGTCATACCGTTCGATATCCTCCCGCTCGAGGATACCGGGAATAGCTTCCCCAACATGTACTGGTACTACGGCCAGCAGGACATGCGCGCGGCCCAGGTGCTCAAGGACAACCCGAACGTTTACGTTACCTGGATAACGAACTTCTCCTGCGCGCCCGACTCGTTCATGCTCCATTACCTCAAGTGGACGATGGGCCAGAAGCCCTTCCTCGTACTCGAGCTGGATTCCCACTCCGCCGACGCCGGTATCGATACCCGCGTCGAGGCCTTCCTCGATATCCTCGACGGCTACCGCGCCAAGAAGACGGAGATCGAGGCGGATCGCTACGACAACGGCTGGAAGTTCAAGTACGGCGGCGGCGAGGACCTGCGCGTCGTCAACTCGAAGACCGGAGAGAAGGTCATGCTCCGCGACAATAAGCGGGCCAAGATACTGCTGTCCAATATGGGCAACGTCTCGACCGAGTTCATGGCCGCCACGATACGGGGCCTCGGCCTCAACGCCGAGGCCCTGCCGGTCGCCACGAATAAGACGATCCAGGTCGCGCGCGCACACGCCTCCGGCAAGGAATGCGTGCCGAGCCACCTGCTGCTCGGCAGCGTGCTCCAGTACCTCGCCTCGGACAAGTACCGCAAGGACGAGCTGTACCTCGTCTTCGTGCCGATCACGACCGGCCCCTGCCGAACCGGTCAGTACTTCGTATTCTACGAGAACCTCTTCCGCGACCTCAGGCTCGAGAACGTCGTCGTATTCACCCTCTCGGCGGACAATTCCTATAACGAGCTCGGGCCGAGCTTCGCTAAGGAGATGTGGAAAGGCCTCGTAGTCACCGACTACATGAAAGATATCCAGAACGCCCTGTTGACGACCGCCGAGGACCCGGAGAAAGCCGTGCGCGCCTTCGAGGATTCCTGGAAGGGCATGATGGATACCGTCGAGCGGAAGCCCGCCGACCTCTGGAAGGAGCTAAGGCGCGTGGCTGGCGACGTCAAGCGCATCCCGCTCAAGCGCAAGCTGGCCGACTGCCCGAAGGTGCTCGTGGTCGGCGAGATCTACGTTCGACGCGACGACTTCGCCGTCGGCGAGCTCACGAGGCTGATGAGCGACCGCGGCATAGCGGTCAAGGTCTCCGGCATCGGCGAGTGGATACACTACCTCGACTTCGTGCGCGAGTACGCTCTCAAGAAGCTCATCCGGCTCCAGCCCGCCGGCACGCGCTGGTCCTCCAAGCCGTCCCGCGACCTGCTCAAGCTGCGCGTCGAGGAATGGTGGAAGCACTCGATAGAGAGGAAGGTACTGTCGATACTCGAGCCGACGGGCCTCATCCCGAAGACCCCCCACGACATGCGCGAAATAATGAAGAACACCCAGGAGCACTTCGTCAACCTCGAGCTCAACTCGGAGATAGCCGTATCCTCTGGAGTCGCCGCCACCGCGATGATGAGCGGCGGATATTCCGGCATAGTCAACATCTCGCCGTTCGCCTGCCTGATCGGCCGCGTCATCGAGGGACTCTTCGCCCCGTGGGCGCGCGACCGCAACTATCCCACTATCTCAGTCGAGGTAGACGGCAACCAGTTGCCGCCGAACATCGTCAACAAACTCAACATCTTCATGGTCAACGTGCTCCGCTTCGGAAGCGATCGAGAGCTATCGAGCCTCATAGAACCCGCTAGGAACGCCGCGGACTCCGCGCTAAGGCTCGAGCAGCCTCATGACGGCGTCGCCGCATCGTCCGCCTGCGCCCATTGCTCGGGTCGGACCGACGACGACGAGTGCCTAGGCTCCTGCGGCAAATAAAAAAAACCCTCCCCGGTTAAAAAGCCGGGGAGGGTCTTTATTTTAAGCGGTCTGTCCCGCCTTTTTCACGTAAGCGAATATCCACGATAGCTTTACCCACCGTTCTCGCATTCGCGGGACGTCCCGTCAGGAGTGCATCGTAGCTACTCGGTCAGAATTTCGAAACGTACGAGGCTGTTCAGCCTGGATATATTCATGTTCTACGGGAGTCCCACTCATTTCGGGCGATATACGCTAGCGGATAATATCTTTCGTATAATCAACGGCCCTTAATAAGTTTTCCTTATCTGTTTTATTGAGTTACCATATAGAGCTAGTAAAGGCGTATGCCATGAGCGAAGAACGTTTACAAGGAAGTATTATTAGCATCGACGAAAGGCTTGTGAGGAGGCCAACCTGAAATCGATTAGTACGGTAATACTATTTTAAATAAGTAGAACCGCGATGTCCTCCTACCCTAATTCTGCTGAAGAGGTGTACGAGATGAATGAGTGTTAGCAATTCTCCCAACAAGAACGATATTCCATTATCGCTCTAGTGAAAAGTCACTTCTCTAGTTCAGATGCTGTCAAGTTTCTAGGTCGTCATCGTAGTACAACATCACGCGAATGAAATCGTAGTAAAACAACCTTCGTGCAAGAGTATTGGTTAAAAGCCAATAGCTTGGCCATAACACGTCGCAGGGGCACACGCTGTGGATTCAACTTCACATTGGATCAATGAAATCTAGAATTACTATTACGAATCAGCGATTTCAATCCTGAATAGATGAGAATTTTCCTTGATGTTATTGAGCCTCTGATATCAATCAAAAAATTAAACACAAATATCTACTTCTTGATTAGAAGATAGATTGTAATCTTTATAGACACATCCGAATTACCCCAAAGGCATTGAAAAGGTTATATTTGCCATGCTTCTCGCGGATGATCAGAAGGAAAACGCCATAACACTAAGAGCCAGGCTATACTTGAGCATACGCTTAACCGGTAGCGCGTCATTGGCATGGTTTGTACGCGCGCCTCAAGCGCGTATTAAGCACAAACCATGACAATAGCGCTATCCGGTTGAAGCGATTGTTGGACGCCATTGGTACTAACCATAGACATCGTTAACAAAACTCCAAGGACATAGTTTACACTTTTTGCAGTAGAATTTCCCCTACTTAAGGGGGAAATGATGCCGTGGAGGGACACATCAATCATGGACGAACGAGTCTTCTTTATCAACGAA
>QKAK01000038.1 GCA_003247225.1 Spirochaetota bacterium | reverse complement strand
GGCGCGGAGTTCGCCCGGCCGCATGCCCGTGTCGTGGAGGACGCACATGCAGGCGACCCACATTGTCCCGCCCCAGATCCGCATCATCGGGCCATGGCCGGAGGGGTAGAGCTGGTCGAGGGCCGCGGTCGGCACGTCCTCGCGGGGGTGCTGCACGGCGCGGGAGTAGGGCGCCATGCCTTCCATCGGGTTCCATGGGATGATGCCCTGGTCGACCAGGGCGTCGAGGCAGATCCCGAACGTCTTCGCTATCTTGGCCATAGTCCCCGGGGCCGGCGGCTTCCCGCGGGTGGCCTTGCCCTTCGCCGGCTTATCCCCGGCCGGGAGCTCGCCGCGCGCGGCCTCGAGTAGACGATCATCGATGTAGCGGCGCGTCAGCTCCCGCGGGTCGTCCTGGCCGAACAGCGGGATAAGGTAGTTCCGGACGTGGCCGTCCCGGTTAAGGTATGTCTTGTCGATGACGACGCGGCCCTTATCCTCCTGCCGGCGGCGCCAGTCCGAGCCAGGGGTGAACATGTCGCGAATCAGCGAGGCGAGGGTCAGACCCGGGGCCGCGGCAGCGAGGAGCTGGCCGCGGTTGCGCTTGGCCCACGCGATGGCCCTGTCGAGGTCGTACTTCGGCGACTGATGGTAGCGCCCCGGCTCCTCGATGAAGTCGACCATAATGCGTCCCGAGCGCGGGTCGACCTTGTGTCGAATATCCTTTGGAGGTCTTGCTATAGCTTAATTATATGATGATTTTGGCGTTTCGGGTAGCGTTTCAGGTGGTATAAAAATAAAGCCTTGCGTAGTATAAACTTACGCAAGGCCGGTCATCCCCTGGGAGAATTGAACTCCCGTTGCCGGGATGAAAACCCGGTGTCCTAACCACTAGACGAAGGGGACGTGCTCGTCGGAGCGTCGGTACCTTAGCAATAAATGCGTACCCGTGTCAATCGACGGCCCGTCCCGGCGGCTAGGCCGCGGGCCTTCGTTCCGCCTTGAAATAGCGATAGCCGTACGATACGATTACGGATCATATACTCAGGAGGAATTATGAAGCTTAAAGTACTCGCCATCGCGCTCGTCCTGCTGCTCGCGGTGGCGGTGCCTATGACGTTCGCGACCGGCGTCGGCGCCGCGTTCGGCCTTCCGTTCGGCGGCGGGCTCCCCGGCTCCAACGTGATGCTGTCGCTCAAGGTGTCGCAGATACCGTTCCTGATGGGCCTCGGCTTCAACGTCAGCGAGAACGACTTCGCGTTCGGCCTTACCGGCGACTGGTGGGTCGCGAACGCCAACCTGTTCTCGTTCGTCAATTACTACCTCGGTCCGGGCTTCTACCTCGGCTACGGCAACCAGCTGCTCCTCGGCGGGCGTTTCCCGGTAGGCCTCAACGTGTTCCCGATCAAGAACCTCGAGCTGTTCGTCGAAATTGCGCCGACCCTGGCCGTCGGCATCGGCGACAGCATATCGTTCCCTGAATGGGGCTTCCAGAGCGCCTTCGGGCTCCGCTTCTGGTTCTAGCGAGATAGGATCGACGATACGGCCGCCTCCTCGGGGCGGCTTTCTTTTTTGGAGATATAGACGAAATATAGCAAAAACACTATATTAGGCGGGCACTAACAAGGAGGAACCATGACCGAGCACCTGACCCTGGCGATGTTCAAGGAACGCGTCTTCGACTACGAGAACGAGAAGGAATGGAAGTACCGCGGCGAGCTGCCCGCCATCATAGACTTCTACGCCGACTGGTGCGGCCCCTGCAAGATGGTCGCGCCGGTACTCGAGAAGCTGTCCGACAAGTACGCGGGCAAGCTGTCTATCTACAAGGTCGACACCGAGGCCGAGCAGGAGCTGGCCTCGATGTTCGGCATCCAGAGCATACCGACCATCCTGTTCGTCCCGAAGGACGGGCAGCCGCGCGTCTCGATGGGCGCTATCCCTGAGAAGGAATTCGAGCGCCTTATCGGCGAGCTGCTCCTGCCCGCGGAAGCTCAGGGCTGAACGGCAGCTCGAGCGTCTCCATCGTAGCGACCGCCTCGGCCACCGCCTCGCGCAGGCCGAGCGCGTCGAAGGCCTCGCGCTCCGATTCGAAATTAGCCTTGAGGATGGGGTGCTTCGGCGAGAACAGCACGCAGCAGTCCTCGTAGGGCAGGATCGACAGCTCGTAGCTTCCTATGGCCCTGGCCGTGCGTATCGTGTCCTCTTTGTCGGTGCCGACGAGGGGGCGGAACACGGCGTAGTCGGTGAACGAGCCGGTAAAGCGCATGTTCTCCGCGGTCTGGCTGGCCACCTGCCCCAGGCTCTCCCCCGATACGATGGAGTTGAGCCCGCGGGCCCGGGCGACCATGTCGGCGGCCAGCATCATGCAGGCCCGCAGGTACAGCGTCGTCTTCTCGGCGGGCGCGTCCTTCTTGATGCGCAGCTGCACGTCGGTGAACGACGCGGTGTGGAGCGTCATGCCGCCCGAGTAGGCGGCGAGCGTGGCCGCCAGGTCGCGCACCTTCTCCCAAGCCTCGCGCGAGGTATAGGGGTAGGCGTGAAAATACAGCGACTCGAGAGCCAGGCCCCGGCTCAGCATCCGGTACCCGGCCACCGGCGAGTCGATGCCGCCCGACAGCAGCAGGAGCCCCCGGCCGCCCGATCCGACCGGCAGGCCGCGTACGCCGGGATACCCGTCAGTGTAGACGTAGGCCTTCTCGCGTATCTCGACGTACACGGTGGCCTCGGGCGAGCGCACGTCGACCCGCAGCGACGGGAAGCGTTCCAGTACGTCGGCGCCGAGCCCGCTCGCTATCTCGTACGAGCCGAGCGGGAAGCTCTTGTCCGAACGCCTCGCCTCGACCTTGAAGGTGGAGGCGCCGCGCGCGACGATGGCCGCCGCGGCCTCGAGGACCGCCTCGCGGACGGCGTCGATGTCCTTGCGCGCCTTGACCGCCCGCGCCCAGCCGTTGATGCCCGGCGTCCTCGACAGCACGAATTCGGCGAGGCCGGCGTGCTCCTCGGCCACGGTCAGGTAGTAGCGCCCGTCGCGGTGCTGCACCTCGCTATGTATCGACGACAGCCTGCGCTTGAGGTCGTGCTTGAGGCGCTGCTCGAATTCGCTGCGGTTGCCTTCCTTGAGGCGTATCTCGCCTATCTTAATCAGGTATAGCGCGTCCATCGTGTAGCTGCTCCTATGGCTGGTGTGACCGGGCTTCCCGCGCCGTCAGACGCGGAAGCGTGAATAGGCCGACGCGGCGGCCTCCAGGAATGCGTCTATGTCGGCCTCGACCGTGTCCCTGCCGGTCGACACGCGTATCGACGAGAAGGACAGCTCGCGGTCGACGCCCATCGCGTCGAGGCTCCTGCGCTCCTTCTTGGACGACGAGCAGGCCGAGCCGGTCGATACGGCGACGCCGGCCTCGTCGAGGAGGCGCGCCATCGTCTCGCCGGCCAGGCCGGGGAACGAGAGGCAGGCTATGTAGGGGCTGTAGCGCTCGTCGCCGGCCCGCCGGCACTCGGGCAGCGGCGTCGCGCCCGGGATGGCGCTCAGCCCGTCGAACAGGCGCCGTTCGAGCGCTCGGGCGCGTTCCATCCTCTGCGCGACGGACGAGGCGGCGCGGGCGGCCGCCTCGGCGAAGGCCCAGGCGCCGGCCGTGTTATGCGTGCCGGGCCTGACGCCGGCTTCCTGGCCGCCGCCGAGGGCCAGGGGGCGGAGCGGCCGGCCCAGGTACAGGGCGCCGACGCCGCGCGGTCCGCCGAGCTTATGGGCGCTGAAGGCCGCCCCGTCGACCCCGAGCGCCCGGGCGTCGAAGCCTATAGTGCCGAGCGCCTGCACCGCGTCGCAGTGGACGAAGGGCCGCCGGCCGCCGGCCGCGGACCGTACCGCCTCGACGATGCGCCCGACGGGCTGTATCGCGCCGGTCTCGTTGCTGACCGCCATGACCGCCACGACGGCCGTGTCCGGCCGCAGGGCCTCGGCCACCCGCTCGGGGCTCACGAGGCCGTCGCGCTCGGGCCGCACGCGTATCACCCGGACGCCGAGGCCCTCGAGGGCGCGGGCCTGCTCGTAGACCGCCGGATGCTCCAGCTCGCTGATCACGACGGATCGCTCGCCCTTGCCGACGAGCGTCGAAAGGAGCGCGATCGAGTCGGCCTCGCTGCCGCCGGAGGTCAGTACGACGTTCGAGGGCGCGGCGCCGATGGATCCGGCCAGGCGCTCCCTGGACGACTCGAGCAGGGCCCTGGCTTCCCGTCCGGCGCGGTGCGCGCTCGACGGGTTGCCGTAGGCGTCGGCCGCCACGCCGACCGCGGCCTCGATGATATCTCGGTAGGGAGGGGCGGTAGCCGCCCAGTCCAGGTAATGCATCGGCTGATGATACATCGCCGCGGACCGGAGCGGCAAGCTCGGCTCAGGAATACCTGCGGTCCGGGATGCCCCCCGGCACGCCGCCGGCCGCGGCGAAGCCCGAGCGCAGGTACAGCGCGCAGAAGCAGTGGCCGCGCTCGGCAACGTCGTCCCGCGCGTAGGCGCAGGGGCAGATGACCGAGGCGTCGGCCTCCCGCGAGCCGTCGGAGTCCCGGCACGGGCACAGGAAGTAGCCGTAGCGGTTCCAGTTGACCGTCAGGCCCTCGATCAGGCTGTCGGTGAAGTCGGCGTCCGGGTTGAGCTCCCAGCCCTGCTTGGCCGCGACCATCGTCGCGAAGCGCCTCGTATCGTCGATGCTCTTGTCGGCCACGGCTAGACTCCGAGGGTCCGCTTCCAGTCGGCCTCGATGAAGCCGACCAGGTAGTCCTCGCCGCCGACGGTCGCGAAGGGGAAGGCCACGTCGGTCTTGTACGTCTCCTTGAGGACCCGCTTCGCCTCGTTCTTGGTCTCGATCGGGATGGTATCGACGTGGATATAGCGGTACGCGAAGCCGTTCTTATCGAGGAAGGCCATCGCGCGCTTGCAGAAGCCGCAGGTCGACAGCGCGTATATGGTGATGGCGGGCTCCTTCCTCGGCCCGTCGACGGGGATATAGCTGAGCGTTTCGAGCATCTAAGATTCCTCCTGCTACCATAGTACGACCGGAGCCGCCGTTTGGCAAATCGATTGAATAACTAGCCCGATTCGGTATACATTCGCGCTATGCACGACATCGCCCGAACCCGCAATTTCTGCATCATAGCCCATATCGACCACGGCAAGTCGACCCTGGCCGACCGCTTCATCGAGCGGGCCAAGCTCGTCGACCGGCGCAAGATGCAGCAGCAGATGCTCGACAACATGGACATCGAGCGCGAGCGGGGCATCACCATCAAGAGCCAGGCCGTCACCCTGTCGTACGTCGCCAGGGACGGGCTCGAGTACACGCTCAACCTCGTCGACACCCCCGGCCACGTCGACTTCTCGTACGAGGTGTCGAGGGCGATCAGCTCCTGCGAGGGCGCCATCCTGCTCGTCGACGCCACCCAGGGCGTCGAGGCCCAGACCCTGTCGAACATGTACATGGCCGTCGAGCACGACCTCGAGATCCTGCCGGTCATCAACAAGATAGACATGCCCGCCGCCGACGTCGACGAGGCCCGCAGGCAGATAGACCGCGACCTGGGCCTGGACGGCGACGAGGCGCTCTGCGTCTCGGCCAAGCTCGGCACCGGCCTCGACGAGCTGTTCGAGGCCATCGTCGCGCGGGTGCCCTCTCCGAGCGGCTCGCGCG
The DNA here is from genome assembly GCA_003247225.1 of Spirochaetota bacterium. GTDB lineage: Bacteria > Spirochaetota > Spirochaetia > Treponematales > UBA12059 > SZUA-370. Next base: position 1,599 of record QKAK01000038.1, on the reverse strand, counting down.
AGGCGCCGCTGCGGGCGCTGATCTTCGATAGCCACTACGACCCCTATCGCGGCGTCATCGTCCATATACGCGTGTTCGACGGGTCCATCGTCCCCGGCATGGCGATCCGGCTCATGTACAACGACGCCGAGTACGAGGTCGAGGAGACGGGCCTGTTCAAGATGGGCCTCGTCAAGACCGACGGCCTCGTCGCGGGCGACGTCGGCTACTTCATCGCCGGCATCAAGACGGTCTCGGACGTGCGCGTCGGCGACACGGTGACCGGCGCCGCGGACCCGGTCGCCGAGCCGCTGCCGGGCTTCCGCGAGGTCAAGCCGGTCGTCTACAGCTCCATCTACCCGATGGACACCGCCGACTACGACGAGCTCAAGGTGGCGATGGAGAAGCTCAAGCTCAACGACGCGTCGCTGATCTACGAGAAGGACAACTCAGCCGCGCTCGGCTTCGGCTTCCGCTGCGGCTTCCTCGGCATGCTCCACCTCGAGGTGGTGCAGGAGCGGCTCGAGCGGGAGTACGACCAGGCCATCATCATGACCGCGCCGAGCGTGCGCTACCGGCTGACGATGAGCCACGGCGGGGATACCGTCATCATCGACAACCCGGCCGACTACCCCGACCCGTCCAGGATAGACGGCGCCGAGGAGCCGTACATCAAGGCGCAGATCATCACGCCGCTCGCGTACATCGGCAACCTGATCACCCTCTGCATCAATAAGCGCGGCGCCCAGACCGGCTTCACCCACCTGGACGAGAAGCGCGTCGAGCTGACCTTCGAGATGCCGCTCGCCGAGGTCCTGTTCGACTTCTACGACAAGCTCAAGAGCACGAGCCGCGGCTACGCCAGCTTCGACTACGAGATCATCGACTACCGGCCTACCGAGCTCGCCAAGCTCGACATCCTGATCAACTCGAAGCCCGTCGACGCGCTCGCCCAGCTGGTCTACCGCCCGTCGGCCCAGGAGCGCGGCCGCAAGGTCTGCGAGCGCCTCAAGGACTCGATGGACCGCCAGCAGTTCAAGATCGCCATCCAGGCCGCGATCGGCGGCTCTATCATCGCCCGCGAGACGGTCAACCCGGTCCGCAAGGACGTGCTCGCCAAGTGCTACGGCGGCGACATCACCCGCAAGCGCAAGCTGCTCGAGAAGCAGAAGGAAGGCAAGAAGCGGATGAAGATGGTCGGCGACGTCGAGCTGACCCAGGAGTCGTTCATGGCCGTCCTGAGGGAGAACGAGGACGACGATAGGCGCTGACAGGAGGCGCGCGGCTGGCGCGCGCCTCGGCTCCGCTCCGCTCCGCCGAGCCGGTACCTTCGCGCGCGGCCGGCTCTAGCCGCTTCGGCGCGGGCGTCCTGCGCTAGCGGCGGCCTTCAGCCGATTCGATAGCCGCCTCGAGCCTGCCTCGCCAGTACGCGGCCTCGGCGGACGCGCGCCTGAGCGCGTCGTCCTCGAGCGCCGTCACCCGCTCCGGGTCGGGGAAATGGCAATACATGAAATCCGCCTCGGCGAGCGACGCGCGGAGCGCCGCCTCGTCCGAGCCGCCGCGCAGCGCCGAGGCTACCGCCTCGGCCAGCTCGAGCTCGCCGCGCAGGAAGGCCAGCGC
>QKAK01000012.1 GCA_003247225.1 Spirochaetota bacterium | reverse complement strand
TCGAAGGCGGCGAGGACGACGGCGAATCCGCTCTTCTCGGCGAACTACTACGATCGCGAGCTACGCAAGGATCTCGCTGCGTTCCGCAGGGAGAGCACCTGCTTCACGCGGAACGCCGCGAACGGCTTGTCGCGTTTCGCCTTGCACCTCGTGTACCACAACTACCAGAAGCCGTATCGGGTCAACGCGAGCGCGTCGGCGACGCCGGAACCGATGAAGACCCACGCCGAGGTGGCGGGTATCGATGCTGGGCGGATCGCTTCTGGACTCGGTTGGATCTATCTCCGTCGCCCGTTCATCTCGAAGCAGGTGCTAAGTAGCGACAACAGAAGGATATGGCTGAAAAGAACGCCGACTCCTCTCAAGGATAGTGGCGACTACCTGCCGAAGTACGCGGCTGGATAGTCGTCACAAGGTTCGAGGAACTAGTAATACGAAGCGGTCGGCGAGCTTCGACAAACGCGCTCGGACGCGCTACAATGCTGGCCGCGGTCCGTCCAGGACGCGCTAGGAGCGACGCATGCGACCCCTGATCGGTATAACCTCGTTCGACGACCATAAGACCCGTTCTATCTACGCTTCGATCAACGCCAATTACCTCTACTCGATAGACGCCGCCGGCGGGTTCGCCGCGGTCCTGCCCGGCCCGAGCGGGCTGCGGACGGCCGGTTCCGCCGCGGAGCCCGGCGACGACGAGCTGGCGGAGGCCGCCGAGGCATACGCCGCCCGGCTGGACGGTCTCCTCCTCTCGGGCGGCGGCGACGTCAGCCCGCGCCTCCTCGGCCGGTCGCCGTCCCGAGGCCTGGCTCGCTTCGAGTCGGACCGAGACCGCTGGGAGCTGGCGCTGTTCGCCGCCGCCCGCCGGCGCGGCCTGCCGGTGCTCGGCGTCTGCCGGGGCTGCCAGGTCGTCAACGTAGCGCTCGGCGGCGGCCTCTACGACGACCTGCCGACCGACCTTCCCGGATCGGGAGGCCACTCGTTCGACGTGCCGATGGACGAGCTGTCCCATTTCGTCGACATAGAACCGGGCAGCCGCCTCGCCTCCGCCCTCGGCGGGACGCGGCTCCCGGTCAACAGCTTCCACCACCAGGCAGCGCGCGGGGCGGCCCCGGGCCTCGTCGTCACGGCCAGGGCCGACGACGGCGTCATCGAGGCCCTCGAGTCGCCGGAGGCCGACGGCTACCTCGTCGCCGTGCAGTTCCACCCCGAGGGCCTGACCAGGCGCTACCCGGCCTTCCTGGGCGTCTTCAGGGGCTTCGTCGAGGCCGCCCGGCGCTAGCGCCCGGACGCGATCCGCTCGCGGTACGCGTCGGCCTCCTTCGCGTTGGCCAGCACGAAGTGCCCGCCGCCGACGTCGGTCCAGGCCGGCTTGTCGGTCGAGTAGTCGTGGCACTTCGGGTCGTAGACCGTCACCACCTTCTTCCGCTCGACGAGCGGGTCGGGCTGGGGTATCGCCGAGATCAGCGCCCGCGTATACGGGTGGAGCGGGTTGCGGAATAATTCCTCGGTCTCCGCCAGCTCGACGATCTCGCCCTTGTTGATCACCGCTATCCGGTCGGTGATGAAGCGGACCACCGACAGGTCGTGGGCGATGAACAGGTAGGTCAGCCCCTTGGCCCTCTGGATAGCCGACAGCAGGTTGAGCACCTGGGCGCGTATCGACACGTCGAGGGCCGAGATAGGCTCGTCGGCCACCACCAGCTCCGGCTCCATGATCAGCGCGCGGGCTATGCCGATGCGCTGGCGCTGGCCGCCGGAGAACTCGTGGGGGAAGCGCGACGCGAATTCGGGCAGCAGCCCGACCTCGAGCAGGGCCTTGGCGACCATCGCCCGCCGCTCCTCCTCGGTCCGCTTGACGCCGATGTTGTACAGGCCCTCGGAGACGATGTAGTCGACCTTGGCCCGCTCGTTGAGCGACGCCATCGGGTCCTGGAAGATCATCTGGATCTTGCGCACCACCTCGCGGTCGAGCTCCTTGGGGATGCGGCCGCTGATCTCGCGCCCCTTGTACAGTATCGATCCGGAGCTGGCGCCGTTGATCCTGACGATGGCTCGGCCGATGCTGGTCTTCCCGGAGCCCGACTCGCCGACGAGGCCGAAGGTCTCGCCCTTGTAGATCGAGAACGACACGCCCCTGACCGCCTTGAAGACGCCGCCGCCCTTGAGCTTGAAGCTGACCTCGAGGTCGCGCAGCTCGAGCACCGTCTCGCGTTCGCCGCTCATAGACGGCCTCCGGCGGCGCCGGTCGACGAGCCGCCGAGCTTGGCGCGCATCGCGAGGATGGCCGGGGGCGGCTCTATCCTCGGCGCTCGCGGGTCGAGCAGCCAGGTGGACGCCCGGTGGGTCGGGCTCACCGCGAACTCGGGCGGCTCCGCCACGAAGTCGACCTTAAGCGCCTTGGGATTGCGGGGCGCGAACGCGTCGCCCCTGATCTCGTTGAACAGGTTGGGCGGCGTGCCCGATATAGAGTACAGCGGCTTGCCCTTGACGCCGAGCTGCGGTAGCGACGACAGGAGGGCCCAGGTATACGGGTGCCTGGAATCGTAGAACACTTCCTCGGCCAGGCCGGTCTCGACTATCCTGCCTGCGTACATCACGGCGACCCGGTCGGCCACGTTGGCCACCACGCCCAGGTCGTGGGTGATGTAGACCGTCGTGAAGGACAGGTCGCGCTGCAGGGCCTTGATCAGGCCGAGGATCTGGGCCTGTATCGTCACGTCGAGCGCGGTCGTCGGCTCGTCGCAGATCAGGATGCGCGGCTTGCAGGCCACCGCTATCGCGATGACCACGCGCTGGCGCATGCCGCCCGAGAATTCGTGCGGGTACTGCCTGCGCCGCTCCTCCGGATTATCGATGCCGACGCGCTCGAGCATCTCGATTACCGCGTAGTCGGCCTTCTTGCCGGAAAGGCCGTGGTGCAGCTCGAAGACCTCCCGGATCTGGGCGCCTATCGTCAGGAGCGGGTTGAGCGCGGTCATCGGGTCCTGGAACACCATCGATATCTTCTTGCCGCGCACGCCGAGCCAATCGCGCTCGTCCTTGATCCTGGCCAGGTCGCGGCCCTCGAACATGGCCGAGCCCGAGTCGACCCAGCCGTTCCGGTCGAGCATGCCGATGAGCGACTTGGTCAGCACCGACTTGCCGGAGCCCGACTCCCCGACGATGGCCAGGGTCTCGCCCTCGTACAGATCGAGGCTCGCGCCCCGTATGGCCGTCAGCGCGCGGCCGCGCAGGTTGAACTTGATGACGAGGCCCCTGGCCTCGAGTATCGCCTCTCCGTTCGCCATAGCCGCCGTCCTTACACGTGGTTACGCGGATCGGACGCGTCGGAGAACGCGTTACCGAGCACGTAGAACGAAATGGTTATCATCGACAGCACGACGGTCGGGAACAGCAGCTGGTAGCGCAGCTCCGGGGACATCATGATCTGCCGGCCCTCGTTGACCAGGTTGCCGAGCGACGGGATGCTGACCGGCAGTCCCAGGCCGATATAGGTCAGGAACACCTCCCAGCCTATGGTGCCCGGTATCGACAGCGCCGTCTGCAGCATGATCACCGACACCAGGTAGGGCAGCAGGTTCTTGAGGATGATGCGCCTAGTCGGGGTTCCGAGGCAGCGCGACGCGAGATTGTACTCGCGGTCCCGGATGATGACGATCTGGTTGCGCACGAACCTCGCGAGCCCGAGCCAGCCGGTCGCGCACATCGCTATGACCATGGTCTTGAAGCTCGGCCTGAGGATGTACGACAGCAGCATCAGCACGATGGTCGTAGGTATGTTGTTGAGCACGTTGTAGATCTCGGTGATCACGCCGTCGAGCCTGCGCACGTAGCCCCAGATCGCGCCGAAGCCGATGCCGACCAGCATCTCCACCGCGCCGACGATCAGGCCTATCATCAGCGAGGTGCGCGTGCCGCTCCATATCCTCGACCAGAGGTCCTGCCCTATCGTGTTCGTGCCGAACCAGAACTCGGCGCAGGGCTCGACGTTCCTGTACTGCATGCCGGTGGCCGGGTCGATATGGATCTTGGTCGGGCTCTTCTGGCCGGGCAGCAGCGGCTGCACGAAGGTGAACGCGAGCAACGCGACCAGCAGCACGAGGAAGAACAGGGCGACCCTGTTCTTGAGGAAGCCGCGCGCGGTCGAGCGCCAGTACGAGTAATCGGAGTAGCCGCCGCGCTCGCCCGCGCTCGCGTCGAAGGCCGCCGGCTCGAACAGGGCGGGGTCGAGGCCGTCGGCCGCCGCGCGGATCGCCTCGGGGCTCATCGGCCCGGCGCTGATGCTATCCCGTATCATCGCGACGCCTCGCTCTTGGCCAGCTTGATGCGCGGGTCGAACAGCGCCATCAGGAGGTCGCCGAGGAACAGCCCGACGATGCCTATCGACGAGAAGATCAGCACGAGGCCCTGGACCATAGGGTTGTCCTGGCGCTGGATCACGTCGACGAGGAGCCCGCCCATGCCCGGTATCGAGTACAGCGACTCGATGTAGATGGAGCCGGAAATGGTCATCAGGATCGACGCGGGCAGGTACTGGGCCATCGGCACGTAGGCGTTGCGCATCACGTGCCTGACCATGATCGTCGAGCGCGGCAGCCCCTTGGCCATCGCCAGCCGGATGTAGTCCTTGTTGAGCTCGTCGACCATGTAGCGGCGCATCCACATCGCGTAGCCGGCGATGCTGCCGAGCGACATCGACAGGGCCGGCAGTATCCAGCTGGACGGCCGGTACTTGTCGAAAAGCAGGGGCAGGCCGAGCAGCTCGGTCATGTACAGCTGGATGAACAGCAGGTACACGGCGAGCGGCACGGCGTTGACGAACACGACGTAGCCGGTCCAGAGCTTGTCCATCGCGCGGCCCTTGTGCTTGGCCATAGACACGCCCATCGCCAGGCCGGCGACCAGGGCGATCGCGATGGCGACGAGGCCGAAGCGCATCGAGTACGGTATCCTCGGCGCTATGACCTGGAGCACCGGCACGTCCTGGCGGTAGATCGTCGACGCGCCGAGGTCGCCGCGCAGCAGGCCGGCGTAGAACGAGCCGAGCTGGGCGTACCAGGGGTCGAGCAGCCCCATCTTCTGGAGCACGGCCTCGCGCTGGCTCTCGCTGAGCTTGTCGTAGCCGTCGCCGAAGTAGCCCTCTATGGGCAACAGGCGCATCAGCAGGAACACCGCCGATACGACGATGAGCAGGGTGACGAGCGACTGCAGGAGCCGCCGGACGGTATACTTGAGCATCTGGCCCTGGCCGCCTCGGGTCGGCCCCGGCGGCGGCACTCCTCCTTGTAGAAGCGTTCGAGGGGGATATCCTAGCACGGTTTAGCCGATGGGAAGCCGGGAAATTACGGCGGGATCACGGCATCGTTCCTACGGGTGGAAACGTTTCGTTTGACGCGCGTTACTATCGATGGAATACTTCTAGCGACGACGGTGTTACCGCCCTTCGATTCCCGGTTCGATTAAGGAAACGACGCATGAAGAAGAAGCAGGCTCTGGCGATGGCCGTATTCGCGCTGCTCGCGATCGGCCAGGCATGGTCCCAGCGGAAATCCGCGGACTACTACGAGATGTACGCGGGAGAGGTAACGACGCTCAACTACCTGATCTCCGGATCGGAGAACGAGCACATCATGTTCGCCAACATGATCGACAACCTGATCGAGTACGACCGATACGGCGTCGTACAGCCCGGCCTCGCGGAGTCGTGGACGACGTCGCCCGACGGCCTCGTCTGGACCTTCAAGCTGCGGAAGAACCTCCGCTGGTACACCTGGCAGGGCAAGGTATACGGCGACGTGACCGCCCAGGACTGGGTCGACGCGGCCAAGTACATACTGACCAAGGCCAACGCGTCCCGCATCGTCGGGCCGCTGTCGTCGGTCATCAAGAACGCCGACGCCTATTACGAGGGTAAGATAACCGATTTCTCCCAGGTCGGCGTCAAGGCGCTGGACAAGGGCACGCTCGAGTACACCCTCGAGCAGCCGGTCCCGTACTTCCTGTCGATGCTCAGCTACGTCACCTACCTGCCGGTCAACGGCCAGTTCCTGGCCGAGGCGGGCGCCACGTTCGGCAGGGACCAGACGAAGATCCTGTATAACGGCGCCTATATCATGACCGAGTTCGAGCCCCAGGTGACGAGGGTCCTGACCAAGAACAAGAAGTACTGGGACCAGAAGAACGTCAACATAAACCGCCTCATCTACCGCTACAACAAGGAATACGCGACGCTCGCCCCCGAGCTGTTCCTGCGCGGGCAGACGTCCTACGCGGTCATACCGTCGACGATTCTGGACACCTGGATGAAGGACCCGGCCAAGAAGGCCCAGATACACCCGAGCCGCACCAGCTCATATACCTACTTCTACGGCTTCAACTTCAAGCCGACCTTCGCGGCCGAGTACGAGCCGGACAACTGGAAGGTCGCCGTCAACAACAAGAATTTCCGCAAGGCGATCTTCCACGCCTTCGACCGCAAGGCGGCGATGCTGACCGCCGAGCCCTACGCGCCGAGCCGCAGGCTCCAGTCGACCGTGACGCCGCGCGGCTTCGTGGGCGCCGGCGGCCTCGACTACGTGGCGACCGGAGACCTCCTGACCATCGCCAACGGCGACTCCTTCGACAAGGCCAAGGCGCTCCAGTACAAGGCCGCCGCGATGGCCGAGCTGGCCGGCAAGGCCAAGTTCCCCGTCAAGGTGATGATGCCGTACAACTCCGGCGGCTCGGAATGGACGAACCGCGTCCAGGTAGTCGAGCAGCAGCTCGAGGCCCTGCTCGGCGCCGACTTCATCGACGTGATCCCGGTATCCTTCCCGCCGACCGGCTTCCTCAACGCTACCCGCCGCGCGGGCAACTACGCGATGGAGGAGCTGAACTGGGGGCCGGACTACGCCGATCCGCAGACCTATACCGACCCATTCGTCTCCGGCTCCAACTACATCTTCCTCGATAGCTCGCCGGTCTACGCCAAGGGAGACGGCTCGACCAGCTACGACGAGCTCGTGCGCGCGGCGATGGCCGAGACGAAGGACCTCAAGAAGCGCTACGAGCTGTTCGCCAAGGCCGAGGCCTACCTGATCGAGGAAGCGCTGATCATCCCGTACGCGATGGGCGGCGGCGGGTTCGAGGCCTCGAAGCTCGAGCCGTTCACCTGCCCCTTCGCGCCGTTCGGCATGTCGAACCTGAAGTTCAAGGGCCAGATCGTGCTGGACAAGGCGCTCGACACCGAAGCCTACGAGCGGCTCGAGGCTCAGTGGAAGAAGGAGCGCGAAGCCGCGCTCAAAAA
>QKAK01000041.1 GCA_003247225.1 Spirochaetota bacterium | reverse complement strand
GCGCCGACCGCGCCGTCCCCTGCCGGCCTGGTCGCCAGGTAGGCCTTGATGTCCTTGAAGCCGAGGGTCTTGTGCATGTGCAGCGAGAAGCGCAGCACCTCGGCTATCTCGTCCTCGATCTGCTCCGGGGTGCAGATGATATGTGCGTCGTCCTGGGTGAAGCCCCGGACGCGCATCAGGCCGTGGAGGGTGCCCGAGCGCTCGTAGCGGTATACGGTGCCTAGCTCGGCCCAGCGCATCGGCAGCTCGCGGTAGGAGTGGACGCCGTTCTTGTAGATCATCATATGGAACGGGCAGTTCATCGGCTTGATGTAGTAGTCGTCCTCGTCGATCTCCATCGGCGAGTACATGCCTTCCTTGTAGAAGCCGAGGTGGCCCGAGGTCTCCCAGAGCCAGCTCTTGCCGATGTGCGGGGTGAACAGGATCTCGTAGCCGTTCTTGTAGTGCTCGTCGCGCCACCAGTTCTCGAGCTCGACGCGGAAGCGGCCGCCCTTCGGGTGCCAGTAGACGAGGCCGGCGCCGGCCTCCTCGTGGGTGCTGAAGAGGTCGAGCTCCTTGCCGAGCTTGCGGTTATCGCGCTTCTCGGCCTCCTCGAGCATCTTCAGGTGGGCCTCCAGGTCCTGCTTGCTGGCGAAGGCGTAGGCGTAGACGCGGGTGAGCATCGGGCGCTTCTCGTCGCCGCGCCAGTACGCGCCGGCGACCGCCCGCAGCTTGAAGCAGTCGGGACGAAGGTCGCGGGTCGAGTCGACGTGGGGTCCGCGGCACAGGTCGCGGAAGGCGCCCTGCTCGTAGACGGTGATGGTCCCGTCGTCGAGCCCGTCGATCAGCTCGAGCTTGTACGGCTCGCCGGCGAACAGCTCCCTGGCCTCGGCCTTGCTCACCTCGACGCGCTTGAACGGCGCGTTGGACGAGATGATGCGCCGCATCTCCTTCTCGATCGCGGGCAGGTCATCCGGCTGGATAGGCGACGGCAGGTCGAAGTCGTAGTAGAAGCCGTCGTCGATCGCCGGCCCGATGGCGACCTTGGCGCCCGGGTACAGCTTGACGACGGCCTCGGCCATCACGTGGGACAGGGAATGGCGGATAGTCTCTACGGGAAAGCTCATACGGTACTCCTCGGACGGGGCCTCTCGGGCGGGTCGCGTCCGTACGCATGCCCGCGCGGGATAGGCTCCCGGCGTTCCAGGGCGCGCTCCGCGCCCTTAGCGTAAGGACGAACCCCGCTTCGGCCCCTAGAGGAACCGCCGCCCGACGACGACGTCGCCGCGCGGCTCGCGGAATCCGCGGTACCACCTTACTTCGGCCGTCCCGGCAGGGTCGACCGCGCTCTAGCAGCTATTACGGGCACGCCCGGCCCCCATTACAGGCCGGCTAAGGCCGGCGTTCACGGGAGCGGCTCCGGAGCGGTTTTCGGCGGGATCGCGTCGGGCGCCTCTCAGCCTGGGGCGCCCTCTCTCAGGGCGCGACGGCCCGCGTACTCGTCTCCATCAAAGCCTGTAGCGATGAATATGCTCCCGCTCGGGCGCCCGCGTCAAGGGCGCGCCGCGCCGTCGCAGGTCGGCCCCGTCAATCCGCCTCGGCGAGCCGTTTCGTCGAAGCGACCATGAAGGGTAGAGCCACGAGCAGGTCGAAGAGGGCCGCGTACAGCACCGACACCAGGGCCACCGCCAGGTTCGGCCCTACCCTCGCCCTGTCCGTCAGGTTGCTCAGCACTGCGATAAAGCCGATCATCGCCCCTAGCCCGCCGAAGGACCAGATAGCCGCCCGCAATCCCTTGAAGAACCGGGCCGACGACTCGAGCTGGCGCCTCGAAGCGCCGGGCGTCCAAGCCGACGAGAAGGCCGCCCCGGCCGCCTTCCAGCCGAAGGCCAGGCCCATGAACAGCACGGGACCGATCGGTACGAGCACGAACGACGCGACGTCGATATACATCCACGGCGTCACCGCGCACGCGACCATGGTGAGCGCTATCACGAAGACGACGACGAGCGTGGGCAGTACGATTCGCTTGAGCACGATATCCTCCTGAAACTGACTTATACTGCGACTAATCGGCGGACCGGTACGACTCGCCGGCCTCGAGCACGAAATCGACGAAACGCTCCCCGGCCCCGTCCGGCATCGCGGCGGCCAGCTCGCCGGCCAAGGGCCGAAGGCCCCTCGCCGCGCCCGGATCGATCCAGGCCGCGGCGATAGCGGCGGCGGCCATCGCCAAGACCGGCAGCAGGTCGCCCGAGCCGAGCCGCCGGCGCGCGGCGGCAGGCGCGGACCGAGCCGCGGCTAGCGCCCGGCTCGTCTCCGCGCCCGTCGGCCCGCCATCCTCGACCCCGCGCGCCTCGGACTCGAAGGCCGCCCGTATTCGTTCGTCGACCGTCATGGCCCTTCCTCCCCCGTGGCCGCGCGGATCGCCCGGCGTATCGCGCCGACGCGCCAGCGCACCGTGCCGGCCGGCATACCGAGCGCCCGCCCTATATCCGCGGCGCTGAAGCCCTCGTAGAAGCGCAGCGTCGCGACCCGCCTATCCGCCTCCGGCAGCGCCGCTATCGCGGCCGCGCAGCGCTCGGCCAGGTCGCGGTCGGCCGACTCGGCCGCGTGGTCGCCGCTCGCGACCGGATCTAAGGTCCTCCAAGCGGCTCCGCCGGACGCCGCGCCGGCGGACGCGCCTTCCGTCGCGCCCGCCGGGCCGACCTCTATCGTCGACTCGCGCCGAGCCCGCCTGACCGCGTCGGAGAAGCGGTTGGCCGCGATGCGGTACACCCACGGCGATAGGCGCCGCCGCGGATCGAAGCCGGGCAAGGCGCCGAACGCCGCTATCAGCGCGTCCGCAACAGCGTCGTGCCGTTCTCCGGCAGGAAGCCCCCGATACGCGGCGGCGAAGACCATCAGCCGCCTATAGTAGGCCTCCCACAGCGCCGCGAACGCCGCCGCCGCGTCGCCGCCGCCCCTCGCGGCCGCGTCCCTTAGCCCCGCCGCGCACGGTTCGCCCGCCGCAAGAGCGCTCTGAGACCCGTTAGCCTTACAACGCGCGCTGGCGCCTCGATCCGCGCCGCCATCATCATGCATACGCTTATTGTACGCCTCGAACCGCCCTACCGTTGGCGAAAATCTCGATTCCAGCTGCCACCACCCGTACCACGAAGCGGCGAGTACGCTTCCCCACGCTCGCCTCTACCCGTACCACGAAGCGACGAGCCGCTCAGCGGCGAGTACGCTTCCCCCGTTACCGCCCCCCGTTACCGCCCCCCGTACCGGCGCCCGGAGTTAAGCGGCGAGCGCGCAGCGCTCGTCCGCTTGAACCCGGGCGAGCGCATGCGGCCCGCCGGGTCCGCATGCGCCTTGTTTTTCTGGAGTACGTTGTTTATTTTAGTCGGAGTGAGCATCGATAGAGAAACGGAAGGCGGCGTCCTCGCGGACGAGGAAACCGATGTAAAGGAACCGGAGGAATACCGGGTGATCCTCCTGAACGACGACTACACGACGATGGAGTTCGTCGTCGCGGTCATCATTTCGGTATTCCATAAGGACCTGTTCGAGGCGACGCGCGTGATGCTCGACGTCCACAGGAAGGGTCGCGGCGTGGTCGGCACGTATACGTACGATATCGCCGCCACCAAGGTGAACAAGGTGCACGAGATGGCGCGGGAGAACGGTTTCCCGCTCAAGTGCGTCATGGAGAAGGCTTAAGGGTGCTATGAAGGTCAACCAGCAGGTTCAAGCTATATTCAACGCCGCGTACAACGAGGCCAAGCTCAGGGGACACGAGTACCTGACTCCCGAGCATATCCTGTACGCGTCCCTGTCGTTCGAGCAGGTCCGCTCCATACTGGAGGCCTGCGACGCCGATATAGAGCACATCAAGGTCGGCATGGAGTCCTACTTCGAGCAGAAGATCCCCGCGGTCAAGGACCAGGAGCCGATCCAGACGGCCGGTTTCCAGAGCGTCATCGAGCGGGCGGTGCTGCAGTCGCAGGGCGCGGGCAAGGCCGAGGTCGGCATCCCGGAGATCCTGGTGTCGCTGTTCGACGAGGAGCGCAACTATTCCGCCTACTACCTGCGCAAGGCCGGCGTCAACCGCCTGCACCTGCTCGAGGTGATATCGCACGGATCGGACGAGGACTACGGCGCCGACGGAGACGTCGAATCGCCCGACGACTCCGCCGCCGGCCCCTTCTCGTCGCCCGACGAGGACGACGATGAGGACGGCGCCGAGGCCCGCCAGAAGCCGCGCTCGACGGTCAAGGCCGGGGCCCTCGAGAAATTCGCGACAGACCTGACCAAGGCCGCCCGCGAGGGCCGCCTGGAGCCGGTCATCGGGCGCGAGCAGGAGATCGAGCGCACCGTCCAGGTCCTGTGCAGGCGGCTTAAGAACAACCCGATCCACGTCGGCGACGCCGGCGTCGGCAAGACCGCGATCACCGAGGGCCTCGCCCAGCGCATCGTCGAGGGGAACGTGCCGCCCAAGCTGCGCGACTATACGATCTACTCGCTCGACATGGGCTCGATCATAGCCGGCACCAAGTTCAGGGGCGACTTCGAGGACCGCGTCAAGCGGGTGGTCGACGAGCTCCTGAAGAAGGACAAGGCGATCCTGTTCATCGACGAGATCCACACGATAGTCGGCGCCGGCGCCGTATCGGGCGGCTCGATGGACGCGTCGAACCTCCTCAAGCCGGCTCTGACCTCGGGCAAGCTGCGCTGCATCGGCTCGACGACCTACGAGGAATATAACAAGTTCTTCGACAAGGACCGCGCGCTGTCGCGGCGCTTCCAGAAGATAGACGTCGTCGAGCCGACCGTCGGAGAGGCGATCGAGATACTCAAGGGGCTGCGGCCCAAGTACGAGGCCTACCACGACGTGACCTATTCCGACGAGGCGCTCGAGCTGGCCGCGAGGCTGTCGGCCCAGTTCATCACCGAGCGCCGGCTCCCCGACAAGGCGATCGACGTGCTCGACGAGGCCGGGGCCTGGGCGAGGATACGAGCCTACAAGGCCGCGTCGGCCGACCGGGGCTCGCTCGACGCGAGCGCGAACGACGCCGTCGGGAGCGAGGCGCGGGCCACCGAGACCCTGGCCATAGGCCGCGGCGAGATCGAGACGGTCGTCGCCAAGATAGCGCGCATCCCCGAGAAGAGCGTATCGCAGACCGAGCGCGACCGGCTCGCCACCCTGGAGGCCGACCTCAAGGCGAGCGTCTTCGGGCAGGACGCGGCGGTCGAGGCCGTCGCCAAGGCCGTCAAGCGCGGCCGGGCAGGCTTCCGCGCGCCGGACAAGCCGGTGGCCAACTTCCTGTTCGTCGGCCCGACCGGCGTCGGCAAGACCGAGCTGGCGCGCAGGCTGGCCGACACCCTCGGCGTCGCGCTCCACCGCTTCGACATGAGCGAGTACCAGGAGAAGCATACCGTCAGCCGGCTGATAGGCTCGCCGCCCGGCTACGTCGGCTACGAGGAGGGCGGCCTCCTGACCGACGCGATACGCAAGACGCCCCACGCGGTCGTCCTGCTCGACGAGATCGAGAAGGCCCACCCCGACGTCTATAACATCCTGCTGTCGATCATGGACTACGCGACGCTGACCGATAACCAGGGCCGCAAGGCGGACTTCCGCAACGTCGTGCTGATCATGACGAGCAACGCCGGCGCGCGGGACATAGGCAAGCCGATGATAGGCTTCGGCGAGCGCGCCTTCACCGAGGCGGCGATAGACGAGGCCGTGCAGAAGGCCTTCACCCCGGAGTTCCGCAACCGGCTCGACGCGGTCGTGCGCTTCGGCAAGCTGCCCCGCGAGGTGATAGAGCGCATCGTCGCGAAGGCGCTCGACGACTTCAGGGCCCAGCTCTCCGAGAAGAGGGTGACCCTCGAGGCGACCGACGCCTGCGTCAAGCGCCTGGCGGAGCTCGGCTACTCCGACGAATTCGGCGCCCGCAACGTCGGGCGCGTCGTCGAGGAGAAGGTCAAGTCCTGGTTCGTCGACGAGGTGCTCTTCGGCGGGCTCAAGGACGGCGGCGCCGCGCGGGCCGACGTAGAGGACGGCGAGATCGTCATCAAGGCGCTCTAGCGTGCCCTCGCGATGAGGAAGCGGCCCTTTCCATGGCTCGGCGAGGACGACTACTTCGCGTTCCCGCCCGCCGCCTCCGCCTCGGACGACGGCGTGCTGTGCGTCGGCGGCAACCTGTCGCCGGGCATGCTGCTGTCGGCCTACCGCCAGGGCGTCTTCCCGTGGTTCAACGACGGCGAGCCGATCGTCTGGTGGAACCCCGACCCGCGCTTCGTGCTCGAGCCGGCCGAGCTCCACGTCTCCGGCACGATGCGGAAGCTGATCAAGAAGCGGCGCTTCTCCTTAAGCCTCGACCGGGCCTTCGGCGAGGTCATACGCGCCTGCTCCGCCTCTCCCAGGAGGGGCCAGCGCGGTACCTGGATCACCTCCGACATGATCGACGCCTACGAGCGCATGCACGCCCTCGGCTACGCCCACTCGGTCGAGGCCCGGCTCGACGGCGCCCTCGTCGGCGGCCTGTACGGCCTGTCCCTCGGCTCGGCCTTCTTCGGCGAGTCGATGTTCAGCCGCGAGCCGGACGCGTCCAAGGCGGCCTTCATTCCGTTCGTCTGGGCGCTCGACGAGGCGGGCTTCACCGTCGTCGACAGCCAGGTCCGCACCGACCACGTCGCGTCGCTCGGCGGCAAGCCGGTCCCGCGCGACGAGTACCTGGCCATGCTCGAGCGGGCGCTCGCCTCCCCGACGGTCAAGGGCGACTGGGCCGTCGCCTTCCCGTCCTTCCCGTCGTCGCGGCGGTGGCGCGAGCTATGCGAGCGCGGCGTTTCCGGGGTATCCTCTAACTGACCGTCACGACGGAACGGAGCGATTATCCACGAGATGAAGATCCTTTGCGTATCATTGCCGCTGCAGGACAGTTCGGGAGCCGGGGCCCGCGATAACGTGCCTCTGGCCTCGGCCAGGGCCATGGCCTGGGCGGAGGCGTCCGGGGCGCTGTCGCGCGACGACTGGGCCTTCCTCGACGGCGACGCGGCCGACCACGGCGGCGACGCGGCTGTCATAGCGGCCGCCATGGCGTCTCGCCCCGAGCTGATGATCTTCGAGCTGCAGCCATGGAACCTCGAGCGCTCGCTATGGATAGCCAGGAGGCTGCGCTCGCTCCTGCCGTCGACGCACTTCGCGGCGCTCGGCCCCGAGGTCGTCCAGGGCATGCCGGTCTTCAAGGCTCAGGCCTTCGACGCGCTGATCGAGGGCGAGCCCGAGGCGGCCGTCGTCGAGCTGATCGCCGACCTGGCCGCCAGGTCCATCAAGCCGCGCTACGCCG
>QKAK01000007.1 GCA_003247225.1 Spirochaetota bacterium | reverse complement strand
GGAACCGATGAAGACCCACGCCGAGGTGGCGGGCATCGATGCTGGGCGGATCGCTTCTGGACTCGGTTGGATCTATCTCCGTCGCCCGTTCATCTCGAAGCAGGTGCTAAGTAGTGACAACAGAAGGATATGGCTGAAAAGCACTCCGACTCCTCTCAAGGATAGTGGCGACTACCTGCCGAAGTACGCGACTGGGTAGTCGTCACAAGGTTCGAGGAACTAAAAATCGCTTGCGGCCTCCGCATGGCCCGTGTACCCTGGATCGCGGAGGCACGAACCATGGCTGAACGACATGACGGAACGCAAGCGAAGGAATCGGGCGGCCGCGGCGCCGCGGTCATCTCGGCCCGCTCCTTCGTCGCGTCGCTCGCGGTGCTCGCCGCGCTGATGCTAGCCGCCGGCGTCCTGACCCGCGTCGTGCCGGCCGGCTCGTACGCGCGGGCGCCCGGCGCGGACGGCTCCCTCGTCGTTGTGCCCGGCAGCTACGCCGAGACCGCCAGGCCCGATTACCCGGCCTGGCGCTGGCTCACCGCGCCCGCGGAGGTGCTCGCCTCCGATGACGCCGCCCTGGCCGTCGTCATCATCGCGTTCATCGCCGTGGTCGGCGGCGCCTTCGCCGCGATGCGCGAGGCGGGCGTGCTCGCCGAGAGCGTCCGCCTCCTCGCCGAGCGCTTCAAGGCCAGGCGGATGGCCCTGCTGGCCGTCCTCTGCCTGTTCTTCATGGCCATCGGCAGCTTCATGGGCGTCTTCGAGGAGGTCGTGCCCCTCGTGCCCATCGCGATAGCCCTGTCCCTGTCCTTCGGCTGGGACGTCTTCGCCGGCCTCGGCATGAGCATCCTCGCGGTCGGCTTCGGCTTCTCGGCCGCCGTCGCTAACCCCTTCTCGGTCGGCACCGCCCAGCGCCTCGCCGGCGTCCCGATGCTGTCCGGCTCGGGCTTCAGGATCCTGTCCTTCGCCTGCGTGTACGCGCTGTACCTGGCCTTCATGGTCGCCTACGTGAGGCGCCTCGAGAGGAAGGGCGCGGGGTCGACGATAGACCCCGGCGTCGGCGCTCCGGCCTCCGCCTCCGCCTTAGGCTCCGGCTCCGCCGGCGCGCCCGGCTCGGCCGGGGATACCGGCCTCGCCGGCCCGGACCTAGTCGCTACCCCTCCGGCCGCCCAGTCCGTCTCTCGCGGGGTGCGCTTCTTCGGCCGGTCGGCCCTCGTCCTGGCCGTCCTCGTCCTCCTGTCGTCGGTGACCCGCGTCGGCTCCGACTACGTGCTGCCCGTCATAGCGCTCGGCTTCCTGGTCATCGGTACCGGCGCGGCCCTGGCCGCCGGGCTGAGGCTCGGTAAGGTCGCGCGGGCCTTCGGAACGGGCGCCCTCGGCGTGCTGCCGGCCGGGCTCCTGATACTGATGGCGCTGTCGGTCAAGCGCATCGTCGTCGAGGGCGGTATCATGGACACGGCCCTCTACGCGGCCAGCGGGCTCATGGAAGAGGCCTCCGGCTACGGGGCCGCCGCCCTCATGTACGGCGTCGTGCTCTTCATGAACTTCTTCATAGGCAGCGCCAGCGCCAAGGCCTTCCTCCTCGTGCCCGTGCTGGCACCGCTCGCCGACCTGACCGGCCTGTCGCGGCAGCTGGCGGTGCAGGCCTTCGTCTTCGGAGACGGCTTCTCGAACATGCTGTACCCGACCAACGCGGTGCTCCTCATATCGCTCGGCCTCGCCGGCATGTCCTGGGGCGCCTGGTTCAAGAAGACCTGGCGGCTGCAGCTCGCCACGCTGGCCCTGACGATGGGACTCCTGATGCTGGCGGTGGCCGTAGGCTACGCCTAGCGACCGACGCTATACTGCCGTCATGAAACGACGCTTCGCGATCCCAGCGCTCGCCGCCGCCCTCGCTGCGACGGCCATATCCGCCTTCGCCCAGGCGCCCGCCGGCGCCGCCGCCGCCGGGAGCGGCGCCTCGTACTGGCTCGGCCGTTGGGACGGCCGCCTCGAGATAGGCGAGGGCGGCGTCCCGTTCTCGGTTCGCGTCGTCGACGGCGGCGCCCTCCTGGACCTGCCCGGCGAGGAGCTCTACGGCTACCCCTCGGCGTCCGCGACGGCGTCGGCCGACGGCCTCCGGCTCTCGTTCCGCTTCGGCGGCGGCCTCCTCGAGCTGACCGGCCGACTCGACGGAGGGCGCGTCGCCGGCGCCTTCTCGCAGGGAGCCGCCGGCGGCGCCTTCTCGATGGGCCGCTCCGCGGAGCCGCCCGCGCCGGGCGTCGAGCGGGCGGCCCGCGGCGCCGACGGCGCGGCCCTGTACGGCACGCTGCTCAGTCCGTCCGCCGGATCGGGGCGGCCGCCCCTGGTTATCCTGCACGCCGGCCTCGGCGCCGCCGACCGGGACGGCGACAACTACAACTCGAGGGGGCGCCACCGGGCGCTCCGCGCCCTGGCCGAGGCCCTCGCCGCGCGTGGCGTCGCCAGCTACCGCTACGACAAGCGCGGCTCGGGCGCGTCCACCTGGCTCGTGCCGAGCGAGGAGGACCAGAGCTACGAGGCATGGATAGCCGACCTGGCCGCGGTCGCCGCCGTCCTCGCGCGCTCCGGCGAGTACTCCGGCGTCTGGCTCCTCGGCCTCAACGACGGCGCGGCGATCGCGGCGGCGGCCGCGAACGCGCTCCGGGCGGCCGGGGCTCCCGTAGCGGGCCTCGTCGTCGCCTGCGCCTCGGCCGACGGCGTCAGGGACGCCTACGCAAAGGCCGTAGCCCGCGCCCCGGAGGGGCTGCGGGCGGAGGGCGAGGCGCTCGTCGCCTCGCTGTCGGCGGGGCATATCGTCGACCCAGTCTCTTCCTATTACTCGGACGCCTTCAGGCCGAGCGAGGCCGAGCTCGCCGCGTACCGGGGGCCCTGCCTGCTCGTCCAGGGCAACATGGACATGCAGGCGACCCTCGCCGACCTCCTGGCGCTGCGGGCGGCCAGGCCGGACGCGCTCGTCTCGATGCCGGCCCGCATGAACCACGTGCTCAAGGACGTGTCGCAGGACGTCGAGGACAACCGAGCCGCCTTCGCCGACCCGTCATACCCCGTGTCCGCCGAGCTCGTCGACGCGATAGCCGGGTTCATCGAAGGGACCTTCGTCGGGCTGCCGTAATCCAGCGCAACGACGCGCCGCCCTGAGGTTCGTGAATGTCTACGAGCCGCCGCCGTTGACCTGCGAGCAGAGCGAACGCCGACGCGTGGCGCGGCGTTCGCTACCCGTAGTTCAAGCGGACTCGCTTTGCTCGCCGCTTAACTGCGGGGCATTGCGTTCATACGTGCGATGTCGAACGACGGCCGGCGCGTCGTAACGGTTTGCGGGTAGTGTTCAGGAACCAGTATTCGGCACGGTCGAAGCAATACTGTCGTTCGGTAGCCGGGTCTTATCATGTAAATCCTGTCTACATTCATTCTAAACGACACCTGCCCTCACGGTAATGCGAGGCCTGTTTACGGGCAATGCTCATAGGGCGGCGCGTCGTTTGCCCGCTCGCGGAACGGCCGCTATACTTACGGTACCATGCATGACCGCGAGAAGACCTCCGAGAGGCTGCGCCGCGCGCCGGGTTTCGTAGCCGTCTCGGCCGCGACCGTGACGCTGGCGTACCGGGCCGGCATACTGGCCTGGCCGAAGGCCCCGATCCTAGCCGCCCTCAAGCTGCCGCTCCTCGCCGGGCTCGCCGTCGGCCTGGCGATCGAGGCGAAGGCCGCCTTCGCCGCTAAGCCCGAGGATAGGCCCGCCGCCGCTAAGCCGGGCGGCGAGACCGCGGACGACCTGCGGGACGCCCTGGCCGTCTTCGCCGCGGCTATGCTGGGCTACCTGGCGATAGCGAGGCTGGGGCTGAACGCCGTGCTCGCGTCGTCGCTCCTCGGGCTCTCAGGCGCGCTGCTGCTGCCGAAGCGCGCGGTCGCGATCTACTGCGGCAGCTTCGCCGGGATGGCCGCGCCGGCCGCCTTCGAGACGCTCGCGTCCGTGGCCCTGTCCGGCGCTCTCGCCGGCGTCGTCTACGCGTCATGCAAGCCCTGCTTCACCGGCATAGGCGGACGGCTCGGCGCCGCGGCATACGCCGGAAGCCTCGGCTCGTCGCTGATCCTCGGCGTGCGCCTCACCGGCGACGAGCTGCCGGGCCTCGGCCTCGGCCTGGCGATACTCGGCTACGCCGTCGCCGGGGCGGCGCTGACCTGGACCGTATCCGTCAGGCTCGGCCGGGGGCCGGTGCTGGCGTCGGCGTTCTGGGGCGCGGTGGCCGGGGCCGTGATACCGGCCCTGCACGGACCGGCCGCCGGCCGCCTCCTGGACGCCGCGTTCTTCTGCGGCGGCTTCGCCGGCATGAGCGCGGCGTCCCGGCTACGCAACGAGGCCGAGGCTGGGGTCGCCGGCGCCTTCTGCGGCCTGACCTTCATCCTGGCGATGCCCATGCTCGGCGGCGCCGGCGGCAAGCTCGGCACCCTGGCCTTCGGCTCGACGCTGGCCTACCTGGGGCTGCGCGAGACGGCGCGGCGAGCGTACTCCGCGCTCGGGAGGCGGTAGTGCGCGATATGAGGCGTCGGCTCTTCACTTGGGTGCGATGTACTGTTAGGCCCTATGCGATCGCTCGACTAGCGGTTCCCGGAAGTAAGCATCGTTAATAGCCCTATAGTAGATCATGCTATACTACGATCCAAGATAGGGAATATCGGTGATAATTGCCTAAATAATATCCCCCGACTTACAATGATTTAGCCGTAGTAGTTGGAAAAGAAACATAACGATATGGATGCGAAATTATTAAGACAAATAGAAAGGACGTATCTATGATCAAACGAGTCACTGTTCTTCCCGTACTACTGTGCTGCGCGGCGCTAGGAGCCTACGCTTTACCCACGCAACTGAGCGCCGGGCTGACGTATCTCCTCGACGCCAGCCACATGCAGGATTCGAGCGGCAACGACGAGTATACGACGGCGCAGGCCGCGGGGCTCGAGCTCGGGTATTTCTATGGTGAGACTTTAGGGTCGTACATATGCGCGGCGTACGGCTATACCTTCGCCATGCATATCGCCGATACCGACAGGTCGGAATTTATCGCCATGAGCACCTATACGTCGATATTGAACCTGCGGTTCTATGACGGGATAGGATATCGCGCAGCGCTCGGGAAGTTCGAACTGATAGGGTCGCTTGGCGTTCAGATAAATATGCTGATCGCAGATAACGTCGAGCCTGGGAATTATACGAGTGTGTTATCGATAGGGCCGGGAATCGCGGTCGATCTCGCGTATCCGCTGAACGATAGGACCTCCTACTTCGCCTCGCTACGGGCTGTTTACGGATTCAATTTCTTCGGGTTGAACGAAGAGCTAAAATCCAATATATCCGTCTCACCCACCGTCGGAACGCGGGTGATGCTGTAACGTCTCGTATCGATCGGCGGACCGATTGCATCATAAAATATCCACTCCATACACGTCACGACGCGTCGCCCCGAGTACCTTGCTCGTACCAAAGCCTCGCATTTCCAGGGAGGAGGGTGTGATACGAATAATGACGACAGGATAAACATGATAAAGCGCGGCTATCGGATGCCATGATTGCTTGACCCAAACGTAAACCGGATACTGAGCACTACCCGCTATCGGCACGGCGCGTCGGGCTCAGTCGCGGAAGGCGCGGGCGACGACGCGGTTACGGCCGGAGCGCTTGGCCTCGTACAGCAGGTCGTCGGCGCGCTTGACCAGCGCCTCGATCGGGACGCCGGCCTCGGACTGGGTGACGCCTATGCTGACGGTCCTGGGCCCTTCGTCGCCGCAGCCGCAGCCGCGCGAGGCGCGCTCGAAGGCGGCGCGTACCCGCTCAGCGACTATCGTCGCCTTGCCGAGGTCGGCGTCGACGAGCAGGAACATGAACTCCTCGCCGCCCCAGCGGCAGACGTAGTCGGTGTTCCGGCACTCGCGCAGGAAGACCTCCGCGGCCGTCCTGAGGAGGCGGTCGCCGCATTCGTGGCCGGCCGTGTCGTTCACGCGCTTGAAGTAGTCGAGGTCGGCCATGGCGAGGCAGAAGGGGCTTGAGGAGCGGCCGTTGCGCCTCGCCTCGGCCCCGAGTATCTCGTAGAACCTGCGCCGGGTGTACAGCCCGGTCAGCGCGTCGGTGTGCGCCATGGCGGAGACCTCGCCGTACTTCAGCGCGTTGTGCAGGACCAGCCCGATCTGCTCGCCGAGGTAATAGAAGAGATCCTTGTCGGCCTCCGCGCGGCCCCTGCCGGCCGTGAATAGGGCGGAGATGCCGCCTATGACTCCGTCGGACGACCTGATCGGGGCGGAGGCGATGTATCGCACGCCCTTCGACGACATCAGGTCGCGGATGGGCGAGTCGGGGTAGTCGCGCATGTCTACCTCGACCACCTCGTCGCGCTCGATCGCCTGCCAGATGACCCCCTCGCCGCGCCTCAGGCGCAGCACGCTGGAGGTATCGATGTCAAGGTAGTTGATCGGATGGACGAGGGTAATCGATTCGCCTCCCTCGTCGAGCAGGTAGATCCCGCCGGAGTCGATGTTCAGGGTCTTCGTCAGGATGTCCCCGATGCGCAGGTACAGCGCGTCGAGGTCGAGCTGGCCGGCCGTGTCGCGGAGGAACGAGAACAAGTACTGTAGCCGTTCCTTCTCGGCCCTGAGCTTGTCGTTCATGGCGCGGAGCGAGGCGGTGGCCATGCCCATGAAGAATACCAGGTTCTGGAGTAGCGTGAAGACGAAGCTCGCCGAGGTGTACGTATCCCTGTCGAGCAGCGATACCATCGAGCGGTCGTCGACGACGGTGACGACGATCCTGGAGGCGAAGAACAGCGCCGTGCAGAGGAATAGCGCGGCCAGCTCGATCCCGGGCGGGCGGTGGCCGGCCCTCGGGCGGGGCGGCCCCGAAAGCAGGACGACGGCGCCGCCGCCGCTTATCGCCGCTATGAACGACGATACGACGACCACGCGGGCGGCCGTATCGAACCGGACGTAGGTGAAGTACAGGAAGGAGCCCAGGAAGAGCGCTAGGAGTATCGGGATGGCGACGCGGTGCTTCGCCTCGGCGTAGCCGCCGAGGCGCGCGGCGGCAGCGACCTGCGCGTAGGTCCCGGCGACGATCAGGGCGTTGGCCGCGACGACGGAGGCCCAGGCCGGCAGGCTCGGTTGGAAGGATATCAGCAGGAACCCGCCGAAGTTGGACAGCGACGCGGCCCGCCACGCCCAGCCGCGGTCGCCGCCGCGGCGGCCGATGACCAGGGAGAACAGCGCGCAGCTCAGGAGGACGATGTCGAGCGCGATCAGGAGCGTACGGTTATCCATATATGTATCGATACCGAGTATAGCGGATAGGCGGGCGCCTTCAAAGGGGGAGCGGGAATTTCGAGGCGTCGCCGGACGCCGCCGCCGGTCGAGAAATCCCGCGGGACTGGCCGTAGCGATGGAGTGGCTCGATTTCCGGCACTACCGAGCGGGTGCGGGCTTCCCACGCGCTCCCGGTTCCGATACTGTGTGCGCCTCGGGGTAAAGCCATGATAGCCGTTGAGAACCTCAGGAAAACCTATAGGGTCAAGAAGCGCTCGGCCGGGCTCGCGGCGGCCGCGGCCGCTCTCATACGCCCGCGCTACGATACGGTCGAGGCCCTCCGCGGCGTATCCTTCCGCGTCGGCCCTGGCGAGATCGTCGGCTATATAGGGCCGAACGGGGCCGGCAAGTCCACGACCATCAAGGTGATGAGCGGCATCCTCGTGCCCGACTCCGGTTCCTGCGTCATCAAGGGCCGCGTGCCCTGGAAGGAGCGCAAGGCCCACGTCGCTGGCATAGGCGTCGTGTTCGGCCAGCGCTGCCAGCTCTGGTGGGACGTGCCGGTCATAGACTCGCTCGACCTCCTCCGCGACGTCTACCGCGTCGACGAGGCCGCCTACCGCAGGAACCTCGACGAGCTCGTCTCGGCCCTGGACATAGGCGGCGTACTCGGGCAGACGGCGCGCTCCCTGAGCCTCGGCCAGCGCATGCGCTGCGAGCTGGCGGCCAGCCTCGTCCACGCGCCGGACATCCTGTTCCTCGACGAGCCGACCATAGGCCTGGACGCCGTGTCGAAGCTGGCGGTGCGCGGCTTCATCGCGCGCGCGAACCGGGAGCGCGGGCTCACGGTCATACTCACGACCCACGATATGCACGACATAGAGGCGCTCGCATCCCGCGTCATCCTCATAGGCAAGGGCGAGATACTCCACGACGGCAGCTTCGGCTCGCTCGTGGCGGGGCGGGGCGACGGCGGGGTGGAGGCGGCGGTAGCCGCCCTCTATGGCGAGATGGGCATAGCGTGAGGGGCGAGCTGCCGGCCTACGCGGGCCTCTTCCGCATGCGCCTCGCGCGCGGCCTGTCCTATAGGGCGGCCGCCGTCGCCGGCTCGGTGACCCAGTTCTTCTGGGGCTTCATGCTCATAAGCGTGCTCAGGGCCTTCGCGCGCGCCGGCGGCTCGCCCCTGGGCGACGGCCAGATAGCGTCGTATATCTGGCTGCAGCAGGCCTTCCTCGTGCTCGGCGCGATATGGTTCAGGGACGGCGAGCTCGTGCGGCTCATATGTTCGGGCGACGCGGCCTACGAGCTGTGCCGCCCCGTCGACCTCTACCGCCTCTGGTTCGCGCGCCTCGCCGGGGGGCGCCTCGCGGCGACGGCCCTGCGTTGCCTGCCCATACTGGCCGTGGCCTTCTTCCTACCCGAGCCGTGGAGCCTCCGCCCGCCCGCCAGCCCGGCGGTCTTCGGCTGCTTCGTTCTCGCGATGGCCCTGGCCACGGTCATGGTCGTCGCCGTATCGATGTTCTCGTACGCCCTGACCATGGTCACCCTGAACGCCCAGGCCGGCTTCCTCTTCGTCGCGCCCGTCTTCGAGCTATGCGCCGGCCTCCTCGTGCCCCTGCCGCTGATGCCGGACGGGATCCGCCGCGTCCTCGAGCTCCTGCCGTTCCGCTACGCGGCGGACCTGCCGTTCAGGATCTGGATGGGTTCCATCGGCCTATCCGAGCTGCCAGGGCTCCTCGTAGCCGAGATAGCGTGGCTCGCGGTCATCGTGGCCGGGGGGCGGCTCGCGCTAGGATCGGCCCTCCGTCGCTCCGAGGCGGTAGGCGGATGAGGGCCGCGCGGCTCTACCTGCGCTGCGCCGGCGTCGCCGTTCGCGGGCAGCTCAGTCGACGGTACAACCTCCTCCTAATGGGCTTCGGCCAGTTCTCGATAGCCGTCTCGGCCCTGGCTGGCGTGGCTCTGCTCTTCTCCCGGTTCGGCTCGCTCGCGGGGTATAGTTTCTTCGAGGTGCTGCTCTGCTTCGGGGTGACCCAGACCGCGTTCTCCCTCTCCGAGGTTGTGGCGCGGGGCTTCGACTCGTTCTCGCAGGTGCTGGCCCATGGCGAATTCGACCGCATGCTCGTGAGGCCGCGCGGCGCGATGTTCCAGGTGCTCGCCTCGAGGATGGAGCTGGCCCGACTCGGCCGCGTAGCCGTCGGCGTCGCCTGCCTGGCCTCCGCGCTGGCCGTCCTGGCTCCCGGCTGGGCCCTAGGGGCCTCGGCCAACGGGCAGCCGGGCCTCCTCGCCCTCAGGCTCGCTACGCTGGCCTTCATGACGGCCGGCGGCGTAGCCATCTTCTCCGGTATCTTCATCCTCGGCGCGTCGCTCGCCTTCATCACGACGGACTCCCTCGAGATCGTCAACATACTATCCGACGGGGGGCGCGAAATGGCGCAGTATCCGCTCACGATATACGAGCGGGCCATGCGGCGCTTCTTCACCTTCGTAGTGCCCTTCGGATGCGTTAATTACCTGCCGCTCGAATTCGTGCTCGGCCGTCCGGGCTCGACCCCATGGTCGGCCTTCTTCCCGCTCGCCGGCTTCGTCTTCCTCGCCGCCTCCACCGCGGTCTGGAACGCCGGCGCCCGGCGCTACGTCTCCACGGGCTCGTGAACGGCCCCGATCTGAAGCGTCGCTAAGGAAAAGGCGAGGACAGCGAACAAGATGATCATGACGGAGACAGGCTGGACGCGATAAGACGAAGCTCCTCGGGCTCATCTCGTTAATCTTACTTTATACTGTCCTCCTGTTCGAATCCCACTACTCGCCAATCGGTACGACGCTGCTCCTAGGCAGTAATCACATCCGGCGACCGATGGCCTACTCATGCACGGCACGACGCGCCGCCCCGCCGTG
>QKAK01000131.1 GCA_003247225.1 Spirochaetota bacterium | reverse complement strand
GGCTGGACGGTGACCCGCGGGGCGGGGCAGAACTCGACCTACTACGGCAAGATCGAGGACATTGTGCTCGCGCAGGACTACGTCTGCCCCGGCGGCGTCGACCTGCGCACCCGCGAGTTCCCCGCCGCCGCCGACGGCCCCGACCTGGACCAGATCATGATGGGCAGCGAGGGGACCTTCGGCGTCCTGTACTCGGCCACGCTCCGGGTGCGCAGGTACATGCCTGAGAACACGAGGCGCTACTCGTTCATCTTCCGCGACTGGGAGAGCGCCAAGGAGGCGGCGCGCGAGGTCATGCAGGGCGAGTTCGGCATGCCGAGCGTGTTCAGGCTGTCCGACCCCGAGGAGTCCGACGTGGCGCTCAGGCTCTACGGCGTCTCCGGCACGGCGCTCGACGCGGCGATGACCGCGTTCGGCTACAAGCCGGGCGAGCGCTGCCTGATGCTCGGCACCGCCGACGGCGAGCGCGGCTTCGCGCGGCACGTCGAGCGGCGGATCAAGCGGATCTGCAGGAGCCGCGGCGCGATGGGCACCACCGCGTACGTCACCCGGGCCTGGGAACACGGCCGCTTCCGCGACCCCTACATGCGCGAGGACCTGCAGGACTTCGGCATCATGATCGACACCCTCGAGTGCACCGTGAACTGGACCAACCTGGAGGAGGTCCATACCGGCGTCCGCGAATTCTGCCACTCCCGGCCGGGCACCATCTGCATGACGCATATGTCGCACTTCTACCCGCAGGGCTGCAACCTGTACTTCATCTTCATAGCCAAGATGGACGACCTCGACGAGTACCTGGCCTACCAGTCCGGCATCCTCGACCATATCCAGAAGTACGGGGCGACGATGAGCCATCACCACGGCATCGGCAAGGCCTTCGCCCCGTGGCTCGAGGGCGACGTCGGCCCCGAGGCGATGGCCGTCTTCCGCGCCCTCAAGCGCCACTTCGACCCCAAGGGCATCATGAACCCCGGCGGGACGCTGGCGCTCGACCTGCCGGACGACCGGAGAAGGCTACTGAGGAAGTAGACGCTTCCGCCGGGGTTCATGAGCGCGCAAGGATGCGCGCTGCTTACAAGGTTGAATCGTAGTCGATTCAACCCGTCATGGACGACGCCGAACCCCGGCGGGACGCTGGCGCTCGACCTGCCGGACGACCGGAGAAGGCTACTGAGGAAATAGGAACTCCTCGCGCGGCGTATGGTACAATGCCGCGCGAGGAGTACATCATGGATCAAGCGATACTCGACTACGCCGTGGCGCGCATCGTCGATTTGTGCGGCATACCGAGCCCGACCGGCTATACCCGGGAGGCCGAGTCCTACGTCTTCGCCGAGCTCGAGCGGCTCGGCTATAAGCCCGAGTACACGAACAAGCGCTCGGTGCGGGTCAGGCTCGGCGGCTCCGGCCGCCCGCTCGTGCTCGCGGCCCACCTGGACACGCTCGGCGCGATGGTGCGCTCGGTCAAGCCGTCCGGTGCGCTCCGCGTCTCCAAGCTCGGAGGCTTCCCCGAGAACTACATCGAGGGCGAGAACTGCGTCGTGCATACGAGGGGCGGCAAGCGCTTCACCGGGCGCTTCCTGCTGGACAAGCCGGCGGTCCACGTCAACGCCGACGTCGGCAGCGCCAAGCGCGACGACGCGAGCCTGGAGATCGTGCTCGACGAGCCCGTGTCCAAGGCCGACGACGCCAAGGCGCTCGGCATCGGCGCCGGTGACTTCGTGTCGTTCGACCCGCGCACCGTCGTCACCGAGTCGGGTTATATAAAGAGCCGCCACCTCGACGACAAGGCCAGCTCCGGGGTGCTGCTGGCGTTCGCCAAGCTGGTAGCCGACGGAGCGGCCTCGCCCGAGCGCGAGACCTGGCTGCTCTTCACGAACTACGAGGAGGTCGGCCACGGCGGCTCGGCCGGCCTGCCCGCCGGCGTCGAGGAATTCCTGGCCGTCGACATGGGCGCCATCGGCGACGACCTCGGCGCCGACGACCGCAGCGTGTCGATCTGCGCCAAGGACTCGGGAGGGCCCTACGACCTGGAGATGACCGACGCGCTGATAGCGCTGGCCCGAGGCCTCGGGCTGCGCCACGCGGTCGACGTGTTCCCGTTCTACGGCTCCGACGCGGGCGCGGCGCTGAGGGCCGGCTACGATATACGGCACGCGCTGATAGGCCCGGGCGTACAGGCGTCGCACGGCTACGAGCGGACGCACCGCGAGGCCCTGCGCGGCGCCCTGGCCTTGGCCGGCGCCTACTGCTGCGGCTCCGCGGCGTTCGCTCCGGCCGGCTAGGGCTTCGGCTCGTCGCCGTCGCGGAGGCCGGCTTCCCTCGCCTCGTCGCGGCCGGCCCCGCGCCGGCGACCCGCGCGGACCGAGCCGACGACGGCCAGCGCGGCGCCCGCGCCGATCAGCGCGTAGCCCAGGGCCCGGCTGGAGCCGCCGAAGACGATGCCGCCGAGGATGAGCGCGAGCGCCGCCCCCGATAACGGGGTGAAGGGCAGGCGCTTCCTGTCCTTGCGGCTTACCACGACGACGCTCGCGACGATGGCCAGCGCGGCGATGAACAGCGCGATATAGACCCGGGTTGCTTCCATACGGTTACCTCCCAGTCTCCGCCTAAAGCCTAGCGCCGCGGGGGCGCCGGCGCAATGGCCGCGGGGCGAAAGGATCCCCCGGGCTCCGGTATTGCGCGATTCGCGGAAGTGGTGGACAATACTGGATTATGGAAGAACTACCAAAGACCGGACTCGGCGAGAAGGGCCAGCTCATCGCGACCCTCATCGTCATCCTGGCCGTCGGATTCGCGGCCTCGCTGCTGTTCGCCTCGGCGTCGGAGAGTTCTTACGGATCGATCGCGGCCGCGGCCGTGGCCGCCGTGGCCATAGCGTTCGCCGTCCTGTCGGCCTCGCGGTCGCTCGACCGTTTCCAGAACAGGCTCGAGCGCAGCGCGTCGTACGACCAGCTGACCGGCGCCTTCAACTGCATGGCGTTCTCCGTCCTGTGCGACCACGCGGTCAAGGAAGCCAGGCGTAACGGCACCGCCCTGTCGGTCGCGATGTTCGATATCGACGGCTTCGCCAAGGTCGTCGAGAGCCGGGGACGGCAGGCGTCCGACAAGGCCCTCAAGCTGGTCGCCGCGGGCGGCCAGTCGGGGCTCAGGCAATGCGACCCGCTGTGCCGCTGGGGCGGGGACGAGTTCGTCGCGCTGCTCGAGTCGTGCGACTCGGCCGGCTCGGTCACCGCCGCCGATAAGTTCAGGTCCTCCGCCGTCGGGCTGTGCTCGGCCGAGGGCGGCGTATCGCTGACCCTGAGCGCCGGCGTCGCCACGCTCAGGCCCGACGAGAGCTTCTACTCCCTTATCGGCCGCGCCGACGAGGCCCTGCTGGCCGCGAAGCGCTCCGGCCGGAACCGTACCGTCGCTCTCTGAGCCGCTCGTTTTTTCTTCGCGCGACCTGTCTCGTCGCCCTCGGCGTGCTATCATAAAATGGATACGCAAATAAGGAGGATCCGTCGATGGGCGATCCCGATGTCGTGCAGGTGTCCACGCTGGTCGACGGAGAGAGTCCCGCGGCCGTAGTCGCGGAAGCCGAGAGGATATTCAGGTTCTGGTACGGGGACGAGGAATGGGAGCCCGTGGCCCGCTCGGCCGCGGCCATCGTCGACCTGTTCGAAGGGCGCTTCCCGGGCTACCGGGCCTGCGATACCGACTACCACGATATACGCCATACCATGGCCGTCCTGCTCGCCGCGGCGAGGATAGCCGACGGCCTGTTCATAGAGCGCGGGCCGTATCCCGCCGACCTGACGCGCGACCTGCTCGTCGCGGCCGTCTGCCACGATACCGGCTATATACGGACGCTCGGCGAGGACGGCGGCACCGGAGCCCGCTTCACCGCCGTGCACGTGGCCCGGTCCGCGGCGTTCGCGGTCGGCAACGCGGCGCGCTTCGGCCTCGGCCCCGATAGCGCCGAGCGCGTCGCCCGCCTCGTCTACGCCACGGGCACCAAGGGAGAGTACGGCGAGCAGGCCTGGGCCGGCTTCGACGAGAGGCAGGCCGGAGCCGTAATCGCCAGCGCCGACCTCGTCGGCCAGATGTCCGACCGCGCGTACCTCGAAAAGCTCCTGTTCCTGTACTACGAATTCAAGGAGGCCGGCTTCCCCGGCTACGAGACCGAGTTCGACATGCTGCGCAAGACGATGGGCTTCTACGACATGACCGTAGCCCTGCTCGACGACAGGTACGGCGGCATCCGCTCCGCCGCCCGCCGCCATTTCGCCGAGCGCTGGGGCATCGACCGCGACCTCTACGCCGAGTCGATGGACCGCCAGATGGCCTACCTGCAGGGCATACTCGACGACGCCACGACCAACTTCCGCAGGAAGCTCAAGCGCATGGACCTCGAGCTGTCGCAGCCGAGGACGGCGTAGGGCCGCCCCCGGCCGGTCCGCTACCCGTCGGCCCGGACCCTACTTCCCCGACACGCTGACCCCGCCGGCGAGCATCCACGGCAGGATGCCCGAGCCGTAGTCGACGGTCTCCCTCGACACCGCGCGGACCGACTCGAACAGCTTGGCCACGTTGCCGGCTATCATCGTCTCGCCGACCGGGCGCGCGATCCGGCCGTCCTCTATCAGGTACGAGTTCTTGGCTACGCCCGAGAAGTCCCCGTTGTCGGACGGGTTGCCGCCGGAGAAGCGCGCTAGGAGGATGCCGCGCTTGACGTCGCGTACCATGTCCGCGAGGGCGGTCTCGCCCGGCTCGACGACGACGGCGCCTCCGCCCGAGGGGCAACGGGCCTTGCCGGTCTTGTTCGAGGCGTAGAAGCCTATCGTGTAGTTGGCCAGGCGGCCTTCCTCGATGATCGGGCAGTTCTCGGCGCGGAAGCCGTCGCCGGTGTAGCCGTACCCGACCTCGACGCGCGGCCCGTTCGGCTCGGAGCGTACGGTGACGAGCGGCGAGGCGACGGCCTGGCCGAGCCTGTCCTTCCACGGCGAGTTGCCGGTGATCAGCGGGTAGTCGCCGAGGTAGACGCCGTCGAGGTAGCCGATGAAGTCGCCGAGGCAGTCGGGCGTCAGCACGAGGTCGCCGGTGAAGGCGCCGGACAGCGGCTCGACGCGGGTCTGCTCGGCGGACTGCCGCATCAGCTCGTCGATGCCGCCCCAGTCCTTGAGCGGCTTCTTGAGGCCCCGGTGCGACGCGCCCGAGTAGTTGAAGCTCGACGCGGCCTCGCCGTCCTTGCTCGTGAACATCGCGAAGAAGCCGTAGAGGCCCGAGCGCTCCTCGAATTCGGCGCCGTTCGAGTTCGAGTAGAACGACTGGCCGCGGCTGAAGTCGAGGATGCACTGCTCCAGCCTGGTCTTGGGGTAGGTCGAGGCCGCGTAGTCGACGAACTCGCGCAGGCGCTCGTACATCGCCTCGCTGTCCGGCTCCTCGTCGCCGGACGAGAAGCTCTCGAGCGCTCGGGCCGGCGAGACGTCGTTCGCCGGGTCGGGCTCGCTGGAGCGGGCCATCGCGATGGCCTCGGACGCGGCGGTGCGTATCGCCTCGTCGTCGTAGCGGTTGAGCGAAACCGTGCCCTTGCGGCCGCCGACGTGGGCGTTGAGCCGTATCGATACGTTGACGGTGGTGCGGTATAGGCTCATGCGGCCGGCGTCGACGTTCAGCTCGCTCTGCTCGCCGCGCGACAGCGAGGCCTGGGCCTTGTCCGCCCCCTCGTCCTCCATGGCCCGGACGGCCTTCCTGACGAGCTCCATGCCGTTGAAGTCTGCCATTTACGCCCGCCCTCCCACGTTGACGCGGCAACGGACGGCCGGGCCGCCCATGCCTACGGGTATCGATTGCTTCTTGCCGCACATGCCGCCGCAGGACCAGCTCATGTCGTCGGACACGGCCGTGACCGTCTTGAGCATGTCGAAGGCGACGCCCGAGATCGTCGTGTCCCGGACGGCGTCGCCTAGCTTGCCGCCCTTGATCTCGAAGCCCATCACGACGCCGAACATGAACTCGCTCGTGGAGTCCGCCTGGCCGTTGGACGAGCGCATGAAGTAGTAGCCGTCGTCGACCGAGGCTATCATGTCCTGCAGCTTCGACTCGCCCGGCAGGATCGCGGTGTTGCGCATCCGGATCAGCGGCTCGTCGTAGAAGCCGTAGGCGCGGGCGTTGCCGGTCGGCTCGGCGCCGAAGTGCGCGGCCGATTCCTTGTTGTGCATGTAGGAGCGTAGGACGCCGTCCTCGATCAGCACCGCGTCGCGCGCCTCGACGCCCTCGTCGTCGACCCAGATAGGCACGGGGCAGGTCTCGCCGAGCGCCGTGTTGGCGAAGTCGACCAGGGTGACGAGGGGGCTGGCGACCCGGCGGCC
This sequence comes from Spirochaetota bacterium, assembly GCA_003247225.1. Taxonomy (GTDB): domain Bacteria; phylum Spirochaetota; class Spirochaetia; order Treponematales; family UBA12059; genus SZUA-370. Next base: position 1,000 of record QKAK01000131.1, on the reverse strand, counting down.
CATCGCGTCGGCGGCGACCGAGCCTCCGAGCACGCCGTCGGCCTCGACCGTATGGCCGATCGCCTCGTGGGCCAGGATGCCGGCGAGGTCCGAGTCCAGCACCACGTCGCTGACGCCGGGCCGGGCGTAGACGCCCTTGGACTTGCGGGCCAGGTTGTCGGCCAGCGCGTCGACGTTCGGGAACAGGTCCCTCGGGTCGTCGAACACGTCCTCGAACTGGCCGCGCCCGCCGTAGACCTCGTACAAGTCGATCGGCTCGCCGCCCTCCTCGACGGTCAGCGACACGGCGATGATGGTCCTGGGCGTCATCGAGTAGGCCTCGGCGCCGTCGGCGGTCAAGACGGTCTTCTCCATGTCGAGGCAGGACAGGCTGATCGAGCGCGACGATAGGCCGGGGTAGTATTTCTGGCAGTACGCGTCGATGGCGCGGACGAACTCTATCAGCTCCTTCTGGCTCCTGCGCGGCTTGGCGGTACCGAGGCCGTAGTCGCCGCGGCCCGGCCTGGACGGCAGCGGCCCCATGGTCAAGGCGCCCGCCGACTCCCTGGCGCCGAGGAAGCGGGCGTTCTCGATCGCCCTGTCCACCGCGGCGCGTACCGACCCGTCGTCGAGCTCGGGCGACGACGCGAAGCCCCAGACGCCGTTCTTGAACGCGCGGGCCGACAGCCCGGTCTGGGCGCCGCGCGCGTTGCCGACGACGTCTCCGTTGAGGAGGCTGATGCCTATCGATCGGTTCTCCTGAACGCGCAGCTCGACGTATTCCTTGAACCTGGACGCGTGGCGCCCGATGTCCTCGTATCTCATGCAGCCTCCCGGGCCAATGATCGAAGCGCCCCGAAGGGGGAGCCCTACGACAGGCGTAGGATAGTAACCATACTTGCATAATCCGACGAGGGCAAGGGTCGGCGTCGATTCCGCCGGCGTCGCTTCCCGCCGCGCGGCCTCGCCCTCGACCGGGGTTTTTGGTATACTCCGCCGATGATCGATCCCACCGACCCGT
>QKAK01000068.1 GCA_003247225.1 Spirochaetota bacterium | reverse complement strand
ATCTGCGGCAACATCGCGTCCGACGCCGCGGTGATCATCATACCGCCCCTGGCCGGCATGATCTTCTACGCGGCCAAGCGCAACCCGCTAGTCGGCATAGCCGCGGGCTACTCGGCCGCCTGCGCCGGCTTCACCGCCAACCTGATCATCGTCGGCACCGACGCCCTGCTGGCCGGCATCACCCAGGAAGCGGCCAAGATCGTCGATCCGTCCATAGTCGTGAACCCGGCGGTAAACTACTTCTTCATGATCGTCTCCACCATCGTCCTCACCGTGGTAGGCACCTGGGTGACGATGGCCGTCGAGAAGAAGATAGGCCCCTATACCCCCAAGGCCGGCTTCGCCGTCGAGGAAACCAGCATGGACGTGAGCGCCGCCGAGAAGAAGGGCCTCAAGGCCGCCGGCATCGCGTCGCTCATCTATATCGCCGCCGTCGTCGCCGTGCTGATCCCGAAGAACTCGTTCTTCAGGAACCCGCAGGGCGGCCTCGTGCCGTCGCCGTTCCTCAGCGGCATCATAGCGTTCCTATTCCTGTGGTTCCTCATCATCGGCGTCGTGTACGGCCGCGTGACCGGCAAGATCAAGGGCGGCGCGGACGTCGCGAAGCACATGACCGCCGCGATGAAGGACATGGCCGGCTACATCGTGCTGGTCTTCGTCATCGCCCAGTTCGTCAGCTACTTCAACTGGACCAACATGGGCCTCGTGCTCGCCGTATCGCTCGGCAACCTGCTCAAGGCCTGGCACCTGACCGGCATCCTGATGGTCGTGCTCGTTATCATCTTCACGATGTTCGTAAACCTGTTCATCGGCTCCGGCTCGGCCAAGTGGGCCCTGCTCGCGCCGGTCTTCGTGCCGATGTTCATGATGCTCGGCTACTCCCCGGCCTTCGCGCAGGTGGCGTACCGCATCGGCGACTCGACGACCAACGCGATATCTCCGCTGTTCCCCTACTTCCCGATCCTGCTCGGCTTCCTCAGGCGCTACGACGAGGACGCGGGCATCGGCACGGTGATGGCGATGACGCTGCCGTTCAGCCTGGTGTTCGGGCTCGTCTGGATACTCCAGATCGTCCTGTGGATGGTGCTCAAGCTGCCCCTCGGCCCCGGCGCCGGCGTATTCATGTAATCGGCGACGGCGGGAGCGCCCGCTCCCGCCGGAAACCGGGCCCCGCCGCCGGCATCGCCGCCGCGGCGGCCGCCCGGCCTACGCTTCCCTAAAGACTGCAAGGAGAACACATGGCCTCGAACGAGTCTATCGAGACGCTCGTCCAGGACGCCCTGCCCTGGATCGTCGAAATTCGCAGGGACCTGCACCGCCACCCCGAGAAGAGCGGCGGCGAGACGCGCACCTCGGCGATCGTGGCCGAACGGCTCGCCGGGCTCGGCGTCGAGGTCCGCACCGGATACTACGGTACCGGCGTGGTCGGCGTCATCCGCGGCGAGAAGCCTGGCCGGACGGTCGGGCTCCGCTTCGACATGGACGCGCTGGAGATGGACGAGCTCACCGACCACGACTTCCGCTCGACCGTGCCGGGCATGATGCACGCCTGCGGGCACGACGGCCATACCGCGATGGGCCTCGGCGCCGCGAAGGTATTGACGGCGATGCGCGATCGCCTCCACGGAACGGTCAAGCTTATATTCCAGCCCGCCGAGGAGGACGCGATGACCGGCGGCGGGGCCCAGTACATGATCCGCGACGGAGCCCTCGAGGACCCCAGGGTCGACTGCATGGTCGGCATGCACCTGTGGCCCGACCAGGATCTCGGCGTCGTCGGCACGAAACCCGGCGCGATGATGGCCGGCTCGGACCCCTTCATTATCACCGTCGAGGGCAAGGGCGGGCACGCGTCGCTGCCGCACCGCGCGATCGACCCGATCTACATCGGCAGCCAGATCGTATCGGCGCTGCAGAGCATCGTCTCGAGGAACGTCGACCCGTTCGAGCAGGCGGTCGTCACGGTCGGCACCTTCAAGGGCGGGTCGCGCTACAACGTGATACCGCAGACCGCGACGATCGAGGGCACGGTCCGCAGCTTCGACGAGGGCGTCCGCATGCTCGTCCGCGACCGGCTCATCGCCATAGCCGAGAAGACGGCCGAGGCGCTCGGCGGCAGGGCCGTCGTCGACTACCGGCTGACCTACCCGCCGCTGATCAACGACGAGCGCACGTACGAGAAGGTCAAGGCCTGCATCCGCGCCGAGCTCGGCGACGGCGGCTACGCCGAGGTCGGCAGGCCTGCTCCCGGAGGCGAGGACTTCGCATTCTTCGCCAAGGCCGTGCCTTCGGCTTTCACCTTCCTCGGCTACCGCAGGCCCGGCGAGGAGCCGGTGCAGCCGCACAACCCGCGCTACGACTTCGACGAGCGCGCGCTCGGCTACGGCGTCCGCGTCCTGGTACGCTGCGCCCTCGAGCTCGGCAAGGGCGAGGGGGCATAGCGTGACGATAGACCGCGAGGCCTTACTGGCGCGCATGGTAGCCGACCGGCGGGCCTTCCACGCCCACGCGGAGAGCGGCTTCACCGAATTCTGGACTGCCTCGACCATAGCGAAGGCCCTCGAGGACTCCGGCTGGCGCGTACTCGTCGGCCGCGAGGTCATGGACGGGGACCTCATGATGGGCGTGCCGCCCGCGGCGACGCTCGACGCGTGCGCGCGAGGGCGCCGACCCGGCCCTGGTCGCCAGGATGGCCGGCGGCTTCACCGCGGTCGCCGGCGTCATGGAGAACGGGCCGGGCCCCGTCGTCGCGTTCCGCTTCGATATCGACGCGGTCGACGTCGACGAGTCGCGGGAGCCCGGGCATCTCCCGGCCCGGGACGGCTACGCGTCGACGCACCCGGGATCGATGCACGCCTGCGGCCACGACGGCCACGCGGCCATAGGCCTGGCGCTCGCCCGCCTGCTCGCGGCCGACAGGGACTCGTGGTCGGGCGCCGTCAAGCTGATCTTCCAACCCGCGGAGGAAGGCGTCCGCGGCGCCAAGAGCGTGGCCGGGAGCGGCGTCCTCGACGACGTCGACTACATCCTCGCGGGCCACCTCGGCATAGCGCCGGACGGCGACCGGTCCTTCTACCCGGAACTCGGCGGCTTCCTGGCGACGACGAAGCTGGACGTCCGCTTCGAGGGCCGCTCCGCCCACGCAGGCATGAACCCCGAGCTCGGGCGCAACGCGCTGCTCGCGGCCGCCGCGTCCGCGCTCCAGATAGCCGGCATCCCCCGGCACTCGGCCGGGGCCACCCGCGTCAACGTCGGCCGTATCGTCGGGGGCTCCGGCAGGAACGTCATCCCCGGGGACGCGACGCTCGTGCTCGAGACCAGGGGCGAGAGCTCCGAGCTGAACGAGTACATGGTCTCCGAGGTCGAGCGCGTCGTCGCCGGCGTCGCGGCGGCCTACGGCGTCTCCGTCAGGATCGAGCGCATGGGCGAGGCGACCGGGGCCGAGAGCGACCCCGGGCTCCAGGCGCTGGCGGCCGAGTGCGCCGCCGAGTCCGGATACGTCAGGGTGTCCGAGGAGCCCTTCCCGCTCGGCGGCAGCGAGGACTACAGCTTCATGATGAACCGCGTCGCGGCGCGCGGCGGCAAGGCGCTCTACTCGGTGTTCGGCGCGCGCATAGCCGACGCGCACCACTCGCCGCGCTTCGACTTCGACGAGGCGGCGATGCCGCCGGCCGTCGAGACCCTGTACCGGACGGCGCTCAGGCTGCTCGCGAAGGATTAGGGGAACGACGACGTCGCGGCGCATCGTTGCCACGACCGCGGAATTTACGTACAGTAAGCCTGCCCGGGGAACGCCCGCGTCTCCCGGAGCAGGCTTTTTCCAAGGCGGACCGCATCATGAAAACGCGCATAGGCCTGATCGGCCCCCGCGACTCCGTACGGCGGATACTCGACGCCGGATCCAGGTACGAGAGCACCGTCGAATTCGTCACGAGCGTATACGAGCGCAAGGAGGAGAGCGTCGGCCTCGCGATCGCCCTGGATCGAGAAGTCGACGCGATCCTGTTCTCGGGCATCATCCCGTACAAGCTCGTCAGCTACGCGAACGTCACGGACAAGCCCTGCCTGTACCTCCCGCGCGTCGGCACCTGCATCGTCAAGGCGCTATGGGACATGCGCGACGCCGGCGAGAGCTTCGACAGGATATCGGTCGACTCGATAGACCGCGAGACCCTCGAGGAGACCGCCGAGGAGCTCGGCTTCAGGTTCGGCAACCTCGAGATCGTCGAGTACGAGGAGGGGACGTCGTACGAGGAGCTGGCCGAGATGCACGCCCGCCTCATCGCCGAGGGCAGGGTCGACGCGGCGCTGACCGGGCTCACGAAGACGCACGACATCCTCAGGGCCCGAGGGCTACGCTGCCATAAGGTCTACCCGACCAAGTACATAATACGCGACACGATCCAGAAGGCCGTGTACATCAGCGAGAAGAACAAATTCCGCGCGTACCAGATCGCCGTGACCATCCTGAAGCTGCGGGAGACCGGCAGGAACCCGGTCTCCGAGTACGGCTTCCTGCGCCTCAGGAACGAATTCGAGCGCCTGATGATCGACTACGCGAAGCGCGTGCTCGGCTCGGTCTTCCCTTCGGGCCACGACAAGTACCTACTATTCGCCACGCGCGGCAGCATGGAGGACGAGGCCGGCCTCGAGACGCTCCTAGAATCGGCCGAGCGGGCCGGCATCGACTTCTGCGCCGGCCTCGGCTACGGCACGACCGCCTTCAACGCCGAGTCGAACGCCAGGAAGGCCCTCGACCGCGCGAAGGCGACCGAGGGCTGCAACCTCTACTCCGTCGACGTCGACGGGGAGATCATCGGCCCGGTGTCCGCCGAGGCCCGGAGCTTCCGCTACAGCCTGGCGGAGACCGACGCGGAGGTCCGCGCCGTATCGGCCGCTACTGGACTGAGCGCGGCCTACGTCACCAAGATACGCTCGCTCGTGAGGATGGCCGGCAAGGACCGCTTCGACGTGGAGGAGTTCGCGGCCGGCCTCGACATCAGCGAGCGGAGCGCCCGCCGTATCCTGGGCGGTATCGCCTCGGCCGGCAAGGCCGTCGTCGTGGCGATGGAGAGCCGCTCTAAGACCGGCAGGCCTCGCAGGCTCTACGAGATACGGCTCTAGCCGGCCCGGATAATCTCGCCGCGCTCGCCTACTCCGGCGTATCCGTGGTACTATCGAGGCGGAGGAGCACAGCGAATGCACATCGACGAACTGCAGCCTAGATCGGTCTGGAAACACTTTTTCGATATATGCGCGATACCTCATCCGTCCCACCGCGAGGAGGCCCTCGGGGACGCGCTGATGCGCTGGGCCGCGGAGCGCGGCATAGAGGCCAGGCGAGACGAGTCCGGCAACGTGGCGATGGGCCGCCCCGCGGTCTTCGGCATGGAAGACCATCCGGGCGTCATCCTGCAGGCCCACCTGGACATGGTGCCGCAGAAATCCGCCGAGTCAGGCCACGACTTCGACCGCGACCCGATACGGCCGCGGCTCGATCCAAAGAACCCCGCATGGCTCGTAGCCGAGGGCACGACCCTCGGCGCCGACGACGGAATCGGCGTGGCCATGGCCCTGTCCCTGCTCGAGGACCGGGAGCTCCGCAGCGGCGGGCTCGAGTGCCTGTTCACCGTCAACGAGGAAGACGGCATGAGCGGCGCCCGCGCGATCGAGCCCGGCTTCGTCTCGGGCTCGCTGCTCCTGAACCTGGACGGCGAGGACGAGGCCGAGCTGACGATAGGCTGCGCCGGCGCGGTCAGGACGATCGCGGAGCTGTCCATACCGGCGACCGGCGCCCCTGACGGCCTCGAGTGGTACGAGGCCTCGGTAGAGGGGCTGCTCGGCGGCCACTCCGGCGTCGACATCGACAAGGGCCGGGCCAACGCGACCCTGCTCCTGGTCGGCATCCTGGCCAGGACGCGCGTCGCGCTCCACCTGGCCTCCGTCGCGGGCGGCACGGCGGCCAACGCCATCCCGAGGGAGGCGCGCGCCGTCGTCGGCGTCGAGTCGGCGCGGGCCGCCGAATTCCGCGCCGCGTTCCAGTCAGAGGCGTCGGCCGTCCGCATAGCGCTCGGCGACAAGGATCCCGGGCTGGTAGCCGCGATCGCGCCCGCCGCGGCCGGCGGCGCCGGGCCATCGTCATGCCTGTCCCCTAAGGACGTCGACTCGATGCTGACCATGCTCGGCGCCCTCCCGAACGGCCTCGTCGCGATGGAGCCGGACATGCCCGGCCTGATCAGGACGTCGCTTAACCTCGGCAAGGTAGAGGGGGCCGTAGCGCCGGACTCCGGCCGCTTCAGGCTCGACACGCTCGTGATGGTTCGCAGCTCCTCCGACGACGAGAAGGAGGCGCTCGCCGCCACCGTTGAGAAGCGCCTGGCCGGCGTCGCCGAGTACGGCTGGACCGTCGGCCAGAGGCGGCCGGCGGTCTCGCCGGCGTGGAGCCCCGACCCGGCCAGCCCCCTCCTCGGCAAGGCGGTCGCCGTCTACCGCGAACTATTCGGCAAGGATCCGCGCGTCACATCGACGCACGGCGGCCTCGAGACGGGCCTATTCAGGCCGCGCTTCCCGGCCTGGGACATGCTGTCCGTCGGCCCGACCATACGCTATCCCCACTCGCCGGACGAGCGCGTCGAGATAGCGTCGGTCGAGCGCTCCTACCGCTTCGTAAGGGAGCTGATCTCGAGACTCTAAAGCATTAGTTCCTCGAAGCTTGTGAGACGTCGGGATTCGATACTCGATGGAGCGTCATCCGAATGGCTTAGCCGCTATCGCCTGTAGTAGGTGGGAATCCTTCACAAGGTTCGAGGAACTATATCAAAAAACAGGGGCGCTCCAACCGGAGCGCCCCTGATCGTATCTCTAGAATCGCGAAGCGACGGATAGCGCCGGCCGCCTACAGGTAGCGAAGCCCCCGGATACCCGTTATACCGAGGCCGGGCGCCTCGTTCGGCCTGACGAGCGACTCGGCGAACACGGCGCCGCCGTCTATCGGGTCCTCGCTGCACAGCACGGGACCGTCGAGATCCACCTTCGTGATCACCTTCTTGGCGGCCGCCAGGTGTACGGCCGCCGTCACGCTGACCTTGGCCTCGAGCATGCAGCCTATCATCAGCTCGACGCCGTAGACCTCGGCGAGCGAGCAGACGCGCAGCGCGTTATGCACGCCGCCGGTCTTCATCAGCTTGATGTTAACGATGTCGGCCGCCCGCATCTCCATGATGCGCTGGGCGTCGCGGGCCGAGAAGGCGCTCTCGTCGGCCATAACCGGCACCGAGACGTTGTCGGTCACGTGCTTGAGGCCCTCGAGGTCGTGGGCCGCCACCGGCTGCTCCACCAGCTCGAGCGCCAGCCCCGCGTCCTCGATGGCGCGGATCAGCCTGACAGCTTCCTTAGGTTTCCAGCCCTGGTTGGCGTCCACCCGCAGGTCGATCCCGTAGCCGACGGCGGCCCTGATCGCCTTCATCCTGGCAACGTCCTGGGCCGGGTCCTTGCCGAGCTTGATCTTCAGCGTCTTATAGCCGAGAGCCACGGCCTCGGCGGCGTCGGAAGCCATCTGCTCGGGTCCGTTGGCGCTGATCGTAATATCGGTGGCGAATTCCTTACGGTAACCGCCCCAGAGGCGGTATAGCGGCTGGCCGCACATCTGGCCGAACAGGTCATAGACGGCGATGTCTACGGCGGCCTTAGCGCTGGTGTTGTGGACGATGGAGGCGTCGATGCGCGCCATGATCTCGTCCAAGTTCTCCACGTCCAGCCCGACGACGGCCTTGCCGATATGGTCCTGGATAGCTCCGACGATGGCTCCGGTCGTGTCTCCGGTTATGACGCCGGTCGGCGGCGCCTCACCGTAGCCGACCTCGCCCGAGTCGGCGTGCAGCTCGACTATGACGTCTTCGACGCTCTCGACGGTCCTGAGCGCCGTCTTGAACGGCTTCTTAAGCGGTACCGATATGCGGCCGATCCTAAGTTCCTTGATCTTCATTACGGGGTCCTTCCGTTCCCAGCCGGGCCTGTATCTCCGCCAGCTTCTTCGCGGCGTCCTTATAGGCGACCAGGATGGCCTTCTGCGACGATCCGTGGTAGCGGCGCCTAACCTCGTCGTCGAGCGACGCGTCGTCCCGGCCCATCATCCTGCCCACGAAGATGCCCCGCACGAATTCGTCGGTCGTCCTGATCGTGGCGGAACAGCTCGCGTCATATATTAGCCCGCTCGACGGGTCGAGCACGAAGCCGATATAGAACGAGTTGTATAGGGTGGTGATCGCGTTCTCGGTGTTCGTCTTCGAGTTACCGACGACGTAGATCGACGAGGGGTCGTACATGGCTACCTCCGGATCGAAATGAGCTGGCCCCGGGGCCGCGTCTCCGCCGCGGTCCCGGGACGCCGATTATAGGATGGAAAGCACCTTGCCGACGAGCAGGCCGCCGCCGGTGCCGACGATATAGCCCATCAGGGCCATCAGCACGCCTATCGGCACGAGGGCCTCGCCGTAGGCGGCGGCCAGGATCGGAGCCGACGCGACGCCGCCGATATTGGCCAGGCTCGCGACGCCGCAGGTGAACAGGTCGAGCTTGCACAGCTTGGCGACCAGGGCGAGCAGGATCGCGTGTATGCCCAGGATGCAGAAACCGGCCAGGATGTAGATCGGGGCCTGGGTCAGCTCTGCGAAGTTCGCCCTCGAGGCGATCAGGCCTACGATGGTGTACAGCATCAGGTTGGACAGGTGATTGGAGCCGGGCAGCTTGGCCAACGGGGTCATCGCGCAGATGACGCCGGCCACGGTCGCGATCAGCACGGTCCAGGTCGAGCTCTGGAAGAACACCGACTTGGGCATCATGTCGCCGATCCAGATGGACAGCGCTGCGACGAGGAGGCTCGTGCCGAGGAGCACGATCAGGTCGACGAACTCGACGTTCGTCCTGGCGCCCTCGGTAGAGGCGCTGAGCTTCTGGCCGACTTCGTCGAGCGCCCTGGAGTTTGACTTGGTCCACTTGCTGAATGCGGGGGCGAACGATACGGCCCAGAGAAGGAACATCACCCAGATCGAGTAGTCGATAGAGTCGATCAGCAACGTATAGCCCATGGCCGAATCGGGCACGTTGAGCGCGCCCTGGACCGCCACCATGTTGCCGGTGCCGCCGATCCAGCTACCGGACAGAGCCGCGAAGGCCTTCCAGCTGCCGGGCTCGAAGGCGCCCTTGAAGATGGCGAAGGTGACGATGAAGCCTATCATAATGGTGACCGTGGCGGCGAAGAAGCCGAGTATCATCCTGGGGCCGAGCTTGGCGATCTTCCGGAGGTCGCAGCGTAGCAGCATCAGGAAGATCATCGCCGGCAGGAGTCCGTTCTTGAGCGCCTTATAGGCGCCATTGATGGCGGGCGTCTTCTGCCAGACGCCGAGCGTCGACAGCAGCATCGCGAAGAAATAGAGCATGACGATGGCGGGGACGTACTTGAAGACCTTGAGCTTCAGTGTCTTCTCGAGGAAGACGAGCAGTCCGGCGAAGAATATTAGGAATGCGACGTACGGTAGCGCGTTCTGGATCATTGAGTGTTTCTCCTGGATTGATGATTGGTGAGGGGAACGTCGTGCGTTAGGGCGATCATGCGGCCCATGGCCTCCTTCCGGCGCGAAGCGCGAGGCCGTCGCCTGAAGGAGGGGCTCGATTCCCGGAGCGGAGAATGGGGCATCGCGTACTCCATAGACGGACGGCTAGAATAATACGGCTTATGCCGTTTACCTAGCTTCGTTTACGGACGATGCCGGAAGGACACCCAAGCAAACCAAGCGGTACGCCGCGCGAGAGTCGACGCGGCCCGGGCAGTATACGGTTAAAAACCTAGGTGCGCAATCGCTTTCTTAGTTCCTCGAACCTTGTAGAGCATAGCGCAAGCGTCGGAGCTCGGAGAGGCATTAACATGGCGGAGGTGCCGCCATGATCCCGACCTTCTGCCCGAACCCGCGTTGCGCCCATCACCACGACCGAGGCGACCAGTACTGGGGACGCTGGATCCCGATAGGCTACTACGACACCCTCGTCGTCGGCGCGGTCCGCCGCTTC